>JAGWVN010000115.1 GCA_018970865.1 Betaproteobacteria bacterium
CGCCATGATCTGCCCGCCCAGGATGGCCTGCATCATGTCGGCGCTGCCCTTGAAGGGAATGTGGTTGAGCTCGATGCCCACGCGCTGCGCGATGTCCTCCATCGTCAGGTGCGGGCTGGTGAGCACGCCGGTCGAGCCGTAGCTGAGCTTGCCGGGGTTCGCACGCGCCCAGGCCACGAAGTCGGCCCAGCTCTTGATCGGCGAATCGCTGGGCACGACGATGCCGAAGGCATAGCCGGTGATGCCGAGGATGTAGCTCAGGTCCTTGACCGGGTCCCAGGAGATGCGGGTCGTGTAGGGCAGGCGGAACACGCCCAGCGGAATCTGTGCGAGCGCGTGGCCGTCGGGGCGGCTCTGCTGCATCGCCTGCGCCGGCAGCGTACCGCCCGCGCCGGGCCGGTTCTCGACGACCACGCTCTGGCCGACGATCTTGCTGGCGTTCTCGGCCAGCACGCGCATCGTCAGGTCGGTCGGTCCGCCGGCCGGGAAGGCGATCTGAAGCCGCACCGGCTGGGTTGGCCAGGCGGGTTGGGCCCGCACCAGCGGCAGGCCTGGCAGGGCGAGCGCCGCGGCCGCGGCTTGGACGAGATGGCGTCGCTTCATGGTCGGCTCCTTGGTGGCGGACAAGCCGGAACCATAGGGGATTTGGCGGCTGCGCGCGCACCGGGTATGCCCGAGGGTGGCATGCGCCACGCTGCCGCGCAGGCCGGCCCCTCAGCCACGGCCCCGAGGAACCCCGCCGGCCCTGAGGGGATCGCCCGATGACGCGACGGCCGGGCAAGGGCACACTACGCCGCGGCGTTCCCACCGCCCCGCGCCTCCCGAGGGCGCAGCCGGCCACGGCCCGCCGCCCCCCGAGCCACCCACGCCAAGGAAGACCGCCCATGACCCGCCGCCGCCCGCTCGTCGCTGCCCTGACCGCCCTCACGCTGGTCCCGCTCGCCGCCCTGCCGCTGGCCGTCGCCGCCCAGGCCTGGCCGAGCAAGCCGGTGCGCATCGTCGTGCCCTTCCCGCCGGCCGGCACCACCGACATCCTGGCGCGCGCGCTCGCGCCCGAGCTGCAGAAGGCCTTCGGCCAGCCCTTCGTCGTCGAGAACAAGCCCGGCGCGGGCGGCAACATCGGCGCCGAGGCCGGCGCGAGGGCGGCCGCCGATGGCCATACCCTCACCCTGTGCGCGGCCGGGTTCATGGCGGTGAACCCCTCGCTCTACCCGAAGCTGCCCTATGACCCGGTGCGGGATTTCGCGCCGGTGGCGCTGCTGGTGAAGGCGCCGCTGCTGCTGGTGGTCAACCCGGCGGTGCCGGCGCGCAGCACCCGCGAGCTGGTGGAGTGGGCGCGGGCCAACCCGGGGCGGCTGACGATCGGCAATGGCGGTCAGGGCACGGCGCAGCATCTTGGCGGCGAGCTCTTCACGGCGGCCGCCGGCATCCGCGCGGTGCACCTGCCCTACAAGGGCAGCGCCCCGGCCACCACCGATCTGCTGGCCGGCGTGTTCGACGCCCAGTTCGACAACATGGTCACGCTGCTGCCGCATGTGAAGTCGGGCAGGCTGCGCGCGCTCGGCGTGTCCTCCAGCGCCCGGGTGCCGGTGCTGCCCGAGGTGCCCACCATCGCCGAATCGGCGCTGCCGGGCTTCGAGACCGGCACCTGGTACGGGATCGTGGCGCCGGCGGCCACGCCGGTGCCGGTGCTCGAGCGGCTCAACCGCGAGGTGGCGCGCATCGTCGCCCTGCCCGATGTGGCCGAGCGCCTGCAGGCGATGGGCCTGCTGCCGGCGGTGGGGCCGCGGGCGGTCTTCGGCGAGTTCATCCGCAGCGAGATTGCGCAGTACGGCAAGCTGATCCGCAGCGCCGGCATCCGGCTGGACTGATCAGCCCCTGAACCGCGGCTCCGGCGGGTCGGGCCGGCGCAGCGCGCCGTCGGTGCGTCCTCAGGCGCTGCCGGCGGCTTCGCGCTCGCGCAGCCGGAAGCGCTGGATCTTGCCGGTGGCGGTCTTGGGCAGTTCGTCGAGGAACTCGATCAGTCGCGGGTACTTGTAGGGCGCCAGGCGTTCCTTCACGAAGGCCTTGAGGGTCTCGTCGCTGACGCTGGCGCCGGGCTTGAGCACCACGAAGGCCTTGGCACGGGTGAGTCCGTCGCCGTCGGTCACGCCGATGACGGCCGATTCGAGCACCGCCGGATGCTGCACCAGGGTGGCTTCCACCTCGAAGGGCGAGACATAGATGCCGCTCACCTTGAGCATGTCGTCGCTGCGGCCGGCGTAGGTGTAGCTGCCATCGGGATTGCGCAGGTACTTGTCGCCGCTGCGGGTCCAGGCGCCCTGGAAGGTCTCGCGCGACTTCTCGCGATTGCCCCAGTACATGAGGGCGGCGCTCGGGCCTTCGATGTAGAGGTCGCCGGTTTCGCCATCGGGCACCGGCCGGCCCTCGTCGTCGCGCAGTTCGATCCGGTAGCCGGGCACCGGCCAGCCGGTGCTGCCGTAGCGCACCTGACCGGGACGGTTCGACAGGAAGATGTGCAGCATCTCGGTGGAGCCGATGCCGTCGATCACATCCACGCCGAAATGGGCGCTGAAGCGCTCGCCGAGCTCGGCGGGCAGGGCTTCGCCGGCCGACGACACAAGCCGCAGCGACACGGCCTCGCGCGCCGGCAGCGCCGGCGAGGCGAGCATGCCGGCGAAACCGGTGGGCGCGCCGTAGAACACCGTGACGCGGTGCTCCCGCCAGCGGCGGAACACCGCGTCCGGGGTCGGGCGTTCGGCCATCAGCACCACCGTGGCGCCCACGCTCAGGGGAAAGCTCAGCGCGTTGCCCAGCCCGTAGGCGAAGTAGAGCTTGGCGGCCGAGAAGCAGACATCGCTGTCCCGCAGCCCCAGCACGCCGATGCCGTAGAGCTGCGCGGTCCACCAGGCGTTGCCATGGCTGTGCACCGTGCCCTTGGGGCGGCCGGTGGAGCCCGAGGAGTACAGCCAGAAGCCCGGCGCGTCGGGCCCCACCGGTGCGGCCTGGGCCTGCGGGGCATGGCGCGCGAGCAGGTCGGCCAGCGCTTCGCGGCCGGGCGCCGGCGTGAAGGGGCCGCCGGCGATCACCACCGACCCCACCTCGTGAGGGCCGGCCGCCATGGCCTGCTCCAGGACCGGCAGCAGGGCCGCCGACACGATCACCGCCTGCGCGCGGCTGTGCGCGAGCATGTAGGCGTAGTCCTCGGCGGTGAGCAGGGTGTTCACCGCCACCGGCACGATGCCCGCGTGCAGGGCACCCAGGAAGGCCACCGGCCATTCGCAGCAGTCGTGCATCAGCAGCAGCACCCGCTCCTCGCGGCGCAGACCCAGGCCGAGCAGGGCGCTGGCCAGCCGCCGGACTTCGTCGGCCAGCCCGCCATAGCTCAGGCTGCGGCGATCGTCGATGAAGGCGGGCCGGGCGGCCCGGCTCTCGTGGCCGCCAAGCAGGTGGGCGGCGAGGTTGAAGTCGGCGCCGGGTGCGGCCGGACGGACGGGATCGGTCATCGGTGGTCTCCTGTTCGCGGGCTGCCCCGCGATGACCGGGCGGCCCCGGCCGTCATCGATGGCGGCCTCGGGTTTGCATCCCCAGAGAAGATGCAGTATTTTGCGTCCATGAAATCTAGATCGATCGTTTCCCCATGTCAAGCAATATAGTGCAGTCTTTGGTATCTCCATCCCCCGCGGACGAACAGGCCCTCCTGGCGGGAGGCGGTCGCCTGCCGGTGCGGCCGGCCGAGGCGGCGGATGCCGCGGCCGGCGCCGATGGGCCGGCCTCGGGCTCGGGCGGCCGTGTCCCGGCCGACGGAAAGCATCCTTTCCTGGTCGCGCTTGGCGAGCGGGTGCGGGCGCTGCGGGCGCGGCGAGGGCGCCCGCGCAAGGCGCTGGCGCGTGACGCAGGGGTGTCCGAGCGCCATCTCGCCAACCTGGAGTACGGGGTGGGCAACGCCTCGATCCTCGTGCTGCTGCAGGTCGCCCACGCGCTGGACTGCTCCCTGGCCGAACTCCTGGGCGATGTCAGCACCAGCTCGCCGGAGTGGCTGATGATCCGCGAGCTGCTCGCCGGCGCCGACGAGGACGGTCTGCGTCGCGCCCGTCTCGCGATCGGCGAGGCGCTGGGCAGCGCCGGGCGCGGTCCGGCCCGCGGCCTGCGGGTGGCGCTGGTCGGTCTGCGCGGCGCGGGGAAGTCCACCCTGGGGGCGCTGCTGGCGGAAGACCTCGGCTTCCCGTTCGTCGAGCTCAGCCGCGAGATCGAGCGGCTCGCCGGCTGCACCGTGGGCGAGATCCAGGCCCTGTATGGCGCCACCGCCTACCGCCGCTACGAGCGCCGGGCGCTCGAGGAAGTGATCCGCGATCGCGCCGAGGCGGTCATCGCCACGCCGGGCGGCCTGGTGTCCGACCCGGGCAGCTTCACCCTGCTGCTCGATCACTGCACCACCGTCTGGCTGCAGGCCCTGCCGGAAGACCACCTGCGGCGCGTGGCGGCCCAGGGCGATCTGCGGCCGATGGCGGCCAGCCGCGAGGCGCTGGAGGATCTCAAGAACATCCTCGCCGGGCGCGCCGCCTTCTACGCCAAGGCCGACCTGACGCTCGACACCAGCGCCCGGTCGCTCGATGCCACGTTCCTCGCCCTGCGTCGCCTGGTCCGGGAATCGCTGCGGCTGCCCCTGAGCGCCTGAGCGGCAGTCTGATGCAGAGAATGCAAGAAAATGCTTGCTTTGATTTGGATGTGGCAATATCATGCCTGTACTGCGTGCCTGCCAGGCACGCCCATCCGAATCTCAGGAGACTGCCGTGACCCAGCCCGATCGCGTCGACTACCAGACCAGCCCTGACCGCTACCGCCACTGGAAGCTCAGCTTCGACGGCCCGGTGGCCACCCTGGCAGCCGATTTCGACGAGAACGGCGGCCTGCGCGCCGGTTACAAGCTCAAGCTCAACAGCTATGACCTCGGTGTCGACATCGAGCTCAACGACGCCCTCAACCGCATCCGCTTCGAGCACCCGGAGGTGCGGACCGTGGTGCTCACCAGCCTCAAGGACAAGGTGTTCTGCTCGGGCGCCAACATCTTCATGCTCGGGGTGAGCAGCCATGCCTGGAAGGTGAACTTCTGCAAGTTCACCAACGAGACCCGCAACAGCATGGAAGATTCCTCGGCGAACAGCGGGCTGAAGTTCCTGGCCGCGGTCAACGGCGCCTGCGCCGGCGGCGGCTACGAGCTTGCGCTGGCCTGCGACGAGATCCTGCTGATCGACGACCGCTCCTCGGCGGTCAGCCTGCCCGAGGTGCCGCTGCTGGGCGTGCTGCCGGGCACCGGCGGGCTCACCCGCGTCACCGACAAGCGTCATGTGCGTCATGACCTCGCCGACATCTTCTGCACCACCACCGAGGGCGTGCGCGGTCAGAAGGCCAAGGAGTGGCGGCTGGTCGACGACATCGCCCGGCCGGCGGTGTTCGCCCAGAAGGTGCGCGAGCGGGCGCAGGCGCTGGCCGCGCTCAGCGACCGGCCGGCCGACGCCCGCGGCGTGAGCCTCAGCCCGCTGCCGCGGCGCATCGAGGCCGACGCGATCCGCTACCGCCATGTCGCGGTGAGCATCGACCGCACCCGTCGCACCGCCACCGTCACGGTGAGCGCGCCGCAGGGCCCGCAGCCCGCCGACCTCGCCGGCATCGCGGCCGCCGGCGATGCCTGGTATCCGCTCGCCCTGGCCCGCGAGCTCGACGACGCCATCCTCGAGATGCGCACCAACGAACTCGACATCGGTACCTGGCTGATCCGCACCGAGGGCGATCCGGCGGCGGTCCTGGCCATGGACGCCACGCTGGTGGCGCATCGCGACCACTGGCTGGTGCGCGAGACCATCGGCCTGCTGCGCCGCGCCTTCGCCCGCCTCGATGTGTCCTCGCGCAGCCTGTTCGCGCTGATCGATCAGGGCAGCTGCTTTGCCGGCAGCTTCCTCGAGCTGGCCCTGGCCTGCGACCGCAGCTACCAGCTTGCGCTGCCCGACAGCCCCGAGGCCGCGCCGACGATCACGGTGTCGGATGCCAACTTCGGCCTGTACCCCATGGTCACCGGCCAGAGCCGCCTGCAGCGCCGCTTCTACGACGAGCAGCCGGCGCTCGATGCGGTGCGCGCCGCCGCCGGCCGGCCGCTCGATGGCGCCGCCGCCTTCGCGCTCGGCCTGATCACCAGCCAGCCGGACGACATCGACTGGGCCGACGAGATCCGGATCGCGGTCGAGGAGCGGGTGGCCATGTCGCCCGACGCGCTCACCGGCATGGAAGCCAACCTGCGCTTCAACGGCCCCGAGAACCTCTTCACCCGCGTCTTCGGCCGCCTCACCGCCTGGCAGAACTGGATCTTCCAGCGCCCCAACGCGGTCGGCGAGAAGGGCGCGCTGAAGGTCTACGGCAAGGGCGACAAGGCCGCCTTCGACTGGAACCGGGTCTGAGACCCCCACCCGACACCGCCCACCCGCTGTCTGCGATCCCGGCCGAGCCATCCGGCCGGCGTCGCGCCCGAACCCCCCCAGGAGCATCCATGTCCGCGATCAACTACACCGACAAGATCCCCAACAATGTCAACCTCGCCGAGGACCGCGCCCTGCAGCGCGCCCTGGAGCAGTGGCAGCCGAACTACCTGAACTGGTGGAACGACATGGGCCCCGACGGCAGCCAGGACTTCGATGTCTACCTGCGCACCGCGGTGAGCGTCGACCCGCAGGGCTGGGCGCAGTTCGGCCATGTGAAGATGCCCGACTACCGCTGGGGCATCTTCCTGAATCCCGCCGAGAAGGACCGTCGCATCCACTTCGGTGACCATCTCGGCGAGGCCGCCTGGCAGGACGTGCCCGGCGAGTACCGGGCCAACCTGCGTCGGATCATCGTCACCCAGGGCGACACCGAGCCGGCATCGGTGGAGCAGCAGCGTCACCTCGGCCTGACCGCGCCCAGCCAGTACGACCTGCGCAACCTGTTCCAGGTCAATGTCGAGGAAGGCCGGCATCTCTGGGCCATGGTCTACCTGCTGCACAAGTACTTCGGCCGCGACGGGCGCGAGGAGGGCGAGGCGCTGCTCGAGCGGCGCAGCGGCGAGCAGGACAACCCGCGCATCCTGCAGGCCTTCAACGAGAAGACGCCCGACTGGCTGAGCTTCTTCATGTTCACCTACTTCACCGACCGCGACGGCAAGTTCCAGCTCTGCGCGCTGGCCGAGAGCGCCTTCGATCCCCTGGCGCGCACCACGAAGTTCATGCTCACCGAAGAGGCGCACCACATGTTCGTGGGCGAGTCGGGCGTGAGCCGGGTCATCCAGCGCACCTGCCAGGTGATGAACGCGCTCAAGACCGACGATCCGCGCAAGCTGCGCGAGGCCGGCGTGATCGACCTGCCCACCCTGCAGCGCTACCTGAACTTCCACTTCAGCGTCACCATCGACCTGTTCGGCGCCGACGAGTCGAGCAACGCCGCCACCTTCTACAGCACCGGCCTGAAGGGCCGCTACGAGGAGGGCAAGCGCAACGACGACCATCAGCTGCGCGGCAACAGCTACACCGTGCTCGGCGTGCAGGGCGGCCAGCTGGTCGAGCGCGAGGTGCCGATGCTCAACGCGCTCAACGAGGTGCTGCGCGACGACTACATCCGCGACAGCATCGGCGGCGTCGAGCGCTGGAACCGGGTGATCGAGAAAGCCGGCATTCCGTTTCGTCTGAAGACTCCGCACAAGGCCTTCCATCGCAACATCGGCTCGCTCTCGGGCGTGAAGGTGTCGCCCGAGGGTCGGGTGGTGAGCGAGGCCGAGTGGGCGGCGCGGGTCGATGACTGGCTGCCCTCCGAGACCGATCGCGCCTTCGTCGCCAGCCTGATGGGTCGTGTGGTCGAGCCGGGCAAGTTCGCCAACTGGATCGCGCCGCCGGCGGTGGGCATCAACCGCCAGCCTGCCGATTTCGAGTACATCCGGTTCGCCTGATCCGGCTCGCATCCCATCGACGATCCACTGCTTCCGGAGACACGCCATGAACGCCGTCGACGATCCCGTGATCCGGCAGCACCTGATCGATCCCGAGATCTGCATCCGCTGCAACACCTGCGAATCGATCTGTCCGGTGGGCGCGATCACCCATGACTCGCGCAACTATGTGGTCGATGCCGAGAAGTGCAACCAGTGTCTCGACTGCATCTCGCCCTGCCCCACCGGATCGATCGACAACTGGCGCGCGGTGCCGCGGGCGCGGGCCTACCGCATCGAGGAGCAGCTCGGCTGGGACGCGCTGCCGGCCGAGCTCAGCGCCGAGCAGCTCGGCGGCCGGGCGGCGGCTGACGGCGGATCCGACCCCTCGCAGCCCGAGCCCCAGCTGGCCACCGCGGCCGAGCCGCTGATCGACGCCCGGCCGGCGTTCACCGCGGCCCGCTATGGTTCGGTCCTGCCGCCCTGGTCGGCCGCGCACCCGTTCACCAACCTGTACGGACCCAAGGCGGCGCGCCGCTCGATCAGCGCCACCGTCAGCGGCAACTTCCGCGTCACCGCGGTCGGCCGCGACTACGACACGCATCACGTCGTGCTCGACTTCGGTGCCATGCCTTTCCCGGTGCTCGAGGGCCAGTCGATCGGCATCCTGCCGCCCGGTCTCGACGATCAGGGGCGTGCGCACCATCCCCGCCAGTATTCGGTGGCCAGCCCGCGCAACGGCGAGCGTCCCGGCTACAACAACCTCTCGCTCACGGTGAAGCGGGTGCTCGAGGACCATCAGGGCCGGCCGGTGCGCGGCGTGGCCAGCAACTACCTCTGCGATCTCAAGGTGGGCGACCGCGTCGAGGTGATCGGGCCCTTCGGCGCCAGCTTCCTGATGCCCAATCATCCGCGCTCGAACATCGTCATGATCTGCACCGGCACCGGCAGCGCGCCGATGCGCGCGATGACCGAGTGGCGGCGCCGGCTTCGCGCCTCCGGCCGATTCGAGGGGGGGCGGCTGATGCTCTTCTTCGGCGCGCGCACGGCCGACGAGCTGCCGTACTTCGGTCCGCTGCAGAACCTGCCCCGCGACTTCATCGACATCGAGTTCGCGTTCTCCCGCGAGCCGGGCGGTCAGCGCCGCTATGTGCAGGACGCGATCCGCGACCGGGCCACTGAGCTCGCGCCGCTGCTGGCCAACCCCGACACCTGCGTCTATGTGTGCGGCCTGAAGGCGATGGAGGAGGGCGTATTGCTCGCCCTGCGCGATGTCGCCGTCCAGGGCGGCCTGGCGTGGGACACGCTCGCCCAGGGCCTGCGCGACGAGGGCCGGCTGCACCTCGAGACCTACTAGCCGTCGCCGCGGATTCAGTCGCCTGCGCCACTGCCTGCGCGGGCGTTCGCGCGGCGGTCTGCTCAGTCGCCTGCGCCGGTGAGCCCGAAGGCCGCCCAGAAGAACGGGTCGGGGAAGTCCTTGCGCAGGGCGAGCTGCGCCTCGCGCAGCGCCTGCCGACGGCTGGTGCCGGCCAGCAGGCGCTGGTAGAACGACTTCATCAGCTGGGCGGTGGCGTCGTCATCCACCTCCCAGAGGCTGGCCACGATGTTGCGGCTGCCCGCATAGAGAAAGCCGCGAGCCAGGCCGAGCACATCGTCGCCGCGCAGCACGCTGCCCAGGCCGGTCTCGCAGGCCGAGAGCGTGACCAGGTCGGCCGACAGGCGCAGGCCGTAGATCTCGCGCACGGTGAGCGAACCGTCGTTGCCGGCATCGGGCGCGAGCAGCAGCCGGGAGTCGAGCGCGTTGTCGGCCTTGTACTGGCCGTGCGAGGCGACATGCAGCAGCGTGAAGTCGCCCGCGATCCGCTTGAAGTGGGTCTCGGTGGCCTTCTCGCGGGTGAGCAGCACGCTGCCCGGCACCGCGGCGGCGATGGCGCGCGCCTCGTCCTCGGCGCTGGGCAGATCGAGCGCGCTGTTGCCGACATCGGGGTTGCCCAGGATCAGCAGGCTCGGCGCGCGGCGCTCGACGCGCGGCGCGAGGTACTTGAGCACGCTGCTGGCCGGCAGCAGCCGCAGGCTTCGCCGGGCGATCAGCGGTTCGTCGGGCGGGCCCAGCGCCGCGAAGGGCAGGTAGTGGAGGGCGCCATGCGGCACGATCAGGAGGTCGGCCGTGCCGATCACCGCCGCGAAGGGCTGGATCAGCGCTGCGTGCAGCCGGGCCGCCAGCGCCCGGACCTCGGGCTTGCGCTCCTGGATGAGGATGCGGAACTCCCGGACCTCCTGTTCGAGCCGCGGTGAATCGATCGGCGCAAGCAGCGCCTGATCGCGGCTGACCGCCAGGCCGTAGTAGGCGCCACCGATGGCGTAGAACTCGAGCAGCGCCTCGTTGGGCGCCAGGCGCGCGCGCAGTTCATCCACCGACAGGGCATCCACCGTCACCAGCGAGGCGAGATCGGCATGGGCGCTGCGCAGCGCGCCGGCGGCGGCGCTGAGTTCGCCGCGGGTGCGGCTCACGCCGCGCACGCCCATGTCGAGCGGCACCTGGGCCGCCGCCTCGGCCTGGCGCTGCTGGTAGCGCTCGAGCAGGGCCTGCGCCTCGCGGCTGCGCGCCACCGGCACCGGCCGGCCGTCGCGGGCGGCCAGCAGGTCGACCAGCGCCCGCGACTTGCCGCGCTCCATGAACTCGAAGGCGGCCTCCGGCTGCCCGAGCCGATGCGCGACCCGCACGGCGGCGGCGTAGAGCGACTGCTTGTCGCCGACGAAGCCGATCTTGGTCGCCTCGGTGTCGATCGAGGCCCGCTGGCCCTCGACCGCTTCGATCGCCTGACGCAGGAAGCCCAGCGCCTGCGCCAGCTGCCCGGCCTGCTCGGCGATGCGCGCCCGGTCGCTGAGCAGCAGCCAGTGGATGCCGCCGTTCTCGGCCACCTGCGGGATGGCCAGCAGGCGGTCGAAGCCCTGACGGGCCTGCTCCACCTGCCCGGTCTCGAGCAGGGCCTTGTTCAGCATGTAGGCGCGCGGCAGCTGGGCCCAGACCCAGTTGTTGGTGCCGGTGAAGAAGCTGCCGCTGACCAGCCGGTCGAGGAAGACCGACACCGTGAATGCGCGATTGCCCTGGATGGCGTCGATCACGCCGGGATAGTCCTTGAGCGCCATGCGCACCCGCGCGAGACAGATCGCGCGGGCGTTCGCGTAATCGCTCAGGGGGCCGATCTTCAGCGCGCGGATGTCGGATTCGGCCTTGCGCGCCTGGGCGAGGTTGCCGCTGAAGGCATGCGCGATGCCCAGCGCGGTGAGCGCGTTGCACACCATGTCGAGGTCGTCGCTGTCATCGTCCTTCAGCCAGCGGCTGGCCGCTTCGGCGTGGCGGATCGCCTCGGGGTACTGCGCCAGGTCGATCGCCGCCTCGGCGCGCATCAGGTGCAGCGAGGGCGTGGCGTCATTCAGGCCGAACAGCCGGGTGCGGCGGTCGCCGGCGCGGATCTTCTGCTCGAGCTGGTCGAGACAGGTCTGCAGCCGCGCGTAGCGCTTGGTCTGCGAGTAGGCGTAGCAGAGCGCGTGCTGGTCGGCGGTCTTCAGCGGGTTGCGGGCGGCATGCTCCTCGATCAGGGTCTCGAGGAGATCGAAGCGCCCGCTGGCGGCGTAGCGGACCTGATCGGAGCCGAGATCGGCCCGGGCCGCGCCGGTCCAGCCGGCGAGCGCGAGCAGCGCCGCCGCCAGCCCGAGTCGCACAACGGTCAGAACCAGAAGCCGACGTTGGCCGTGGCCCCGCGCAGGTTGGGGCCGCGGGTGAGGGTGATGCCGCCGCGGAAGGCGCTG
>JAGWVN010000015.1 GCA_018970865.1 Betaproteobacteria bacterium
GGCCGCCTTCTTGCGGTGGTAGGGGGCGTTCGGCCGGGCGCGGCCGCTGGCCTGCCCGTCGCCGGCCTGAGACCCGGCAGGAGCCGGGCGCCACACCACCAGCAGCTTGCCGATGTGCTGCACCGGCGCGCTGCCGGTGCGCGCGCAGATCTCGGCGAGCATGGCGGCGCGCGCCTCGCGGTCATCGCCCAGCACCCGGATCTTGATCAGCTGGTGGCTGACCAGCCCGCGCTCCACCTCGGCGAGCACCGCCGGGGTGAGCCCGTCCTGGCCGATCATCACCACCGGCTTGAGCGGGTGGGCCTGCGCCTTGAGCGCCTTGCGGGCGGCGGCGTCGAGCGTCGGCGCGCCGACGGGTCCTTCGGTAGGGTCATCCATGCGTGGATTCTATCGGTCTCGCGCCCGGGCGGGCGGATAATGGCGGCTGCCCCTCACCGCGCGCGCCCGTCGCGCCCCCGCGCCGCATGGCCAAGAACCGCTTCAGCAAGGCCTGGCTGGACCAGCACCGCAACGACCCCTATGTCAAGCAGGCGCAGGCCCGCGGCTATCGCTCGCGCGCGGCCTTCAAGCTGATCGAGATCGACCAGGAAGACCGTCTCATCCGACCGGGCAGCCTGGTGGTCGACCTCGGCAGCACCCCCGGCGCCTGGAGCCAGGTGCTGCGCGAGCGGCTGGCCACCGGCGCCGGCGGCATCCGCGGCCGCATCGTCGCGCTCGATCTGCTGCCCATGGACCCGATCGCCGATGTCGAGTTCCTGCTCGGCGATTTCCGCGAGGACGCGGTGCTCGCCGAGCTCTCGGCCCGCCTGGGCGGCGAGCGGGCCGACCTGATCGTCTCCGACATGGCGCCCAATCTCTCGGGGGTGGCCACCGCCGACGCGGCGCGCATGGCTGACCTGATCGAGCTTGCCGTTGCCTTCGCGATCGACCACCTCAAGCCCGAGGGCGCGCTGCTGGTCAAATGCTTCCACGGCAGCGGCTACAGCCAGCTGGTGGAGCGCTTCAAGCAGGTCTTCCTGCGGGTGGCGCCACGCAAGCCCAAGGCCTCCCGGGACAAGTCCGCCGAGACCTACCTGCTCGGTCGCGGCCTGAAGCCGGCGGCGCTCGCGCAGGCCCGCCAGCAGGCCCAAACCGCGCCGGTTCCCCCGGCTCCGTTGGTCGGTCCGGTGTAAGCCCCATACGGATCAACGACTTATCCTGCACTTGCGGCTGGCGGCAACGCCCCAATCTGCGTAGAATCCTTCTGCTGGAAAAGGAGCATTCCTAAGTGAACAATGTGTTCTCAAAGGCCGCGGTCTGGCTGGTCATCGCCCTGGTGCTGTTCACCGTCTTCAAGCAGTTCGACGGTCGTCAGGCCCGCGGCGGAGACATGCCGTATTCCCAATTCATGGCCGAGGCCCGCGAGGGGCGCATCGACAGCGTCACCATCGACGGTCGCACGCTGCGCGCCCGCACCAAGGACAACAAGTCCGTCACGGTGTTCTCGCCCAGCGACCCCTGGATGGTCGGCGACCTCATGAAGTTCGGCGTCCAGGTCAACGCCAAACCCGAGGAAGAGCAGTCGCTGCTGCTCAACATCTTCGTCTCGTGGTTCCCCATGCTGCTGCTGATCGGCGTCTGGGTGTTCTTCATGCGACAGATGCAGGGCGGGGGTCGCGGCGGCGCCTTCTCCTTCGGCAAGAGCCGCGCCCGCCTGCTCGATGAAAGCAACAACAGCATCACCTTCGCCGATGTCGCCGGCTGCGACGAAGCCAAGGAAGATGTCCGCGAACTGGTCGAGTTCCTGCGTGACCCGTCCAAGTTCCAGAAGCTCGGCGGGCGCATCCCCCGCGGCGTGCTCATGGTCGGCTCGCCCGGCACCGGCAAGACCCTGCTCGCCAAGGCCATCGCCGGCGAAGCCAAGGTTCCGTTCTTCTCCATCTCCGGCTCTGATTTCGTCGAGATGTTCGTCGGCGTGGGCGCGGCCCGCGTTCGCGACATGTTCGAGAACGCCAAGAAGCACGCGCCCTGCATCCTGTTCATCGACGAGATCGACGCCGTCGGTCGTCAGCGCGGCGCCGGTCTGGGCGGCGGCAACGATGAACGCGAGCAGACCCTCAACCAGCTGCTTGTCGAGATGGACGGCTTCGAGACCGGCCAGGGCGTGATCGTGATCGCCGCCACCAACCGCCCCGATGTGCTCGATCCCGCCCTGCTGCGTCCCGGCCGCTTCGACCGCCAGGTGGTGGTGCCGCTGCCCGACATCCGCGGTCGCGAGCAGATCCTGAACGTGCACATCCGCAAGGTGCCCATCGGCCCCGATGTCCGGGCCGATCTCCTCGCCCGCGGCACGCCCGGCTTCTCGGGTGCTGATCTCGCCAACCTGGTGAACGAGGCCGCGCTGTTTGCCGCGCGTCGCTCCGCCCGCCTGGTCGAGATGATCGATTTCGAGCGGGCCAAGGACAAGATCATCATGGGCGCCGAGCGCCGCTCGCTGATCATGCCCGAGGAAGAGCGCCGCAACACCGCCTACCACGAGTCGGGTCATGCCATCGTGGCCAAGCTGCTGCCCAAGACCGACCCCGTCCACAAGGTCACCATCATTCCGCGCGGCCGGGCGCTGGGCGTCACCATGCAGCTGCCCGAGCAGGATCGCTACAGCATGGACCGCGATCGCATGCTGAACACCATCGCGGTGCTCTTCGGCGGACGGATCGCCGAGGAACTGTTCATGAAGCAGATGACCACCGGCGCCTCCAATGACTTCGAGCGCGCCACCGCCATGGCGCGCGACATGGTCACCCGCTACGGCATGAGCGATGTCATGGGGCCCATGGTGTACGCCGAGAACGAGGGCGAGATCTTCCTGGGCCGCTCCATCACCAAGACCACCAATGTGTCGGAAGACACCATGCGCAAGGTCGACTCCGAGATCCGGCGCATCATCGACGAGCAGTACGCGGTGGCGCGGCGCATCCTGGAAGACAACCGCGACAAGGTCGAGGCCATGACCGCCGCGCTTCTCGACTGGGAAACCATCGACGCGGACCAGATCGACGACATCTGCAGCGGCCGTCCGCCGCGCCCCCCCAAGGAGCGCTCCGGCGGCACCGGTGGCACCGGCGGTTCGTCGGGCACCGCGCCCACCGTGGCGCCCAACGCGCCGGCGGCGCCCGCCGCGCAGTAGGTCCAGCGCCCGGCCCTCGCGGCCGGGCCTTTCCGGTTCCCTGCTCAGCCGTGTCGGCTTCCTCGTTCCTGCAATGCGGCCGCTTCCGGCTGCCGCTTGACGAGCCGCGGGTGATGGGGGTGCTGAACCTCACGCCCGATTCCTTCCATGCCGGCGCGCGGCATCCTGGCCCTGATCAGGCGCTTGCCCGCGCGCGGGTCATGCTCGAGGAGGGCGCGCATCTGCTCGACATCGGCGCCGAGTCCACCCGGCCCGGCGCCGAGCCGGTGTCGGCCGAGACGGAATGGGCCCGGCTCGCGCCGGTGCTCGAGGCCCTGAGGGGGTTTCCGGTGCCGGTCTCGGTGGACACCCGCCGGCCCGAGGTGATGCGCCGTGCGCTCGCCCTGGGCGTCGACATGATCAACGATGTCTCGGGTTTCACCCATCCCGACGCGCTGGCGGTGGTGGCGCCGTCGGCCGCCGGCTTGTGCGTCATGCACATGGCGGGCGAGCCGGCCACCATGCAGCATTCCCCGGCCTACCAGGATGTGGTTGCGCAGGTCGGCGGATTTCTCGCGACGCAGGCCGGCCGGCTGATGGCGGCGGGGGTTGTGCCCGAGCGGCTGACGCTCGATCCGGGCATCGGTTTTGGCAAGCGCACCGAGGACAACCTCGCCCTCATGCGCCGTCTGCCCGAGCTTGCGCCGGCCTGCGCCGCCCTGCCCGGCGGCCATCTGCCGCTGCTGGTGGGGCTCTCGCGCAAGTCCTTCATCGGCGCGCTCACCGGGCGTGATCGCACCGCCGACCGTCTCGCCGGCAGCCTCGCCGGCGCAATCGCTGCAGCGGCGGCGGGTGCGAAGATCCTGCGCGTGCACGATGTGGCCGCCACGGTCGACGCGCTCGCGGTCTGGCGGGCCCTGCGGCCGTCGGCCTGCGCCGCCCTTCACTGACTTCTTCGGAACCCTCTCCATGGCACGCAAGTACTTCGGCACCGACGGCATCCGCGGTCGGGTGGGCGAATCCCCCATCGTTCCCGATTTCGCGTTGCGCCTGGGCTACGCCGCCGGGCAGGTGCTGGCCCGCAGCGGCGCCTCCCGCCCGGCCGTGCTGATCGGCAAGGACACCCGCATCTCGGGCTACATGCTTGAGGCCTCGCTCGAGGCCGGCTTCTCGGCCGCGGGCGTCGATGTCTATCTCTCCGGGCCGATTCCCACACCCGCAGTGGCCTACCTCACCCGCGCGTTGCGGCTGTCGGCCGGGGTGGTGATCAGCGCCTCGCACAATCCCTACGACGACAACGGCATCAAGTTCTTTTCGGGCGATGGCAACAAGCTGCCCGATGCCGTCGAGGAGCAGATCGAGGCTGCCATCGAGCAGCCGATGGGCTGCGTGGCCTCCGAGCATCTCGGCCGGGCGCGCCGAATCGACGACGCGGCCGGCCGCTACATCGAGTTCTGCAAGAGCGCCTTCCCGTTCTCGCTGGATCTGCGCGGTCTGCGGCTGGTGGTCGACTGCGCGCACGGCGCGGCCTATCACACCGCGCCGCATGTCTTCCACGAACTTGGCGCCGATGTCGTCGCGATCGGCAACGAGCCCAATGGCCTGAACATCAACGACGGGGTGGGTGCCACCCATGCCGATACCCTGTCTCGGGCGGTGCTCGAGCACCGCGCAGACCTCGGCGTGGCCCTCGACGGCGATGCCGACCGCGTGCTGATCGCCGATGCGGCCGGCCGGATCTACAACGGCGATGAACTGCTCTATGTGATCGTCGCTGACCGACTCCAGGATCGCATGGTCAGCGGCGTGGCCGGCACCCTCATGTCCAACCTCGCTCTCGAGCAGGCGATGGCCCGGCTTGGCGTGGGTTTTGCCCGCGCCAAGGTCGGCGACCGCTATGTGCTCGAGACCCTGCAGCAGCGGGGCTGGCTCTATGGCGGCGAGAGCTCCGGTCATCTGCTCTGCCTCGACTGCCACACCACCGGCGACGGCACCATCAGCGCGCTGCAGGTGTTGTGCGCCATGCGCCGCACCGGCAAGACGCTGTCGCAGCTCACCGAGGGGCTGGAGCTCTTCCCCCAGACCCTGGTCAATGTCCGCGTGCCGCGCGGCTTCGACTGGCAGGGCCACGCCGGTCTGCGCCAGGAACAGGCGGCGGTCGAGGCCGAGCTGGGCGCCAGCGGCCGGGTGCTCATCCGCCCCTCGGGCACCGAGCCCCTGCTGCGGGTGATGGTCGAGGCCCGCGATGCGGCGCTGGCCGAGCGCGCGGCGCAGCGCATCGCCAGCGTGGTGGCGGTCTGATCGGCGTCGCGGCACGGCCCGATGCATGGTTCCGGGCCCGCGTCGGTTCGCCCCGGAAATGCGCTACAATCCGCCTCCTCCGGGGCGTAGCTCAGCCTGGTAGAGTGCTTGCTTTGGGAGCAAGATGTCGGAGGTTCGAATCCTCTCGCCCCGACCAGGCTCCTGGCCCGCCTTGCCGAACCTGGGCTGCCCCCGTGTCCGACGGAGTGCTGCCCGTAGCTCAGCTGGATAGAGCATCAGCCTTCTAAGCTGAGGGTCACAGGTTCGAGTCCTGTCGGGCAGGCCAGTGGCAGCGCCGCAAGGTGTCTGATCCGGCCGGTGTGTTTTCGGGTGCCGTGCATGCGTGTGTGCCGGTGCCCCGGTGGTGGCTGTAGCTCAGTTGGTAGAGTCCCGGATTGTGATTCCGGTTGTCGTGGGTTCGAGTCCCATCAGCCACCCCATTCAAACCAGCCAGATCCCCGAAGGGGGCGCGGCCAACGGGCTGTCAGCCCGCCCGTACCGTGAGCCCTTCCGGCAGCAGCACCTCGATGGGGCCGTACCGGCCGGGTGACTCGAAGTAGGTTGACGGATAGGCATCGGCGGGCGCACCGCCGAGCCGGTTGGCCAGCGTGCTCAGCACGAGTTCCTTCACCAGCGTTTCCCCGGTCTTGCCGTTGAACAGGATGGGGTCGGCTGCCGCGAGGCTGCGCGCGATGTCGCTGATCAGCGGCTCGCTCAGCCTGCCGATGTGCGCGCGCACGCGGTCCGCGTCGAAGCTGCCCAGCACGATCCGCAGGCGCGGGATGACGAGCTCGGCGTCCCGCAGGCGCAGCGTCAGCGGGCTCGAGAGAAGCTCGACGGTGCGCGCCTCGAGATCGACGGCCGCCTCCGCGATCGCGCCGGCGCGAAGCGCGGGCGCGGCCTGCAGCAGGGCCTGCTTGCGCGCGTACAGCTCCCGCAGCCGGGCCTCGGGCAGGCCGCCGCCGGTGAAGGCCTGGCGGATGGAATGCAGTTCGGTCTGGGCGTCGGCCTTCGGGCTGGCGAGCCACATCGCGAGCCCGATCACGCCGCCGATCACGACAGCCACGAGGAGCGCCCGACCGCCCAGGAGGCTCGTTCGGGTCGAGAGCCTGGCGGTCGGTCGCGCCGCCGGTTTCTGCCGGCGGATGACTGTGGCGGCCTCAGGGGGGGGCGGTGTCGTCGGACCGATGGCCAGATCGCGGTCGTAGGCCGCGCGCCGGACGGGGTCGGACAGCACCTCGTACGCCACGGTGATCTCGGCGGCGCGTCGCGCGGCTGCGGGGTCATCCGGCCGGCGATCCGGATGAAAGCGCTGCATCAGGCTGCGGTAGGCCGCCCGGATGACTTCCGGACTCGCCTGCCGGCTGATTTCCAGGGTGTCGTAGTGCGTCACGGCGGCTCAGCGCAGTCGGTCGAACCGGGTCAGCGATCCATCCTGCTCGCGCAGTTCGAACCGATGTTCCCCCGCCGACACGACCGGATTGCGGTCATGCAGCAGCCGGCCGTCGCCCATGCGCACGCTCCATAGCAGGCTGCGGTCCTCGAGCCGCCACACCCCGTACTGCAGCACTCGCCCATCCTCGCCCCGGATTTCCCAGGCGCCATCGGGCTGCAGGTGGATCGGAGTGGCCAGGCGGGACGACTTCCAGGCACCGGCAAACTGGTCTGCCTTCAATGCCGGCTGGCAGGCCACCAGCCCCATCGCGGTCAACGCCCAGAGGGCGATGCGCGGCGTCATCTCGCGGCCAGCGCTCAACGCAGCTGGCGCTGCTCGCGGAGTTGCCGGATCTGCAGCTCGATGCGCGCGCGTTCCCGATCGCTTCGGGCCTCCTGCAGCTCGAGCTGCAGTTCTTCTTCCCGGTACTTGAGCTCGAGGTCGCGCGCGGCTCGCTGACGCGCCTCGTATTCCGCGTTGCGGCGAGCCATCTCGGCAGCCCGGCGATCCTGCTCGGCGCGCTCGCCGAGCTGGCGCCAGTCACTCTGCCAGCGGCGTTCCGCCTCCTCGCGCGCGCGCTTCTCCTGTTCGGCCAGTCGCGCTTCGTTTTCCTGGCGCCGCCGCTCGGTCTCGAGGAGTTCGAGCTCGGCGATGTTCGCCGGCCTGACCCCGTAGGTGCGGTGGTATTCCTCGAGGCGGATCTGTTCCGCGGCCTTGGCCTCGATCTCGGCACGCTTGTCGATCGAGCCGACCGCCGCGCATCGCGTGATTCCGAAAGCCAGCACGCCGATCAGGGTGAGCAGGCCGATCGCGCGGACAAGGAGCTTGGTGGCATCAAGGACTCGGGTGGCAGCCGCGGGGCCGGGCGTGGCAAACGCATCGAGCTCGGCGCGCGCAAGCATGGCGTCGGCCCGCAAGGACAAGGCGTCGGCGCGCAGGCCGAGCGCATCGGCCCGTGCCTGTTCCCGCCTGGCCAGCGGACTGCCCGCTGCCGCGGCCCGCGCACGGGCCTTGGCCTCGAGTTCGGCGTCGTAACGGGCGCGCAGGAACGGATCGACGAGGGTGTCGCTGGCCACCTGGAGCAACTGCTGCCGCTCGCTGAATTCCAGGTGGGTCAGCTGGGCACGCCGGCTCTCGAGCACAGCCATCTCGCGCTCGAAGGCGGACCTGACCTCCATTTCGCCCGCCGTTGGCGGCACGCCAAGGATCTGATAGAGCGTCAATCGGGGCATCGCGCGGATCCCTGCGTGTTCGGTAAACCTGGATTCAGCGGTGAGCGCGGCGCCGGCAGGCACAGCAGATCGAGTCGAGTATATCGGCGAGAGCCGGCGCCCGGCGAGGCGTCCGGCGCCTTGCGCAGGCCGTTCATGCGGTCGAGGCGTCTGTCCGGTGGCTCGTCCCCGGGCGGCGCCCGCAGCCCGGCTACAGACCCAGCTCCCGGGCCCGCACCACCGCGCGGGCGCGATTGTCGACGCCGAGCTTGCCGTAGAGCGCCGACAGCGCGTTGCGCACCGTCTTGTCGGCCACCCCGAGATGGGCGGCGATCTGGGCGTTGTCCAGGCCCTGCGCGACCAGGCCCGCGAGCGCCCGCTCGCGCCGGGTGAGCCTCGGCGCCCGGGCCGCGCCGCACACGAACTCGACCACCGCGTCGCAGAAGCGCCTGAAGGCGGGCTCGTGGCCCAGGGGCACATGGTTGCTGGAGGGCAGGGATTCGAAGCGCGCCTCCGGGATGCTGGCCGCGATGGCGTGACCGAGTTCCACCGGCGTGACCCGGTCGCCTTCGCAGTGCAGCACCAGGGTGGGCGCGCGCACCCGCGGCGCGAGCGGGCGGACATCCACCTCGGCGCGGGCGCGCATGATCTCGGCGGCGCGGGGGCCGTCGCAGCTGCGCCGCTGCTGCTCGTTCAGGCCCTCGCGCACCTCCGGCGGCGCGGCGGGCACGAACCGGCTGGTGAAGAACTCGCGCACGGCCGGGTCGTTGCGTCCCCAGCCCAGCTCCACCAGCCGCCATTGCGCCTCGAGGAAGGCCCGTTCCTCGGCGGTGGCGCAGCGGTGCAGGGCGCCGTGGAGGTAGCCGCCGAGCAGCACCAGGTGAGACACCCGCTCGGGATGGCGCACCGCATACGCGATCGCGACGGCGGCCGCGCCGCTGGTGCCGAGCAGCGCCACCTGGCGCTCGCCGGTGGCCTCGATCACCGCCTCGAGCTCTTCCAGCCAGGCCTCCAGGCTGCGGGGCCGGGCATCGTCACCCGACAGGCCGCAGCCGCGTTCGTCATAGCGCACCAGCCGGAAGGCGCGGCTCAGCGACTCGACCCAGGGGCCCCAGACCGGCGAGCGGGTGTCGTATTCGACATGGGTGAGCCAGTGCGCGACCCGCACCAGCACGGGGGCGTCGCGACGGCCGCTGCGGGTCCAGGCGATGCGGGCGCCCGAGGACAGCGCCGCGAAGCGGAACTCCTGGCCAGACGCCGGCAACCCGCTCATGGCCGGCAGTGACAGACCACGGCCGCGCCGGCCTACTTCGGCTGGATGCCGGCGGCCTCGGCCACCTTCCGGAAGCGCTCGTACTCCTTGCGCTGGAAATCGCCGAGCTCTCGGGTGTGCATCATCATGGGCGCGCTGGGCTGGGTGGCCTGGTAGGCCTTGCCCTCGGGCGAGAGCATCACGGTGCGCACCGCGTCGGCGAGCTTGTTGGTGATGTCATCCGGGGTTTCGCGGCGCACATAGAGCGACGAGAAGGTGTAGGTCTCGAATTCCGGATAGCCGAGCTCGAGCATGGTGGGCACCTGCGGCGCCATGCGATCGCGTGTGCTGCCGGTGACCGCAAGGCCGCGCAGCCGACCATCCTTGAGATGGGTGATCACGCCGCCGAGATCGTTCAGGCCGAATTCCAGCGAACCGCCCATGACATCGTTCTGCAACTGGGCGCCGCCCTTGTAGGCGACATGGCTCAGCTCGACACCCGCGGCCAGACCCAGCCAGGCGCCCACCAGCATGTAGCCGTCTGAATAGCTGCCGACATTGAGCGGCCGCTTCTCGCGCTTGACGGTGGCGATCAGATCGGCAAGCGAGCGGTGGGGGGAGTCGCCCTTGACCACGAAGGCGACCACGCCGATGCCGAAGCCGTGGACCGGCCGGAAGTCGCGGAAGGGATCGTAGGGCAGGTTGCGATTGAGCACCGGCAGCACGCACATCGGCGTGTTGGTGCCCACGAAGACGGTGTGGCCGTCGGCCGGGGCGCTGCGTACCGCCTGGATGGCGATCATGCCGCTGGCCCCTGGCCGGTTCTCCACCACCACCGGCTGACCAAGCAGCTTGGAGATCATCTCGCCATACACCCGCGAGCCGCTGTCGGCGCCGCTGCCCGGGGTGAAGGGCACCACGAAGCGGATGGGTTTGCTGGGATAGCCCGAGGCCTGGGCGCGGGCGCCCGGGGTCAGGGCCGAGGCGGTGGCCCCGGCCAGGGCGGTGAGGACATGTCGACGGTTCATCCCGGACTCCTGGATGGCCCGCCGCTCGCGCCGGCGCGAATCGGCAGGACGAGTTGCTCTGCCTTGAGCGTACCCCAGCCCCGCCGAGGGGGCGGCTCAGATTTCGAGGTTGTCGATCAGCCGGGTTTCACCCAGGCGCGCGGCGCCCAGCACCACCGCCGGTTCGCCCGGGGCGGCGGCCTGCAGATCGGACCGGCGACGCACGGTGAGGTAGTCGGGAGCCCAGCCCCGCGCCGCGAGCGCGGCGGTCTCGGCGGCAAGCACGCCGGCCAGGTCGGCCTGACCGGCGCGCGCGGCCTGTGCGATGCGCCGCAGGGCCGCGCTGAGCTGCACGGCCTCGGCGCGCTGCGCCGGGCTCAGGTAGCCGTTGCGCGAGGACAGGGCCAGGCCATCGGCGTCGCGCTCCGTCTCGCCAGCCTCGATGCGGATGGGCAGCGCGAACTGCTCCACCATGCGGCGGATGATCATCAGCTGCTGGTAGTCCTTCTTGCCGAACACCGCGACCGCGGGCTGCACGCAGGCGAACAGCTTCATCACCACCGTGCACACCCCGGTGAAGAAGCCGGGCCGGAATTCCCCCTCGAGGATGTCGGCGAGCTCGGCGGGCGGGCGCACCGTGTAGGTCTGGGGCTGCGGATAGAGCTCGCGCTCGTCGGGCGCGAACAGCACATCGCAGCCGGCCGCGCGCAGCCGGGCGCAGTCGGCCTCCCAGGTGCGGGGATAGCGGTCGAAGTCTTCATTCGGCGCGAACTGCAGGCGATTGACGAAGATGCTGACCACCGAGAGGTCGCCGAGGTCGCGGGCGCGCCGCAGCAGCGCGATGTGGCCGTCATGCAGGTTGCCCATGGTGGGCACGAAGGCCGGCTCGCGGGCGCCAGACAGACGCTGGCGCAGGTCGGCGATGGTGTGCGCGATGAACATGGGGTGGCCTACCAGGCGTGCGCTTCGTCGACGGGGAAGGCGCCGGACTTGACCGCGTTCACATAGGCCTGGAAGGCCTCGCGCACGCCGCCCGCATCGGCCATGAAGTTGCGCACGAACTTCGGCACCCGGCCAAGATGCGCGCCGAGCATGTCGTGCATCACCAGCACCTGGCCGGCGGTGCCGCGGCCGGAGCCGATCCCGATGGTGGGGCAGCGCGTGAGCTGCGCCGTGAGCGTCGCGGCCAGGGCGGCGGGCACCATCTCGAGCACCATGAGGCTGGCGCCGGCATCCTGCAGGGCCCGCGCCTCGGCGGCGAGCTGGGCGGCCGCGGCCTCGCCCCGGCCCTGCACCCGATAGCCGCCCAGGGCGTGCACGGTCTGGGGCGTGAGCCCGAGATGCGCGCACACCGGGATGCCGCGCTCGACCAGGAAGCGCACCGTCTCGGTAGTCCAGCCGCCGCCCTCGAGCTTGACCATCTGCGCGCCGGCCTGCATCAGCACGGTGGCGCTGTGCAGCGCCTGCTCGCGCGAGGCCTGGTAGCTGCCGAAGGGCAGGTCGCCCACCAGCCAGGCCGTGCCTTGCGCGCGGCTCAGGCCGCGGGCCACGCACTCGGTGTGATAGCGCATGGCTTCGAGCGACACCGGCGTGGTGGTGGACAGGCCCTGGCACACCATGCCAAGCGAGTCGCCCACCAGGATCACCTCCACCCCCGCGGCGTCGGCGAGCGCGGCGAAGCTGGCGTCGTAGGCGGTGAGCATGGCGATCTTCTCGCCACGGGCGGGCATCTCCAGCAGGCGCGGCAGGGTGACCGGCTTGCGGGCTGGCGTCGGGGTGCTGCTCACGATGGTTTCCTTCGGTGGGGGCGCTGGCGCGCCCGGTTGGGTTGCCGGATCAGGCCGGCTCGGAGAGCTCGATGAGATTGAGGTCCGGGTCTCGCACATAGACCGAGCGGATCTTCCCGGTGGCGCCGGTGCGCATGACCGGGCCCTCGATGATCGGCCAGCCTTCGCGCTGAAGGCGCTCGATCACCTGGGCCAGCGGCACCGCCGCGATGAAGCACAGGTCGAGCGCGCCGGGCACCGGCAGGTGCGCCTTGGGCTCGAACTCGCGGCCCTGGACATGCAGATTGATCTTCTGGTTGCCGAACACGAAGGCCCGCCGCTCCACCGGCGGCGTGCCGCCGATGAAGCTTTCCAGGCGCATGCCCAGCACGCGGGTGTAGAAGTCCACGCAGGCCGCCTCGCGGGCGGTGGTGAGCACCAGGTGGTCGAGGTGGTCGATCATGCGTGGACTCCGCTCGAGGGGATCAGGGCTGCTTCGGGATGCGGTGCAGGGCGCAGATCTTGTTGCCGTCGGGATCGCGCAGGTAGGCGAGGTAGAGCTTGCCGCCAGGGCCTTCGCGCACGCCGGGGGGGTCTTCGCAGGAGCGCCCGCCGTTGGCGCAGCCGGCGGCGTGGAAGGCGTCGGCCTGCTCGGGCGAGGCCGCCTGGAAGCCGATCGTGCCGCCGTTGGCATGGGTGGCCGGCTGGCCGTCGATCGGCGTGGTGATGGCGAAGGTGCCGCCCGGCGCGCGGTAGAAGTAGCGGTTCTTGTTGGCCACGCCGGGGCCGATGCCCAGGGCGCCGAGCACCGCGTCATAGAACTTGCGGGAGGCTTCCAGGTCGCTCGCGCCGACCATCACATGACTGAACATTGCGTTCTCCAGAGGGAGTGTGGGGTTTCGACAAGGGGCGCCATGGTAATCGAAGCCCTGGCGGCCGTCCCCGGCAGCGCCGCCGGGTGGCCTATCATCGCCTCAGCCGCAGGTCAGGGCCACAAGCCCCGGTCCGCAACCTCGCTATCGTCGCTCGAGCGCATCCCTCCATGACACCTGACCGCCCGCTGCTGCTGAACGCTTTCGCCATGAACTGCGTGGGCCACATCAACCATGGCCTGTGGACCCATCCCCGCGACCGCACCGCCGACTACACCGACATCGATCACTGGACCGGCGTGGTTCGCACCCTCGAGCGCGGCCTGTTCGACGGTTTGTTCCTCGCCGACATCGTCGGCGCCTACGATGTGTACCAGGGGTCGCTCGACATCACCCTGCGCGAGTCGATCCAGCTGCCGCTCAACGACCCCATCCCGCTGGTGGGCGCGCTGCTGCCGGCCACCCGGCATCTGGGCTTCGGCATCACGGTAAACCTCACCTACGAGCACCCCTACCTGCTCGCGCGGCGCTTTGCCACGCTCGACCACCTCAGCCGGGGCCGCGTCGGCTGGAACATCGTCACCGGCTATCTCGACAGCGCGGCGCGGGCCATGGGCTTGCCCGCGCAGCCCGAGCACGACGGCCGCTACGACATGGCCGACGAGTTCATGTCGGTGGCCTACCAGCTGTGGGAATCCAGCTGGGATGCCGACGCGGTGATCCGCGATCGCGCCGCGCGGGTCTACACCCGGCCCGAGGCCGTGCGGCCGGTGCGCCATCACGGCGAGCACTACCGGGTGGAGGGCGTGAGTCTCTGGGAGCCTTCGCCGCAGCGCACCCCGGTGCTCTACCAGGCCGGCTCGTCGGGCCGGGGCCAGCGCTTCGCGGCGCGCCATGCCGAGTGCGTGTTCATCTCGGGCCAGTCGCGCGATGGCGCGCGCGCGCTGGTGCGCGGCCTGCGCGAGCAGGCGGTGCGCGAGGGGCGCCGGGCCGAGGACATCAAGATCTTCATGGGGGCGAGCGTGGTGGTGGCGCCCACCGACGCGCTGGCGCAGGAGAAGCTGCGCGAGTACATCCACCATGCCAGCCCCGAGGCCGGCCTCGCGCACTTCGCCTCGGGCACCGGCATCGACTTCTCCCGCTACGGCATGGACGAGCCGGTGGCCCCGCCGGGCACCGGTCGCGCAGGCCAGGGCGACGCGATGCAGTCGGCGGTCAAGCTCGTGACCGGCGGCCCGCGGCCGCGCACCCGCCGCGAACTGCTGGCCGAGATGGCGCTCGGGGGGCGCTATGCCCTGATCACCGGTTCGCCGCAGCGCGTGGCCGACGAGATGATCCAGTGGGCCCGCGACACCGGCATCGACGGCTTCAATCTCGCGCGCACGGTGGTGCCCGAGTGTTACGACGACTTCGTCGATTGGGTCGTGCCCGAACTGCAGCAGCGCGGCGCCTTCAAGACGGCGTACGCCGAGGGTACCCTTCGCGAGAAGCTCTTCGGCGAGGGGCCGCTGCTGCCCGCCCGCCATCCATCCCGCTCGATCAAGGCAAATCCATGAACGCCGATGAACTGCGCGCCCTCCAGGCGCCCCTGAAAGACCAGTACCGCCAGCAGCCGCAGGCGGCCTTCGTCACCCTGAGCGCCGAGGGGCGCCTGGGCGAGGGGGTGAGCTGCAGCGTGCAGACCGGGCAGGCGCTGGTGAAGGCCGGCCTGCATCCCGCCTCGGGCGGCGACGGCCTGTCGGCCTGCTCCGGCGACATGCTGCTGCAGGCGCTGGTGGCCTGCGCCGGGGTCACGCTCAAGGCGGTGTCCACGGCCCTGGGCATCACCCTGCGCGATGCCACGCTGCGGGCCGAGGGCGACATGGACTTTCGCGGCACCCTGGGCGTGGCCAAGGATGCGCCGGTGGGCCTGAGCGCGGTGCGCCTGAGCATTCATCTGGACACCGACGCCTCGGCCGAGCAGATCCAGACCCTGCTGCGGCTGACCGAACGCTACTGCGTCATCTATCAGACGCTGGCGCGCCCGCCGGCGCTGACGGTGTCCCACGAAGTGGCCCCCGCCGCCTGAAGCGGATCGGGCTCCGGAGCCCGGGCGCGCCCCGTCGGGCCGCGGCGCGCCAGCCTCGTCAGAGCGCGTCCACCGGAATCTTCAGGTACGACACGCCGTTGGCTTCCGGTGGCGGCAGTTCGCCGGCGCGGATGTTCACCTGCACCGCCGGCAGGATCAGCACCGGCATCTCCAGCGTGGCGTCGCGTCGGGTGCGCATGGCCACGAACTCGTCCTCGGAAACGCCGTCGCGCACATGGATGTTGGCCGCGCGCTGCTCGGCCACCGTGGTCTGGAAGTTCACCGCGCGTGGGGCCGGGGGATAGTCGTGGCACATGTAGAGCCGGGTCTGCGCCGGCAGGCTGAGCAGTCGCCGCACCGAGCGGTACAGGGTGCGCGCATCGCCGCCGGGGAAGTCGCAGCGGGCCGTGCCGACATCGGGCATGAACAGGGTGTCGCCCACGAAGACCGCATCGCCGAACTGGTAGGCCACGCAGGCCGGGGTGTGGCCGGGCACGGCCAGCGTGTGCCCGACCAGATCACCGACGGCGATCGCCTCGCCGTCCTGCAGCAGGCGGTCGAACTGCGATCCGTCGGTGCGAAAGCCCGGCTCCAGGTTGAAGAGCCCCTTGAACACCGACTGCACGATGGTGATGTTCGCGCCAATGGCGGTGCGTCCGCCGAGTCGGGCCTTGAGGTAGGGCGCGGCGCTGAGGTGGTCGGCGTGGGCGTGCGTCTCGAGGATCCAGGCCATACTCAGACCGAGTTCCTGCACGCGAGCGATCACCCTGTCGGCGCTGGTGTGGCGGGTGCGGCCGGACTTGGGGTCGTAGTCGAGCACCGGGTCGATGATGGCGCAGGCAGTGCCTGGGCCCTGGTGGACTAGGTAGGTGACGGTCCAGGTGGCGGCATCGAAGAGGCCTTCCACCTGCGGCTGGGGTGTGCGGTCGGTCATGGCGGCCTTTTTGATTAAGTGGAAAATAATATATTGACTAATAGATTATGTGTCAATAGACTGTGCCCGTCGGACCTGAACCCGCTTCCGGTGCCCCGGCAACCGGAATGGTCCGAGCCGACGCCCGGAGCCACCCGCCATACCGCCCAAGCATCCGGCTTACCGCCCACGCATCTGCCATGACCACCGCCACCCTCGATCTGTCCGCCATGCAGGCCGCGGCCGGGCAGGCCTGTCGCCTCATGAAGGTACTTTCCAACCCTGACCGTCTGCTCATCCTGTGCCAGCTCAGCCTGGGCGAGCGGCGGGTGGGCGAGCTGGAATCGCTGCTCGGCATCGGCCAGCCCACGCTCTCGCAGCAGCTCACCGTGCTGCGCGAGGAGGGGCTGGTGGACACCCGCCGCGAGGGAAAGCACATCCACTACCGCCTCACCAGCCCGCGCGCGCTGGCGCTCATGCAGGTGCTGCACGAGCAGTTCTGCGCCACGGCGTCCTGACCCACGGAGGGCCCTGCCATGACCATCGACTGGACTCACTTCACGCCCTGGGCGTCGCTCTCCGGCGGCGTGCTCCTCGGGGTTTCCGCCGCCCTGTTCATCCTGCTCAATGGCCGGGTGCTCGGCATCAGCGGCATCCTGGCCGGCCTGTTGCCGCCGCGGCCGGGCGATGCCGCCTGGCGCATCGCCTTCCTGCTCGGCATGGCCGCCTCGCCGATGGTGTTCGCGGCCCTTGCGCCGGCCGGCTTCGTCACCGCGCCGCGCATCGAGGCCAGCCATGCGCTGGTGGTGGCGGCCGGCCTGCTGGTCGGCCTGGGCACCCGCTACGCGGCGGGCTGCACCAGCGGCCACGGCATCTGCGGGCTGTCGCGCCTGTCGCCGCGCTCGCTGGTGGCCACGCTCGCCTTCATGGCCGCGGGCTTCGTCACGGTCTTCATCGTGCGTCACCTGATCGGAGGCATCTGACCATGCACCGCGTCACTGAATTCCTGGTCGGCCTGCTTTTCGGGCTGGGCCTGCTGCTCTCGGGCATGACCGATCCTGGCAAGGTGATCGGCTTTCTGGATCTGGCCGGCGCCTGGGATCCTTCCCTGGCCTTCGTGATGGGCGGCGCGATCGCGGTCGGCTTTTTCGCCTTCGGGCTGGCCCGCAAGCGGACGCTCAGCCTGCTCGGCGGCGCATTGCATCTGCCCACGGCGAGCCAGATCGACCGTCGCCTGGTGATAGGCTCGCTGGTGTTCGGCGCAGGCTGGGGCCTGGCCGGCTTCTGTCCTGGTCCCGGGCTGGTCTCCATGGCGGCCGGTCAGCCCAAGGCCCTGGTCTTCGTGCTGGCCATGCTGGCCGGCATGGCGCTGCAGTCGCTGGCCGAGCGCCTCATCCACCCGCCGGCGCGCCTGCTGGACTGAGGCCGCGATGCGCGTGGCCTGGCGGCGCTGGCTCCCCGACCTCCCTGTGCTGCAGTGGGGGCGCGAGTACCGTCGCGACACCCTGGTGAGCGATCTGGTGGCGGCGCTGATCGTCACCCTCATGCTCATCCCGCAGAGCCTGGCCTACGCCATGCTGGCGGGCCTCGCGCCCGAGGTGGGGCTGTACGCCAGCGTGGCCCCGCTGCTGCTCTACGCCCTGTTCGGCACCAGCCGGGTGCTGGCGGTGGGGCCGGTGGCGGTGGTGTCGCTCATGACCGCCGCCGTGGTGGGCGAGCATGCCGCCGCCGGGACGCCAGCGGCCGGGGCGGTGGCCATCACCCTGGCCTTCCTGTCGGGGCTGATCCTGCTGCTGATGGGGGTGCTTCGCCTGGGCTTCCTGGCCAACTTCCTCAGCCATCCGGTGATCTCCGGCTTCATCTCGGCCTCGGGCCTGCTGATCGCCGCCAGCCAGCTCAGGAGCCTGATGGGCGTGTCGGCGCAGGGCGATAATTTCTTCTCGTTGCTCGCTGCGCTTCTCGCCCAGGTCCCCAACACCCACGGCCTGACCGTGGCGGTGGGCGCGGGCGCGCTCGCGTTCCTGTTCTGGGTGCGTCGCGGCCTCAAGCCGCTGCTGTTGCGCCTGGGCCTGCGTGCCCGCACCGCAGACCTGCTTGCCAAGGCCGGCCCCATCGGCGCGATCGCGGTCACCACCGGTCTTGCCTGGGCCTTCGACTGGTCGGCCCGCGGCCTGAAGATCGTCGGCGCGGTGCCGGCCGGCCTTCCGCCGTTCACGCTGCCGGTATGGGACGCGGCGCTCTGGCGCGAACTCGCGGTGCCGGCTCTGCTGATCAGCGCGGTCGGCTTCGTCGAGTCGGTGTCGGTCGGACAGACCCTGGCCGCGCGACGACGCCAGCGAGTCGAGCCCGATCAGGAGCTGGTGGCGCTGGGTGCGGCCAACCTCTCGGCCGCGGTCACCGGCGGCCTGCCGGTGACCGGGGGTTTCGCGCGCTCGGTGGTGAATTTCGACGCCGGAGCCCAGACCCCGGCGGCAGGCGTGTTCACCGCGGCGGGCATCCTGCTGGCCTCGCTGCTGCTGACGCCGGCGCTGTACCACCTGCCCCAGGCCACCCTGGCTGCCACCATCGTGGTGGCGGTGCTGTCGCTGGTCGACTTCAGCCTGCTGCGCAAGACCTGGAACTACTCCCGGGCGGACTTCCTCGCCGTGGTGGTCACCCTGCTCACCACCCTGGGCGCCGGGGTCGAGGCCGGTCTGGTGGCCGGCGTGGGCGTGTCGCTCGCGCTCTACCTCCATCGCACCAGCCGTCCGCACATTGCCGAGGTCGGACTGGTGCCCGGCACCGAGCACTTCCGCAATCGCCTGCGGCACCCGGTGGCGCTCAGTCCCCGGCTGCTCGGCCTGCGCGTGGACGAGAGCCTGTACTTCGCCAACTGCCGGGTGCTGGAGGACCGCATCAACGACGCGGTGGCGTCGCGGCCCGAGCTCGCGCATGTGGTGCTGCTGTGCTCGGCCATCAACGACATCGACGCCAGCGCGCTGGAAAGCCTCGAGGCCATCGACGAGCGCCTGCGCGCGGCCGGCGTGGCGCTGCACCTGTCCGAGGTGAAAGGGCCGGTGATGGACCGTCTGCAGCGCACCGCGCTGCTGGCCCGGCTGAGCGGCCGGGTCTACCTCTCGCACTACCAGGCGGTGTGCGACCTGGCGCCTGAAACCCTGGCCGCGGCCGCCTCGGCTACCATCGCCGCAGCCCAGTCCTGAGAGCGGCCCGATGAGCGAACATCCCCTGCCTGCCGGTGACCCGCAGGCCCACGGCGTCAGCGCGGCCGGCATCGCCGCCATCGAGGCCTTCATCCACCGCGAGATCGCCGCCAGTCGCCTGCCCGGGGCGGTGCTGGCCATCGCCCGCGAGGGCCGGCTGCTGCACCACCGGGCCTATGGCCTGCGCGATCCGGTGGCGCGGGTGCCCATGACCCTCGACACCGTGTTTCCGCTCGCGTCCATGACCAAGATCATGGTCAGCGTGGCCGCGCTCAAGCTCATGCAGGCTGGCCGTCTGCCCCTGCGCAGCCGGCTCGATGCCTTCTTTCCGGCGTTCGCCGGCATGCAGATCGGCCTCGATGACGGTCATGGCGGGCTTTCGCTGCAGCCGCAGCAGCGGCCCATCCTCATCCACGATCTGCTTCGGCACACCGCCGGCATCACCTATGGCGGTCGCGGCATGGGCGCGGCAGCCGCGCGCTGGCCGAGCGCGAGCGAGGTGATGTTCACCGATGACGCCGCCGCCTTCATCGACCGGATCACCCGGCTGCCGCTCACCCATCAACCCGGCACGGCTTTCGAGTACGGGTTTTCCACCGATGTGCTCGGGCTGGTGATCGAGCAGATCACCGGCGAGCGCCTGGGCGAACACCTGTCGCGCGAGCTCTGGCAGCCGCTGCGCATGCACGACACCGGCTTTGCGCTCACCGAGGCGCGTCGCGCCCGCGGCGCCCGCCCGTTGCCCTTCAATCCGCTGGACGGCTCGCCGCAGGCGGTGTCGGTGATGCAGCGCCAGACCAGTCTCGACTGGGGCGGCGCGGCGGCCATGGGCACGGTGTCCGACTACCTGCGCTTCGGGCAGATGCTGCACGACGGCGGCGCCCTCGAGGGCGAGCGCATTCTCAGTCCGCAGACCGTGGCGCTCATGACCGCCAACCACCTCGGCGAGGGCGTGATCAACACCGTGCACCACACCGAGCCGCACCGCGAGGGCTACGGCTTTGGCCTGGGCGTGGCGGTGCGCACCCAGGCCGGACTGGCCAGCGTGCCCGGGCGGGTGGGCGAGTTCACCTGGAACGGCGCCTACGGCACGATCTTCTTTGCCGACCCTGCCGAGCGGCTGGTGGTGGTGGCCGGCACCGTGGCGCCGGGCGAGATCCGCAAGCACTACCGCGAGCAGCTGCAGGTGCTGGTCTACGGCGCGCTCACCCGCTGAGCGGGGTGGGCCGGCGCGGTGCCGCGGCACTCGGCTGCCAGGCCTCAGGGACGCGCCGCCGCTTCAGTCCTTGGGCGGCAGCGTGTAACGGAAGTCGCAGTGGCTGGCGCCCTTCATGATGGTCTGGGTGCGGGTGAATCGCATCTCGGGGTTGTAGCCGTGGCAGAACTCGCCGTCGCGGTTGCAGGACAGGATGTCGCCGATATGGCCCAGCCCCATCTCGCGGTATGACTCGGCATACCGGCAGCGGGTCACATTGAAGGCGAGGGTGCGCTCCGACTTCTCCACCCACTGGATGGTGATGCCGCCGCCCGCTTCCCACAGCGGCAGGATGGTGGCGTAGTCGGTCAGGTCGGGCGGATTGGCGCCGGTCTCGTTGCCGGGCTTGCGGGCAGCGAACTCACGGCCGGCCTCATGGGCCATCTCGATGATCGCCTTGGCGAGCAGTTCGCGGGCCCGCGGCTCGCCGAGTTCTGCGCTCAGGGTCCTGAGCAGCTGGCCGGCGAATTTCGCCTCGATGCGGCGCTGGTCGAGGATGCTCACTTCGCTCATGCAGGTCTCCTTGCTGGGAATCAGTTGGGCAGCAGCAGCGTCACCGAGGTGCCCTCCGGGCTGCTGGTCAGCGTGAGCCGGGCGCCGAGCTGCGCGGCGCGCTGACGCAGGTTGCGCAGGCCATGACCGGGCCCCGGGCTGGCGTCGGGGTTGAACCCGCGACCATTGTCGCGCACCTCGACCAGCACCCCGTCGGGTCTGCGCGCCAGCCGGATCAGCAGGGTGGTGGCCTGGGCATGGCGCAGCACATTGGCGATCGCCTCCTGCAGGATGCGCAGCAGGTGCAGGGTGCGGGTCGGATCGAGCCAGCTCATCGGATTCACTTCCTCCACATCCCATTGCATGGTCAGGCCGGCCCGGGCCAGGCGCGGCGCGAGCCGGTAACGCAGGGTGCCCAGGATCGTCGTCAGGTAGTTGTCGTGCGGCTCGAGCGAATCCACCGCCAGCCGCAGGTCGTCGAGGCAGGCGGTGAGGGTGTCGCGGATCCGATCCGGGTCGGCCCGTCCGTCTTCCACCTCGGCGATGGCTGTGAGCAGTTGTGCGCCCACGCCATCGTGCAGATCACGCATGATGCGCGCCCGCTCGGCCAGCGCCGAGCGATCGGCCTCGAGCGCGCGGGTGGCCTCGAAGCTCACCCGCAGCTGCGCCTCGCGCTGCGCGAGCCGTTCCTCGAGCGACTGGTTCAGGGCCTCGTTGGCGCGCAGCGCCTGCACATGCTGCTGGGCCAGCAGCCAGTACGGCGCCCTGCAGGGCGAGGTCACCTACATCAGCGTCGACACCCTCAGCGAGGACAACCGCGCCAACGAGCAGCCCTATTACCGGGTTCAGATCCGGACTGCGGCGCGCAACCTGGTGGCGGCCAACGGCCGGCGCATCGAGATCCAGCCCGGCATGACCGCTTCGGTCGAGATCCGCACCGGCAGCAACACCGTGCTGCGATACCTGCTCAAGCCGGTGATCAAGACCCTGCACGAAGCGCTCGGCGAACGCTGATCGCCCGCGCGGCACTGCGCGCCGACCGCCAGGCGAGCGCGCATCGCCCACCGCGCATCGCCCACCGCGCTGCGCCGGCTCAAGCGGCCGCCTTCGGCAGCCCGCCATCATCGGAGCCCGGTCCGTGAAGGGGGCGCCGATGGCTTCCCGCAGCATCCTGTTCCACGACGACGCGCGCGAGCGCATCCGCCGCGGCGTGGCCCTGATGGCCGAGGCGGTGATGGTGACGCTCGGTCCGCGCGGACGCACCGTGATCCTGCAGCGCGAGTTCGGTCCGCCGCAGGTGGTGAACTCGGGCGTGATGGTGGCCCGCGCCATCGAGCTCGACGATCCCTTCGAGAACATGGGCGCGCAGCTGGTGCGCGAGGTGGCCGCGCGCACCAGCGAGCTGGCCGGCGACGGCACCACCACCGCCACCGTGCTCACCCACGCCATGGTGCAGGGCGGCCTGCGCTACCTCGCCGGGGGCATGAACCCCATGGGGGTGCGGCGCGGCATCGAGCGCGCGGTGCAGGCGCTGGTGGCCGAGCTGGCGCGGCTCGCGCGGCCGTGCGCGAGCTCGCAGGAGATCGCGCAGGTGGCGGCGATCTCGGCCAACAACGACCGCTCCATCGGTGAGCTGCTGGCCGGCGCGATCGACCGGGTGGGGCGCGAGGGCGCGGTCTCGATCGAGGACGGCTCGGGCCTGCAGAGCGAACTGCGCGTGGTCGAGGGCATGCGCTTCGAGCACGGCATGCTCTCGCCCTACTTCGTCACCGACGCCGAGCGGCAGTGCGCGGTGCTCGAGGAGGCAGCCATCCTGGTGGCGGGCCGTCGGCTGTCCACGCTGCCCGAACTGCTGCCGCTGCTCGAGGCGGTGGTCAAGGCGGGCCGGCCGCTGCTGGTGATCGCCGAGGAGGTGGAGGGCGACGCGCTGGCCACGCTGGTGGTCAACACCGTGCGCGGCGGCCTGCGGACCTGCGCGGTGCGCAGTCCCGGCTTCGGCGACCGGCGCAAGGCCATGCTGCAGGACATCGCCACGCTCACCGGCGCCACGGTGGTCGGCGACGAGCTCGGCGTGCCGCTCGCGCAGGCCGGCATCGACCACCTCGGCCATGCCCGCCGGATCGAGGTGGGCAAGGACGACACCACCCTGATCGGCGGCGCCGGCAAGCCATCGGCCATCGCCGAGCGGGTGGCCGCGATCCGCCACGAGCGCGGGCAGGCCGACAGCGATTACGAGCGCGAGTGGCTCGACACCCGCATCGCGCGGCTGGCCGGCGGGGTGGCGGTGATCCGGGTGGGGGCGGCCACCGAGACCGAGCTGAAGGAGCGCCGCCTGCGGGTGGACGATGCCCTGCACGCCACCCGCGCCGCGGTGCAGGAGGGCATCGTGCCCGGCGGCGGCGTGGCGCTGCTGCGGGCGCGACGCGTGCTGGAGACGCTGCGCGGCGATGACTTCGACGAGGATTGCGGCATCCGCGTGGTGGCGCGCGCGGTGGAGGAGCCGCTGCGGCGCATCGTGGCCAATGCCGGCGAGGAGCCCAGCGTGGTGCTGGCGACCGTGCTGGCCAGCGAGGATCCGGCCCACGGCTACAACGCGGCCTCGCGTGCTTACGGCGACCTGCTGGCCATGGGCGTGATAGACCCGGCGCGGGTCACGCGGCTGGCCCTGCAGAACGCCGCGTCGATCGCAGCGCTGATCCTGGCCACCGATTGCCTGGTGGCCAGCCGGCCGTCGCCGCGCGAACCCGGCCTGGCGGGCCCCTCAGCCGAGTTCTGACGGAAAGGCGGGCATGCTGGCCTGCCCGGGCCGGTCGAGCTCGTGCTCCAGCCCGTAGCGCACCAGCGCCGCCAGATTGGGCAGCTGAAGCTTCTCCTGGATGCGGGTCTTGTGGGTGCTGACGGTCTTGACCGAGAGATGCAGCTCGCGCGCGATCTCGGTGAGTCGTTTGCCCGAGACCAGCCGGCGAAGCACATCGAGCTCGCGGTCGCTCAGGCGGGTGTGACGCGGCACTTCCACGCGGCCGTTGAGCTGCTGGATGACGCGCTCGGCGAGGCTGCTGGTGACATAGGCGCCACCCGCGGCCACCTTGCCGATGGCTACCATCAGCTCGGCGGCCGCGCTGTCCTTGGTGAGATAGCCGCTGGCCCCGGCGCTGAAGGCGCGCAGGGCGTACTGCTCCTCGGCGTGCATGCTGAGCACCAGCACCCGCACCACCGGGAACTCCGCCTTGATGCGCCGGATGAGGTCGAGCCCGCTCATGCCGGGCATGGACAGATCGACCACTGCCACCGCCACCGGCGAACCGCGCAGCAGCGCGAGGGCCTGGAAGGCCGAACTGGCCTCCTCGATCTGCCACTGACCGCCCTCGGTCTCGATCATGCGGCGCAGGCCCGCGCGCACGATCGCGTGGTCATCGACCAGCAGCAGCGTGGGCGTGGCGCGCGAGGCGTGGCTCATCGGGCGCCCGCGGCTCAGGCCGCCAGGGGCGCGGTGTGCGCGTCGCCACTCAGCGGCAGCCATACCCGCAGCCGGCCCCCGCCACCGGGCGGGTTGTCCACGGCGAATCGGCCGCCGAGCAGGATGGCCCGCTCGCGGATGCCCATCAGGCCGAAGGAGCCTTCCTTGCGCACCGCGCTGTCGGGAAAGCCCACGCCGTTGTCCTGCACGGTGAGCACCAGCTCCCGATCCAGCTGCTCGATGATGATCCGGGCATCGGTGGCCCGGGCATGGCGGCCGATGTTGGTCAGGGCCTCCTGCACGATCCGGTAGACAGTGGTGGCGGTTCGGTCGTCGACCGAGGGTTCGATCTCGCCGAGGCTGGTGGTGACCTCGATGCCCATGCGCCGCGAGGCTTCCCGGCCCAGCCATTCCACCGCCGCATTCAGGCCGAGGTCGTCGAGCATCAGCGGGCGCATGTCGGCCGAAATGCGCCGCAGGGAGGCCATGGTCTCGTCGAGCAGTTCGAGCATGGCGGCCATGCGCGCCCGGGTGGCCGGGCGGCTGCCGTGTTCGGCGATGTCGCTGAGCTCCATCTTCATCCACGACAGGCGCTGGCCGAGGTCGTCATGGAGCTCGCGCGCGATGCGTCGCCGCTCTTCCTCGCGCGCTTCCACCAGGCTGCCCGAGAGGCTGCGCAGCTCGGCGCGCGAGCGCTCGAGCTCCAGGCGCTCGCCGTTGTGACGGCTGACATCATGCAGCAGCGCCAGCGTGAGGTCTTCGCCGAATCCGGGCAGCGTGGCCAACACGATCTCGGCCTGCCGCTGGCTGCCGTCGAGCCGGTTGATGGTGAGCTGCACCATCGGCACTTCCGGCTCGCCGGCAAGGGCCTGCGCGATGTGCCCGTCGAGCGCCGGGCGGCACTCCGGCGCCACCAGGTCATGACAATTCATGCCCACCAGGGATTCGACCGCGCTCGCGCCGAACAGGGCCACCGCGCGCCGGTTGGCGTAGCCGATCACGGCGTTCCTGCAGACGATGGCCGCCGTGGGCGTCTGGTCGAAGAGCTGCATCTGCCGGGCGCGCAGCGCCGAGATCTGCTCGCTCAGCGACTCGTTGGTTACCGGCCGGTGCAGCCGCAGGCAGGCCACGGGTTTCAGGCCGGACCCGGTGTCGAGATGTGCCGCGGTGAGATTGGCCTGCAGGCGGTCGGCTTCACTGGCGCCGGCGGGGGTGAGCCACAGGCCGGCGACCGGCACCGCCTCCGCGCAGCGGGCAAGGGCGAGGCGCAGCCGCTCGGCGGAGTCGGGGGTGAGGCAGTCTGTCAGCGCCTGACCGGCCAGTGAGCCGGGGGCCCGACGCAGCAGGGCTGTGCCCGGCGCGTCGACCATCAGGATGCGGGACTGATGGTCGATCACCAGGTTTCCGTCAGTCACTGCCGAAAGATCGCCCGCGGCGGTTTGCGCGGCGGGGCTGCAGCAGGTCTTGGGGATCGCGTTCAAGGAGCCTCCAAGGGTCACGCCAGGGCGGCAGCCCACAGTGTAGGGGCAGGATACCAGCCGCCGGCTTGCGGATTCGCAAGCGTTCATGCCGGCTGATCGACCGCCTGTCGACTCTGCTCGGAATATTCCTACAGGGCGTCGGGATAGCGGTCACGAGGGTCGGAGTTTTTCCCGCGGAACTCCGCCGGCCCTCCGATGGCGGCCCGCCGGTGGCTGCGCGACAGTGGATCCCACGCGCCGCGCCGTCGGCCGACCGTCAACCCCGGAGACCAGCATGACCCATACCGAGAACGCAGCCACCCCGACCCCCACCCTCCGCGCCACCCGCCCCGACGCCGCGCGGCAGGCCGACACCCTCGCGGCGAGCACGCTCACCGAGCTGTTGCGCCTGATGGGCGCCGAGGCGATCGACAGCGCGCTGGGCGATGCCTACCCGGTGGCGATGCGCCGCGTGCGGGCCGGCGCCACGCTCTATCACGAGGGGACGCAGGCCGAGTCGATCTATTTCGTGAACATCGGCTCGTTCAAGAGCATCCGCACCGCCGAGGACGGCTACGAGCAGGTGCTCGGTTTCGTGCGTCGCGGCGAACTGCTCGGCTTTGACGCGGTGTGCATGGGCCAGCACCCCACCGCCGCCATCGCGCTGGAAGACTCGCGGGTCTTCTCGGTGCGCATCCAGGACATCTTCACGCTGGCGCAGCGCGCGCCGGCTCTCGATCGCGTGCTGCATCTCGCGGTGAGCCGCCAGCTCACCGCCCGCGCCGACATCGCCGATGTGATGGCCGCCGTGGCCGCCGATGTCCGGCTGGCGCGCTTCCTGGTGCAGATGTCCGAGCGCATGCAGGCCTGCGGACAGTCGCCGCGCCGGCTCTACCTGCGCATGAGCCGCAGCGACATCGCCAGCTATCTCGGCGTGGCCCATGCCACCGTCAGCCGCTCGTTCAGCGCGCTGGCGGCCTGGGGCTGCCTGCGGGTCAACAACCGCGATGTCGAGATCCTCGACATGCCGCGCCTGCGCGCGTTCTCGCGCAGCACCCGCGGCCTGATCGAGGATCCCAGCCGGCTGATGGCGATGCCGGTCGATGCGCTGCCCGGGTCGGCGCGCCGCGATCAGTTCTCGGCGGTGCCGGCCTGAGTCGGCGCGGCGCGGCGGGCCCGCACCGGCCCCCGCGCTCACGCCGCGTCGGCTGGCGCGGCCATCAGCTGGCGGATTTCCTCCTCATCGAGCGTCTCGCGCTCGACCAGCGCCGCGGCGCAGCGATCGAGCATCGCCCGCCGCTCCTTCAGCACCTCGGTGGCCCGGTTGAAGGCGGTTTCCACGATGGCGCGCACCGCTTCGTCGATGCGCCGGGCGGTCTCCGGGCTGGCCATCGCGGCGCCGGGATTGCCGATGTCCGGCAGGGGCAGGAAGCGTGGCAACGGCGCCGCGTAGGCCACGCAACCCAGCGTCTCGTCCATGCCGTAGCGCATCACCATGTCGCGCGCGATGTCGGTCGCCCTGGCGATGTCGTCGGCCGCGCCGGTGGAGATCTCGCCGAAGACCAGCCTTTCGGCGGCGCGACCGCCCATCAGCACCGTGATGCGGTTGACCAGCTCGCTGCGGCTCGCGAGATGGCGGTCCTCGCCGGGCCGCTGCAGCGTGTAGCCGAGCGCGCCCACGCCATGCGGCACGATCGACACCTTGTGGATGCGGTCGGCGCCGGGCATGGCCAGCGCGGTGATCGCGTGACCCATCTCGTGCCAGGCCACCGTGCGGCGCTCCGCGAGGCCCAGCACGCGGTGGCGCCGTTCGATGCCGGCCACGATGCGCTCGAAGGCGGCGGTGAAGTCGGGCAGTTCCACCGCCTGCGCGCGCCGTCGGGTGGCGCACAGCGCCGCCTCGTTGACCAGGTTGGCGAGGTCGGCGCCGGCCAGCCCGGTGGTGAGCGCGGCGATCGCATCCAGGTCCACGCCCGCGGCCATGCGCACCTTCGCGGCGTGCACCCGCAGGATGGCCAGCCGTCCGGCGCGGTCGGGGCGGTCGACCAGCACCTGCCGGTCGAAGCGGCCGGCGCGCAGCAGCGCCGGGTCGAGGATCTCCGGGCGGTTGGTCGCGGCCAGCAGCACCACGCCCACGCCCGGATCGAAGCCGTCGAGTTCCACCAGCAGCTGGTTCAGGGTCTGCTCTCGTTCGTCGTGCCCGCCGGCGCCGGTGAAGGCCGAGCGCGCCTTGCCCAGCGCGTCGAGTTCGTCGATGAAGATGATCGCCGGCGCGTGGCTGCGCGCCTGCTCGAAGAGGTCGCGCACCCGGGCCGCGCCCACGCCCACGAAGAGTTCGATGAATTCCGACCCGCTGATCGAGAAGAAGGCCACGCCGGCCTCGCCCGCCACCGCCCGCGCGAGCAGGGTCTTGCCGGTGCCGGTGGGGCCCATCAGCAGGATGCCCTTGGGCACGCGCGCCCCGAGCCGGCCGTGCTCGGCGGGGTTCTTCAGGAAGTCCACCACCTCCTGCAGCTCGGCCTTGGCCTCGTCCACGCCGGCCACATCGGCGAATCGCACGCCGGTGCGGGTCTCCATGTAGACCCGCGCCCGGCTGCGGCCGATGCCCAGCAGCCCGCCGCCGGCGCCCATCTTCTCCGAGAGCCGGCGGCTGACCAGGTACCACAGGCCGAAGAAGATCGCGCTCGGCAGCAGCCAGGAAAGCAGATCGCGCAGCCAGGTCGGCTCGACCACCCGGCGATAGCTCACGCCGTGTCCCTGCAGCCGCTCGGCGAGCGCCGGCTCCACCCGCGTGGCGATGATCAGGCGGCGGCCCTGCGCGTCGGGCGCGTTGAGCCGGGCGGTGAGCAGCTGCTCGCCGATCACCACCTCCGCCACGCGGCCCTCGCGCAGCGCGTCTTCGAATTCGCTGTAGGCCACCAGGGCCGAGGGGCCGGCATCCGGCCACCAGGTCCGCTGCGCCAGCAGCGCGGCCAGCGCCACGCCCACGGCCAGATAGCCGATCCATTGCCCGGTCCTGCGTGCCATCGGCGCTCCCCTGCCGGCCGGGTCGCCGGCCGGTGCCGGCGCGCGCCCGGCCGTCGTGAGCCGATCGGAGCACGCGCGGCGCGACGCCGGCTTGATGCCGGTCATCGCAGCCGTGATCGCGCGGGTGAGGGCGGTGCGATGCCCCCGGTGCTTGAGCGGGCGCAGCGGCGGGCGGCACACTGGGGCCTAGCCTTCAAGGCTTCCTGGCTCGACCCGTCCGCGTCCGGACCGCTCCGCGGTCAGAGGAGTCCGACATGGATACTGCGCTCCTGCTCACCCCCGGCCGCATCGGCCGGGTGGCCCAGGCCCGTCTGGCCGCGCTCTCGACGCCGCTCTCGCTCGAGTGGCCCGGCGGCCGCGCAGGCCCGCCTGCGGCCCGGGTGCATCTGCGCCTGCGCGATCGTCGTCTGCTGGCCTCGCTCGCCCTCGGCAGGGTGGGCGAAGTGGCCGATGCCTATGTCGCCGGGCGGCTCGACATCGACGGCTCGCTGCGCGATCTCATGGCGGCGGCGGGCGAACTGGTCGGCGATCCGGTCGCCGACGGCGCGCGCCCCGGCTGGCGCGGCTGGCTGGCGGCGCTGCGGGCCCGGGCGGCGCGTCTTTCACTGCCGCGCGCCGAGCAGGTGCGCTTCCACTACGACCTCGGCGACGACTTCTTCGCGCTCTGGCTGGACCCGCGGCGGGTGTACTCCTGCGCCTATTACGCCGAGCCCGATCTCGATCTGGCGCGGGCCCAGGAGGCCAAGCTCGAGCATGTCTGCCGCAAGCTGCGGCTGTCCCCCGGGCAGTGCCTGCTCGATGTCGGCGCCGGCTGGGGCGGTCTGCTGCTCTGGGCGGCCGAGCATCACGGCGTGTCGGCGGTGGGCATCACGCTCTCGCGCAACCAGCACGCCCATGTGCAAAGGCTGATCGAGGCCCGCGGCCTGCGCGGGCAGGTGGAGGTCCGGCTGCTCGACTTTCGCGAGTGGCCGGGCGACGAGCGCTTCGACCGCATCGCCTCCATCGGCATGTTCGAGCATGTCGGCGCGCGCCAGCTCGACGCCTATTTCGCCGGGCTGCATGCCCGTCTGCGGCCGGGCGGCCTGGTGATGAACCACGGCATCACCGCCGGCGGCCTCGACAATCCGCAGCTCGGCGCCGGCATCGGCGACTTCATCGAGAAGCACATCTTTCCGGGGGGCGAGCTCTTCCATGTCTCGCGCGTGGCGGCCAGCCTCGCCCGGGGCGGCCTCGAGCTGCTCGATGTCGAGAACCTGCGCCCGCACTACGCGCGCACGCTGTGGGCCTGGGCCGACGGCCTGGAGTCGCGCCTGGCCGAGGCCCGCGCGATCGCCGGCGAGTCCACGGTGCGCGCCTATCGCATGTACCTGGCCGGCTGCGCCATGGCCTTCGAGCGCGGCTGGATCTCGCTGAACCAGCTGCTCGCCGCGCGCCCCGACGGTCGCATCGAGCCGCCTGCCCACGGCGCCCTCGGCCTGCGGGGCGCGCAGTCGGCCTACCCCTTTCATCGCGGCTACATGTATCCGTCCGCGAGGCCCGTCGCGCCGTCCTCGCCCGCGCGCGGGGATTGACGCCAGGCCTGATCCCGCGCCCAATGGCGCGTCCCCGGGCCGATCCGGTCTGCGGTCCGCCGCGCCATGACTGCCGATCCCCCTTCATTCCCCGAGGTTCCCGCTGCCCGCGCGCCCGAGCCGGCCTCGCCGCAGGCCGTGGTGGCGGTGGCCTCCTCGGCCGGGGGGCTCGAGCCGCTCAGGCGGCTGGTGGCGGCCATTCCCCCGGCCGATCCGCTCGCCTGGGTGGTGTTCTCGCATCTCGATCCGGCCGGCGGCTCGATGCTCGTCAGCCTGCTGCAGCGGGCGACGGCGCTGCCGGTGGTGCAGGCGCACGACCGCATGCCGCTGCAGGCCGGTCGCGTCCATGTGATTCCGCCTAATGCGGCGCTCCTCTACGAGTCGGGCTGCCTGCGGGTGGTGTCGCCGGCCGATCTCCTCGATCGCCATCGTCCGGCCGACCGATTCTGCAGCTCGATCGCGCGCGCGCTCGGTTCGCGCGCCGTGGGCGTGGTGCTCTCGGGCAGCGGCGCCGACGGGGTGGCCGGCCTGTGCGCGATCCGCGCCGCGGGCGGCTTCACGCTCGCCCAGGATCCGGCCGACGCGCAGTTCGATCCCATGCCTTCGCAGGCCATCGCAGCCGGCTGCGTCGATCTGGTGGCCCTGCCGCAGGACATGCCGGCCCGCATCCCCGCGCTGCTGGCTGCCGGCGCCGGCCCCGATCGCAGCCCGCCGGAGGCGCTCGACGCGGTGCTGCGGGTGCTGCGCGAGGGGGGCAACCACGACTTCTCCGAGTACCGCACCAGCACCCTGCAGCGGCGAATCGAGCGACGGATGGCGCTGCACGGCCTGCCCCGCCTGGCCGACTATGCCGAGCGGCTGCGCGGCAATCCGAAGGAACGCGCGCTGCTCGAGCGTGAGCTGCTGATCGGCGTCACCGGCTTCTTTCGCGACACTCCGGTCTGGCAGGCCCTGCAGGCGCAGGTGCTGCCGGCGCTGATTGCCGAGGCCTCGCCGCAGCGACCCCTGCGCGCCTGGGTGGCGGGCTGCTCCACCGGCGAGGAAGCCTACTCGCTGGCCATCGTCCTGCACGAGCTGCTCCACCCCGTCGACGCGCCGCCGCGCGCGGGCGCGCCGCCGGTGCAGATCTTCGCCACCGACCTGTCCGAGGACGCGATCGTGCGGGCCCGGCGAGGCCTGTTCCCGGCGGCGATCACGCGCGAGGTCTCGCCGGCGCGCCTGCAGCGCCACTTCACCCGCGCGGGCGACGGCTGGCGGATCGGCAAGCCGGTGCGCGAGAGCGTGGTCTTCGCCACCCATGATCTTCTCGCCGATCCGCCCTTCACCCGGCTCGACCTGATCAGCTGCCGCAACCTGATGATCTACCTGACGCTGCCGCTGCAGGAGCGCGTGCTGCCGCTGTTCCATTACGGGCTGCGGCCCGGCGGCGTGCTGCTGCTGGGCAGTTCCGAGTCGGTGGGGCGTGGCGCCGAACTGTTCGATCCGATCGATGCCCGTCTGCGCCTGTTTCGTCGCCGCCCCACGCCGGCCGCGCTGCCGGTGCCCGGGCTTCCGCTGCGTCCGCAGGATCGGCCGACCGCTTCCAAGGAGACTGCCGTGTCAGATCCCGACACCCCGCCCGTCAACCTGCAGTCGCTCGCCGACCAGATGCTGCTGCACGAGCTCGCGCCGCCGGCGGTGCTGGTGAGCGCCGCCGGCGACATCCTCTACATCAACGGCCGCACCGGTCGCTGGCTCGAGCCGGCGGCCGGCAAGGCGAACTGGAACCTGCATGCGATGGCCCGACCGGGCATCCGGGAGCCCTTGTCCGCGGCGCTGACCCAGGCGGCCACGCAGGACGAGCCGGTGCGACTGTCCGGGCTGACGCCCACGGGCGACGCCAGCGCCCTGCCGGTGGATGTGCTGGTGCGCCGTCTGCGCGAACCGGCCGGCCTGGAAGGCACGCTGCTCGTGGTCTTCCTTGCGCAGCCCGCAGGCGCCGCGCTCGCCGCCTTGGCGCCGGTGGCGGGCGCTGCCCCGCCATCGGCTGGCGCGGATGCCGGTCAGGAGCTCACGCTCAGCCGCGAGCGCCTGCGCCTGATGCGCGACGAGGTGCGCAGCTCGCGCGAGGAACTGCAGGCCGCCAACGAGGAGCTGCAGTCGAGCAACGAGGAACTGCAGTCCACCAACGAGGAGCTCACCAGCTCCAAGGAGGAGCTGCAGGCCATGAACGAGGAGCTGCACGCGGTCAATGCCGAGCTGCAGTCGCGGGTCGATGAGCTCTCGCTCGCGCGCAGCGACATGCGCAACCTGCTCGAGAGCCTGGACGTGGCCACGCTCTTTCTCGACGCCGACCTGAATGTGCGGCGCTACACCGAGCACGGTCGACGCATCTTCCGCCTGCGCGAGGGCGACATCGGCCGGCCGATCGCCGAACTCAGCGGCACCCTCAGCTACCCCGAGCTCGGGGCCGATCTCGCCGCGGTTCTGCGCGAGCTCGTCCCGCGCGAGAAGGCCGTGCCCTCACGCGACGGGCGCTGGTACTCGGTACGCATCAGCCCGTATCGGGATGACGCCGGTCAGGCGCGCGGGGCGCTGGTCACCTGCCTGGACATCACCGCGGCCAAGCTGCTCGAGGCGCGGGTGCGCGGCGCCTGAGCCGGGCGCGGATCCACGGCGCTGGCGCGGGGCATGGCGGCGTGGGGTCCGGACGCCACCCGGCCTTGCGCTGGCGCAAGGCCGGGGCTCCGTCAGGGGCTCACCATCGCCCGGTGACGGGGCAGGCCCGCCGGCGGGCGGCGGGCCGTCCGGCGCGAGGATCGACGATGACGAGCAAACATCCCTGGGCCCTGCTGGCCAACGCCTCGCGCGCGCGGCTCTTCGAGGTGGACCGCGAGGCCGGTCGGCTGATCGAGCTGGAGGACTTCATCCATGCCGGCGGCCGGGCGCGCCCCTCCGATCTCGGCGAGGCGCGCGGCGGCCACACCCAGCGCGGCACCGGCGACGGCGGCAGCGGCGGCGCGGCGTTCGGCCCGCGCACCGACGCCCGCCACAAGGGACGCGAGCACTTCGCGCGCGAGCTGGCGGTCTACCTCGATGCCGCGCTGGCGCAGCACCGGTTCCAGCACCTGATGCTGCTGGCGTCCAACCCCTTCCTGGGCGAGCTGCGCGCGCACCTCGCGCCGGCCACGGCCCGGGCGGTGCAGGTCTGCGAGCCGCTGGACATCGGCAGCCTCGAGGCGCCGGAACTTGCCCGTCGGGTGATGGCGCTGGCCGCGCAGCCCGCCAGCTGACCGTCCGGCGCCGGGCCGGCGGCGCGGCGCCGATCGGTCAGCGCTGCGGCGTCGCGCCGCCCAGCTCCTCGCTGATCAGGCGCGCGATCAGGGCCGGGTCTTCCATGGGCAGGAAGTGGCTGTGACCGGCGAGGTGGATCTCGCGCCCGTCACGGAACTCGCCGACCAGACCCGGCCAGGTGGGCGAGAAGGAGTAGTCGAAGGGATTGCGATCGGGCGTGGGCAGCCGCGCCCGGATGATCAGCACCGGAATGCGCAGCGCCCGGATGCTCGCGTAAACCCCGGGATTGCCGCGCCCGGTCATGTAGACCCTGGCTTCGGTCTGCGGCGCGCAGGCGAGCTCCAGGCCCTCGCCGTCGGCGGCCGGCCGCAGGCCGTGCTCGCAGTAGTCGCGCAGCGCCTGCAGGTCGAAGGCGCTGTAGGGCGCCCGCGTGGCGAAGCGCTCGAGCATCGCGTCGACCGAGGCGAAGCGCGACTGGCGTCGCGCGGCCGGGTGCATGCCGCCGGGAAACACCGGCGGCGGGGCGTGATAGGCCTGCGGCTCGGCGATCACCGGGTCGAGGAGGATCAGTCGCGAGAAGCGGGCCGGATCGATCGCGGCTGCCTGCACCAGTCCGTGGGCGCCCATGCTGTGGCCGATGCCCACCGCGCCCTCCAGCCCCTGGGCCGCGGCAAAGCCGGCGATGTCCTTGCCGAACACCGACCAGTGCTCGATCGGCGCGGGATCGCTGCGGCCGTGGCCGCGCTGCTCCAGCGCGATCAGGTGCCGCGCCGGCAGGTGGCCGATCATGCGGTCCCAGACCCGGCCGTGAAAACCGGTGGCATGGACGAGCAGCAGGCTGGGCGCCTGCCCGCGCCGCGCGGCGTGCCACTCGAAGTACGACAGCCCGATGCCCTCCACGGTCTGGCGGCCGGCAATCGGCTGCGCGGCGGTCGCATCGGCGTGGCTGATCATGAAGGCATTCCCGGAACTGCTGGCCACGCGCCGGCCGCGTTCAGCGCGCCGCCGGCAGCTCGTTGAGGGTGAAGTGCAGGCGGGCGCCCTCGCCGGGCGCGCTCTCGGCCCAGATGCGGCCACGATGGCGCTGCACGATGCGCGCCGCGGTGGCCAGGCCCACGCCGGTGCCGGCGAACTCGTTGGCGCCGTGCAGGCGCTGGAAGGCGCCGAAGAGCCGGTCGGCATAGCGCATGTCGAAGCCCGCGCCGTTGTCCGACACCCGGTAGACCAGGGTGTCGTCCTCGCGGCGGCAGTCGAATTCCACCTGCGCCGCCTCGGTGCGCGAGGTGTACTTCCAGGCGTTGCCGAGCAGGTTCTCGAGCAGGATGCGCAGCAGGGTGCGGTCACCGCTCGCGGTGATGCCACGCGCGATGCTCACCTCGACCTGCCGCTGCGGCTCCTGCGAGCGCAGCTCGTCGATGATCTGCTGCGCCATCAGGGTGAGGTCCACCGGGCCCGGCACCAGCGGCTGGGCCGAGACCCTCGCCAGCCCGAGCAGCGCGTCGATCATCTGGTCCATGCGCGAGGCCGCGCTCAGGATGCGGTTCAGGTGTTCCAGACCCACCCGGTCGAGCCTGGCCGAGAAGTCCTCGAGCAGGATGCGCGAGAAGCCTTCCACCGAGCGCAGCGGCGCGCGCAGGTCGTGCGACACGGTGTAGCTGAAGGACTCCAGCTCGCGCGACACCGCCTCGAGCTCCTGCAGGCGGGCCGATTGCTCCACCAGCAGCCGGTGGGCGGCATCGGCCCGTTCGCGCAGCTGCTCGGTCTCGTCCTGCAGGTCGTCCACCGCGAGCGCGGCCTGCTGGCGCAGGCCCTCCAGCGGCGGCACCGGGTCCACCCGCATCGACACCCGTCGGGTCTGGCCGTAGCGGTCGGGCAGGGCCGCCTGCAGGCGATAGCCCTGGCCGGCGGCCAGCGCGGCGCCGATCTCGCCGGCGGCATCGCGGTTGCTCTCGCCGAGCAGGGTGAGCGGCGACATCGAGAGGAGCTCGGTGTCGGTGCGGCCGAGAAGGGCGCAGGCCGCGGCATTCGACCAGATCACCCGCCAGCCCGGGGCGGCGTCGTGCGACTCGATCAGCAGGGTGGGACCGGGCGCGACCCTCAGGGCGGTCATCAGGTTGTGGCTGGCGCGCTCGGCCGCCAGCGCGCCGCCCACCTCGCGGATCAGGCCGCTGTAGCCGGTGATTGCGCCTTCGGCGTCCAGGCGCGGGCGGCCCGACTCGACCAGGAAGGCGCGGCTGCCGCCTTCCACCGGCACCGACCAGATCATTTCGGCAAAGGGGCGGCCGCGGGCGAGCTGGTCGCGATGGGCGGCCCAGGCGCCATCGGGCGCCGGGTTGGCCGCGGTGCCGGCGATGCTGCGGCCGAGCTGGACGCCGCCGCACTCCCAGCGCGCGCGCCCGATCAGCACCCGCGCGAGCATCGCCTGCTCCTCGGTCTCGCTCTCGATGCGCCGATAGCGCCCCTGCGCGTCCTGCTCCCAGTACATCCAGCCGGTGAGGCGCCGCGTGAGCGCGAGCTGGGCCTCGCGGTCGGCCAGCTCGGCGTCCTGCCGGGCCTGCTCGTCGGCCTGGGTGAGGGCGAGCAGCGAGGCCTCGGCCTGCGCCAGCCGGCGGTTCTCCCGGCGCTCGTGCCAGACCCCCGCGACCGAGCCGAGCATGAAGGCCATGGCCAGCGCCGCCGGCACCAGCCAGTCGGCCTGGGCCGGCTCGCCGCCCGACTCGCGGCCGGCGACCCAGCCGGCCAGCGCCAGCGCGGCCACCGCGAGCAGCCCCAGCCAGCGCGCGGACGGTTTCAGGCCCGGGGAAGACGAGGGCTTGAGCGGTGTGTTCAAGAGGGGGCGGAAAGGGAGGGTGGGATGCCGTCCGGGATGATGCCGCAAAACCCCGACCGGCTGGTTTCGCGGCAACCGTTGCCCGGGCAGGGCATGCCGCTGGTCGGGATCCGCGGGCCCGGAGTAGGCCGATTCCGATCGCTGGTTCAGAATGCGGCATCGGGCGCTGGGTCGCAGGCTTGCGGCTCGGTCCCGGCCTGTCCGGGCATGCCGCCGGACGATCGCAACCGGCCATGCCCATGAGTCAACCTGACCCCGATGCCGCCGAACCGTCTCCCCGGGTGATCGCGCTGGTCGACGATGACCCGATGTGGCGGTTCCTCACCAGCACGGCGCTGCAGGGCTTCGGCTGGACGGTGGAAGATCACGACAGCGGTCAGTCCCTGATCGACGCGCTGCCCCGGTCGGCGGCCGACATCATCCTCATCGACGCGATGATGCCCGGGATGGACGGCTTCCAGACCTGCGAGGCGGTCCGCCAGACCCCGGCCGGGTCGCGCATCCCCATCCTGATGCTCACCAGCCTCGAGGACGACGACTCCATCCGGGCCGCCTACGAGGCCGGCGCCTCCGACTTCTTCATCAAGTCCACCCACTGGGTGCTGCTCGCCGAGCGCATTCGCCATCTCGTGCGCAGCGGCCGCATCGGCCGTGAACTCGACCTCACCTCCGACCGCCTCGCGCGGATCAACAGCGCGGCCGGGGTGGGCGCCTTCGACTTCGATGTCGTCGCCCGGGTGCTGCGCGGCTCGCCGGGCAGCTTCCAGGTGCTCGGGCTGGGCCCCGAGCGCGACCAGATCACCCAGCACGAGCTCATGGAGCTCCTCGAGCCCCATGACCGCCTGCCTTTCCTGGAGGCGGTCGCCGACGGCGTGCGTCGCCGCCGGGGCTTCCGGGCCGAATTCCGGCTGCGCCCTCAGGGCGGCGAGGTGCGCCATGTGCTCGCCGAGGGCGAGCCCGAGCTCGATGTCGCCGGTCATGTGCGTCTGCTGCGCGGCGTGATGCGCGACCAGACCGACGAGCATCGCCGTCTGCAGGAGATCGAGCGGCTGGCCACCCGGGACAGCCTCACCGGTCTGCCCAATCGCGCCGAGTTCCTGCGTCGCTTGGGCATGGCCATCGAGCAGGCGGCCGCCTCATCCACCGAGGTGCATGTCGCGCTCTTCAACCTCGACCGGTTCACCCAGTTCAATGAAACCCTCGGCCACGCCGCGGGCGACGAGCTGATCCTCGAGGCGGGCCGACGGGTGGAAGCGGCGGTCAGTCAGTGGCTGCGCGCCATGGGCGCGGGATCGCTCGCGGCCGAGGGCGGCGCCTGCGTGGCCCGGCTGCAGGGCGATGAATTCGCGCTGATGATCAGCGGCGTGGGCGGGCCCCATGCCATCGAGGCGCTGGTGCAGGGCGTGCTGCGCGAGATCGGCCGCGCCTGCCGGGTCGACGGCATCGACTGCTTCATGACCAGTTCGGCGGGGCTGGCCGCCTATCCGCGCCATGCCGACACGCCCGAGTCCCTGCTGTCGCGGGCCGACCGGGCCAACCGCGAGGTCAAGGCCCGGGGCCGCAACGACTTCGCCTGGTACCTGCCGGGCCTCGATCGCGGCGGCCGGCACCGCATCCAGATGCTCAGCGACCTGCACAAGGCAGTCGAGCGCGAGGAGTTCGAGGTCCACTATCAGCCCTGGGTCTACGCCCCCGAAGCCCGGGTCACCGGCCTCGAGGCGCTGGTGCGCTGGCGTCGCGGCGGCAAGCTGGTGGCGCCGGGCGAGTTCATTCCCCTGGCCGAGGAATCGGGCCTGATCATCCCGATCGGCGAGATGGTGCTGCGCCAGGCCGCGCGCGCGCTGGCCGGCTGGCGCGCCCAGGGCATCGATCTGGAATGCGTGGCGGTGAACGTGCCCACGCAGCATTTCGAGCGCGACTCGCTGCTGTCGAGCACCCGCGAGGCGCTGAGCCTGGCCAGGCTGGGCCCGGGGTCCATCGAGCTCGAGCTCACCGAGACCTGCATGGTGCAGGACTTCGAACGCACGCTGCCGCGGCTCGAGGCCCTGATCGATGCCGGCGCCAAGCTGGCGATCGACGACTTCGGCACCGGCTATTCCTCGCTCGCCTACCTCACCCGCCTGCCGATCTCCAAGCTCAAGGTCGACCGGGCCTTCGTCAATCAGCTCGGCGGGTCGCGCTCCGGCGAGGCGGTCTGTCGCGCGATCGTGGCGCTGGGCCAGTCGCTGCAGGTGCAGGTGCTCGCCGAGGGCGTCGAGACCGCCGAGCAGGTGCATGCGCTGCGCCGGCTGGGCTGCCAGACCATGCAGGGCTTCCTGTTCTCGCGGCCCGTGCCGGCCGAGCAGATTCCCGAGGCCATCGCCCAGGCCGGTGAACTGGCGGCCCGGCTCCTCGCCGCCGATGCCCCCCAGGCCGCGGCGATGACGCCGGCCGCATCCGGCGCCCTGACCGGACAGCCCCTGTCATGAGCGGCATCATCGCTTCCGAGGCGCGTCAGGAGCGCGAACGGCGTCGGCAGCGCTCGGCGGCCCTGTCGGCCGCGCAGTCGGTGGCCATTGCCAAGACTGCCCTCCAGCTGTTGTCGGCCAAGGGTCTGCCGCCCACGCCCGACAACTATGCCAAGGCCTGGGCCGAGGCCAGCGCCGATCGGCTGCTCGGCGGGGGCGGGTATGCCAGCGAACTCACGGTCATTGCCGCAGAAGAACCCGATACGCCGGCCGTGGCCGAACCGCCCGCTCTCCAGACCGAATCCGAGCTGACATCGACGGGCCCGGAGCGCACCCTGCCGCAGGCCGAGCGGCTGGCCGACGAGCTGGTGCGCATGGTCGATGTGCTGTGCGATGTGCTGGCCAGCCTCACCGAGGACGAGAGCTGGGTCAATGGGCAGATCGAGGCGGTGCGGCGGCTGCTGCAGGGCGACATCGACCGCTCGGCCATCGCCGACCTGCGTCTGCTGCTGGCCGATACCGCCCAGCGCCAGAAGCAGGTGCGCGATCAGCGCGCCCGCACGCTCGCGCAGCTCAAGCAGTCGCTGTCCGAGATGGCCGGCGTGATCGCCGAGCTGAGCGCCTCCACCGACACCTTCGCCAACCGCATGGCCGACCACGCCACCAGCATCGAGGAGGCGCCCTCGCTCGAGGCCCTCGGCGACATGGTGCGTGGCCTGCTCGAGGACACCCGCACCATGCAGGTGTCGGTCGAGACCTCCCGCGAGGGGCTGGCCAAGTCGAGCGAGGCCGCGGCCTCGCTCGAGCAGGAGCTGCATCGCCTCGAGAAACAGCTGGCCGAGGCCAGCGCCGAGATGCTCACCGACCACCTCACCCGCGCCATGAACCGGCGCGGGCTCGAGGAGGCCTTCCAGAAGGCGGCGATAGAGGCCGACCTGAATGGTCAGCCGCTCTCGGTGGCCCTGATCGATGTCGACGATTTCAAGCGCCTGAACGACGCCCTCGGCCACAAGGCGGGCGATGAGGCCCTGCGTCACCTCGCCGACCTGCTGCGTACCCGGCTGCGCCCCACCGACATCGTCGCCCGTTATGGCGGCGAGGAATTCGTGCTGGTGCTGATCGGCGTCAACCGCGACCTCGCGGTCAGCACCGTGGAGCGCCTGCAGCGCGCGCTCACCGGCCATGTGTTCATGCACGGCGAGAGCCGCACCTTCATCACCTTCTCGGGCGGTGTCACCGAGGTGCGCGAGGGTGACAGCCTGAACACCGCCCTGGTGCGCGCCGACGAGGCCATGTACCGCGCCAAGCGCGAGGGCAAGAACTGCGTGCGGGCGGCCTGAGCGGCGCGGCTCAGCCGCCCGGGCCCAGGTCGATCAGCTGGTTGCGCATGGCGTAGGTGGCCAGCTCGGCGTTGCTCGAAAGCTTGAGCTTTTCGAGCACCCGCGCCCGGTAGACACTGACCGTCTTGGGTGACAGCGACAGCCGCTCGGCGATCTCGGCGAGCTTGCGGCCTTCCGCGATCAGCACCAGGGTCTGCATTTCACGATCGGAGAGCTGCTCGTGGGCCGAGCCGGTGCGGGTGGAGACGCTGTCGGCCAGCGCCTGCGCCACTTCCGGGGTCACGAACTTGCGGCCGGCGGCCACGGTGCGCACCGCCTGCACGATGGTGTCCGGGTCGGCGGCCTTGTTGAGATAGGCCATGGCGCCGGCCTTCAGGGCCCGAATGCCGTACTGGTCCTCGGGGTAGGTGGAGAGCACCACCACCCGGATGCCCTGGCCCTCGTCGACCAGGGCGCGCAGCACATCGATGCCGCTGCGTCCGGGCAGATTCACATCGAGCAGCAGCACATCGCAGCCACCGGCCCGCAGCAGCTGGCGCAGCTCGCCGTAGTCGGCGGCTTCGCCGATGACCTCGATGTCACCGGCCTCGGTGAGCGACTCCCGCAGGCCGCGCCTGATGAGCGCGTGGTCATCGACCAGGATCACCCGGATCATGTCGGCTCCTCGGGAGGAGGCCCGGCCAGCACCGGCACGGTCAGCATCAGCGTGGTGCCGGCGCCGGTGCGCGAGACATCGAGCCAGCCGCCCACCGCGCGGGCGCGTTCAGCGAGGCCGCGCAGGCCGAACGACTGTGGCTTTCCGAGGTCATCAGCGCCGATGCCGCGTCCATCATCGTGGAATTCCAGCGAAAGCATGTTGTCGCTCACCACCATGTCCACGCTGACCGAGCGGGCCCCGGCGTGCTTGACGACATTGGTGAGCGCCTCCTGGACGGTACGGTACACCGTCATGGCGGTTTCGTCGGCCAGCGCGATGGCGTCGGTGCTGGTGCTCAGCCGCGCGTCCAGGCCGCTGCGGCGCCGGAACTGGCCGAGCTGCCACTCGATGGCGGTGACGATGCCGGCATCGAGCACGGGCGGGCGCAGGTTGCGCACGATGTCCTGGGTGGCCCGCTGGGCGAGGTCGAGGGTTTCCAGCGCCTGCGCCGCCCGCCGCGCCACCGTCGGCTCGGCGTGACGGCCGATCCAGGACAGGTCGAAGCGCAGCGCGGTCAGCATGCCGCCGATCTCGTCATGCACCTCGCGGGCGATCGCCTTGCGCTCTTCCTCGACCACGCTCTGCAGATGCGCCGAGAGTTCGCGCAGCTGCTGCTCCGAGGCCCGCAGCGCCTGCTCGGCGGCGATCCGCTCCCGGCGCGTGCGCGCGGCGCGCAGCGCGTTGGTGAGCGCCGGCCCGAGCCGCGCGAGCCGACCCTTGATCAGGTAGTCGTCGGCGCCGTTGCGCATGGCCTCCACCGCGAGATCTTCGCCGATCGCGCCGGAGACGATGAGAAAAGGCAGCACCTGCCCGCTCTCGCGCAGCACCGCCAGGGCGTCGGTGCTCGAGAAGCGCGGCAGGTGGTGATCGGAGATCACCGCATCCCAGGGGCCGGCATCGAGCGCGGCCCGCATGGTCTCGGCGTCCTCGACCCGTTCGCAGCGGACATTGAGCCCCTGGCGGCCGAGGGTGGCCACCAGCAGCAGATAGTCGTCCTCGGAGTCCTCGACCACCAGCAGTCGGATGCAGGTGTCCAGCGGATACCGGGCCTCGGCCATCGCCCGCGCCTCAGTGCAGCCGCGGCGCCGCCGCAGGACGCGCCCGACGATGGCGGAAGATGGTCTGCATCACCCGCGAGGTGCCGGTGATCACGCCCTCCTGGCCGATGCTGTGGGCATCCTCGATGCCGACATCGAGGGTGACCTCGGCCCCGGCGGCGCGCAGTCCGCGCAAGGCCTGGCGGGCGTGGACCAGCGGCACGATGGTGTCGAGTTCGCCGTGGATGAGGTGGATGCTGGCGGCGATGCGCTCGTCGGGGCGGATCGGGCAGGACAGGCGGCTGGCGTAGGCGACCACGATATCGGCCAGGCCGGGGTCGGCGCGCAGCGCCTGCAGCGCCACCGTGGATCCCTGCGAGAAGCCCACCAGCACGGTGCGTTGCGGGCCGAAGCCGGTGGCCTGCTGCAGCGCGCGCACCCGCGCGACGGTGTCGTGCGCGGCACGGTCCACCCGCGAGACCCGGTCGGCGGCCACCCCGCTGCCGTCGAACCAGTCATAGCCGCGACCGCCTGCGGCCGGCAGCGGCCCCTGCAGGATGGCGCCGACCGCGCCCGGGAACTTCAGCTGCCAGGCGATCGCCACCGGCGCGAAGTCTTCAGGCCGGGAGCCCGCGCCGTGCAGGAACACCAGCAGCCGGCCTGGCGCGCTGGCCGACAGCGCGGGCAGTTCCAGCCAGAGTTGCTCGCCGGTCTGCCCGGATTGCGGGGCCACCGTCATGGGGCGAGGGCTCAGAGGAGGTGGCGCCCGACCCACCAGGCCAGCGCCGAGACCAGCGCCGAGGCGGGAATGGTGATCACCCAGGCCCACACGATGTTGCCGGCCAGGCCCCAGCGCACCGCCGACACCCGCTGCGCGGCGCCCACGCCGACGATGGCGCCGGCGATGGTGTGGGTGGTGGACACCGGGATGCCGAAGCCCGAGGCGAGAAAGAGCGTCATGGCGCCGCCGGTTTCGGCGCAGAACCCGCCCACCGGCTTGAGCTTGGTGATCTTCTGGCCCATGGTCTTGACGATGCGCCAGCCACCGAACAGCGTGCCGGCGGCGATGGCCACATAGCAGGACACGATCACCCAGTTGGGCGGCATCTTGTCCTGCGTGCTGGCCTGGCCGGCGGCGATCAGCAGCAGCCAGATGATGCCCATGGTCTTCTGCGCGTCGTTGCTGCCATGGCCCAGGCTGTACAGGCCCGAGGACACGAGCTGCAGGCGCCGGAACCAGCGGTCCATCAGCCGCGGCGTGGACCGGAAGAACAGCCATGACACCGAGAGCATCAGCAGCGCGCCCAGCAGGAAGCCGAGCATCGGCGAGACCAGGATGAAGGCCGCGGTGCGCATCAGCCCCGAGGCCACCAGCGCCCCGGTGCCGGCCTTGGCCAGGGTGGCGCCGATCAGCCCGCCGATGAGGGCGTGCGAGGAGCTCGAGGGGATGCCGTAGTACCAGGTGATGATGTTCCAAGTGATCGCGCCCACCAGCGCGCCGAACAGCACATAGTGATCGACCACCGTGGGATCGACGATGCCCTTGCCGATGGTGGCCGCCACCTTCAGCTGGAACACGAAGATCGCCAGGAAGTTGAAGAACGCCGCCCAGGCCACCGCCTGGTAGGGCTTGAGCACGCCGGTGGAAACCACCGTGGCGATCGAATTGGCGGCGTCGTGGAAGCCGTTCATGAAGTCGAACGCGAGCGCCAGCACGATCAGCATCGCGAAGACCCAGAAGGCCATGGGAACAGACTGCATGGCAGGCCGCGCGTGTGGGCCGCGCTCAGGCGTTCTCGAGGACCACGCCCTCGATCATGTTGGCCACATCCTCGCACTTGTCGGACACCGACTCGAGCAGCTCGTAGATGGCCTTGAGCTTGATGAGCTGGCGGACATCGGCCTCGTCGCGGAACAGCTTGGACATCGCCGAGCGCATCACCCGGTCGGCATCGGACTCGAGCCGGTCGATCTCCTTGCAGATCTTGAGGATGGCGTCGGCGTTCTCCATGCTGGGCAGCAGGCTCACCGCGGTGCGCACCCGGTCGCAGCACATCTGGTTCAGGTCGGCGAGCTGCTGCGCCTCGGGGGTGACCCGCTGCAGGTCATAGAGCATGGCCGATTCGGCGACATCCTGGATCAGGTCGAGGATGTCGTCCATCTGCGAGATCAGCTGGTGGATGGTCTCGCGATCGAAGGGCGTGATGAAGGTCTTGTGCAGCAGCGCCACGGTCTCGTGGGTGATCTTGTCGGCCGCCTTCTCGATGATGTCGATGGCGTCGATGCCGCGCTGGCGGGCCTCGACATCGGCGTAGTTGCTCATCAGCGCCGCAAGCTGCCGGCTGCCCTCCACGCAACGCTCGGCGTGCTGATTGAAGAGCTCGAAGAACCGGCCTTCACGGGGCATCAGAGTGCTGAGCATGGGCGCGCGGAAGTGGGGTGGCGGCGGGGGAACGGCGGGGGCGGCACGGGGCGGCGAAAGGGTAGCAGAAAAGCCCTGTCCGCCGGCGGGCGCGGCTCAGCGTCCGGCACGGCGCAGCACGCAGTCGATGTAGCGGGCCGAGTCGGGCAGGGTGCGGTCGCGCTGGGCGGCCCAGACCACCTCGCCCAGGCACTCGATGATGCCGTGGGCCGCCTCGTGCAGCGATCCCGTCCGGGAGGCCAGCCGGGCGTAGGCGTCGCGGATGCCCGGCGGCTGGTCGATCGACACCTGCTCCGACACCGCCAGGTGCATCGACAGATGCAGGAAGGGATTCGTGCGGCCGCCCTCGGGCGGATAGTCGGCGACGAGCGCCCGCTCGAGGTCGGCGAGATCGTCGTGGTACTCGGGGTGCTCGAGGATCCAGTCGAGCGCGATCGATTCCAGCGGGGTCAGCGGCAGCGACTGCCGGTGCTTGGCCCAGGCCTCGCAGAAGAATCGGCGGACATCATCCTTGGCGGGATTGAACACGGTCGGGCTCGGGAGTCTTGGGACGGAATCGGCACAGGTCGGCGATCGGGCAGCGCCAGCACTCGGGCTTGCGCGCCTTGCAGACATAGCGGCCGTGCAGGATCAGCCAGTGGTGGGCATGGTGCCGGAAGCCCTCGGGCACGGCGTGCAGCAGCCTGGCCTCCACCGCCTCCACCGTGCGCCCCGGGGCGAGGCCGGTGCGGTTGGCCACCCGGAAGACATGGGTGTCCACCGGCATGGTCGGCTCGTTGAAGGCCACATTGAGCACCACATTGGCGGTCTTGCGGCCCACGCCGGGCAGCGCCTGCAGCGCCTCGAGCGAGCGCGGCACCTCGCCGCCATGCCGCTCGAGCAGCAGCCGCGCGGTCTGGGCGAGGTGCTTCGCCTTGGCCCGGAACAGGCCGATGGTCTTCAGGTAGGGGATCAGGCCTTCCTCGCCGAGCGCGGCGATCGCCGCCGGGGTGCCCGCCACCGGAAAGAGCCGGCGGGTGACCAGATTCACGCTGCGGTCGGTGGCCTGGGCCGAGAGCAGCACCGCGGCCAGCAGCTGGAAGGGCGTGGCGTACTCGAGCTCGGTCTTCGGCTCGGGATCGATGGCGCGCAGCCGCTCGAAGGCGATGCGCCGGTCGGCGACCTTCATGACCCGGTCCGGCTGGCCAGCCGCTCGCGCGCGCGGGCGATTGCAGCCTGCACCACCGCGCGCTGCCGGTCGGTGTGGGCGTCGGCGGGCTCGGCAGCCATGGCGTCGAGCTTGGCCTGCGCCTTCGCGGCAAGCCGCACCTCGTCCTCGCGCTGCAGGCGGGCCAGGCGCCGCGCGCGATCCTGGTGGCGTTGGCGGGCGGCGTCGGCGTCGCGCGTCGACCAGTCGCGGGGCTGCGCCACCATGGTGATGCAGTCCACCGGGCAGGCCGGCAGGCACAGGTCGCAGCCGCTGCACAGCGCCTCGATCACGGTGTGCATGCGCCGGGGCGCGCCGATGATCGCGTCCACCGGGCAGGCGGTGATGCAGCGGGTGCAGCCGATGCACACGGCCGGATCGATGCGCGCGGCATGCCAGGCCCGCGGCGTGCCGCGGCTGGCATCGAGCGGCGGTTCGTCGCGGCCGAGCAGCCGTGCCAGCCGCGCCACGCCGGCCTGGTCACCGGGCGGGCAGCGGTTGATGTCGGCGTCGCCGCGGGCGATCGCCTCGGCATAGGGACGGCAGCCGTCGAACCCGCACTGCGTGCACTGGGTCTGCGGCAGCAGCGCGTCGATGCGGTCGGCCAGGGTCATGATGGGGGCGGGCGTCCGCCCGCGCTCAGCTCGCCGCGCTGAGCTTGCGCGCGCCGATCCGCTGGCGGTGGCTGGCGATGAACTCGCGCACCTGCGGGTAGATGAACTCGCGCCAGCGCCGGCCGCTGAAGATGCCGTAGTGGCCCGCGCCCTCGGCGGTGAGGTGCTGCTTGTGCATGTCGGCGATGCCGGTGCACAGGCCGTGGGCGGCCTGGGTCTGGCCCGAGCCGGAGATGTCGTCGAGCTCGCCCTCGATGGTGAACAGGGCCACATTGCGGATGGCTTCCGGGGCCACCCGGATGAGCTCGCCCTCGTGGCGGACCTGCCAGCGGCCCAGCGGCAGCTGGTGTTCCTGGAACACGATGCGGATGGTGTCCAGGTAGTACTCGGCGGGCAGGTCGAGCACCGCGTTGTACTCGTCGTAGAAGCGGCGGTGCGCGTCGGCGTCGTCGAGGTCGCCGCGCACCAGGTCGAGGTAGTAGTCCCAGTGCGAGGTGGCATGGCGGTCGGGGTTCATGGCCACGAAGCCAGCATGCTGCAGGAAGCCCGGGTAGACCCGGCGGCCGGCGCCCGGATAGTTGCCGGGCACGGTGTAGATGACATTGCGCTCGAACCAGCCGAAGCTGTGGTTCGTGGCGAGATTGTTGACCTCGGTGGGGCTGCGCCGGGTGTCGATCGGCCCGCCCATCATGGTCATGGTCAGCGGCAGCTTCGGATCCTTGCGGGCGGCCATGATCGAGACCGCGGCCAGCACCGGCACGGTGGGCTGGCACACCGAGATCAGGTGCACATCCGGCCCGAGGTGGCGGATGAAGTCGATGACATAGCCGACATAGTCATCGAGGTGGAAGGGGCCGCTGGCAAGCGGCACCTGGCGCGCGTCGATCCAGTCGGTGATGTAGACATTGTGATCCGGCAGCAGCGCGCGCACGGTGTCGCGCAGCAGCGTGGCATGGTGGCCCGACAGCGGCGCCACCACCAGCACGGTGGGGTCGTCGGCCCGCGCGGCCAGGGCCTTGGGCAGCAGCCGCTCGAACTTGATCAGGCGGCAGAAGGGGCGCGAGATCTCGATGCGCTCGGCCACCGTCACATCATGGTCGCCGATGCGGGTGCTGCGGTGACCGAACTCGGGCTTCTCGTATTCCTTGCCCAGGCGGTGCAGCAGCTCGAGCCCGGCGGCCATGCGGTTGGCCATCGGCAGGTAGGACAGCGGGCTGTACGGGTTGGCGTACAGCTTGCTCATGGACTCCGCCCAGGTCGACACCGGGTTGAGGATCGCCCTCTGGACTTCGCGCAGTTGGTACAACATGGTGGGTCTCCAGTGCCGCGGGCTGTCGGAATGCGCCGAGCCCGTGAGGATAAACGGTAATGCTGCGTTGCACAATCAAGTCGGCCCGGCGGGCCGATCGACGGCCTGCAGGCATTCCGGCAGCCAGCGCCGCGTGAGCTTCTCGGCCAGCGAGTTCTGGCGCAGCCGGGCATCCAGGAAGCCGAAGTCCACCTCGTCCATCGGCATGTCCTGCGCCATGCAGGCGAACACATAGCGCACCGGACCGCCAGCCGGGTCGCGGCGGGCCTGCAGGCACTGCGCGCAGATCTCCTTGAGCATGCACTGCATCGGCGCGTTCACCGAGGCGATGGCGGTCAGCCCGGGCCGCAGGCGGCCGGCCAGCAGGCCGTGGCGTGCCGCAGCCACCGCAGCCATCATGCGGTCCGAGCCGATCGCGAGCAGCCGGTCGGCCCTTGCCGCGCTCACCGGCATCTCGCCGAAGCGGCCTTCGCTCCAGGCGAGCAGCGCGTCGACGACATTGCCGGTGAAGGCCCGGTCCTGGGGGCGCGCGGGCGTGAAGCCGGGGGCCTCGTCGCAGCACCAGATCACCGCGTCGGCCGCCGCCTCGATGCGCTCGGTCATGAAGCGGTCGGCGGCGCGCCGATAGCCGGCCAGGTAGAGCACCCGCGAGCCTGCCGCGCGCATCGCCGCGCCGATCGAGAACAGCACCGCATTGCCCAGCCCGCCGCCCACCAGCACCACCTGCTCGCCGGCGGGAATCGCGGTGGGCTCGCCGGTGGGCCCCATCAGCACCACGGGCTCGCCGGGCTGCAGGCGGGCGCACAGGTCGGAGGAACCGCCCATCTCGAGCACGATGGTCGAGACCAGCCCGGCCTCGGCATCGACCCAGGCGCCGGTGAGGGCCAGGCCCTCCATGGCCAGTCGCGTGGGCAGGCCACCGGGCGCCGGGCGGGGAGCCCGGGTCTCGAAGTTCTGCAGCCGGAAGAACTGGCCCGGCTGGAAGCGTCGGGCCGCCAGCGGCGCATGCACCACCACCTCGACGATGCCCGGCGCGAGCCGGCTCACCCGGCGCACCCGCGCGCGCAGCGCGTCGCCCACCCGGGCCGCGAAGACCGGGAAGGGCTCGTCGCTGGCCGGCGGCCGCGCGGCGAGGGCGCGCGACACCGCCGGGCTGCCCTGCCGGGCCGAAGCCATCGCCCGCACCACGTTGCCGGCGTAGGCGGGATGCAGGTCGCCGAAGAAGGACACCAGACGGCCGTCGTGGAAGCGGCTGGTGAACACCTCGGCCCGGGCCGGCTTGCCGCCGGCGGCCGTGGGCGCCGGCAGCGGCGCGCCCTGCGCGTCGATGAGCTGGTAGTGCCGGCCATCGAGGCGCAGCTGCGTCGGGTCTTCGCGGGCGGCAACGGTGTTCGGCTGGGTGCCGGCGGCGATGAACACCGTGCGGGCCGGCCAGGTCAGGGCGCTGCCGTCGCCCGCCCGGCGCAGCCGGATGGCCGCGGCCGCGCCATGGCGATCGACATCGATGGCCAGCGGCGACAGGTCGGCGCCCAGGCCGATGCCTTCGGCGAGCGCCCGTTCGACCTCCTCGTGGTTGAGGCGATAGGCCGGGCTCTCGGTGAGGCCGCGCCGGTAGGCGATGGTGACCCCGCCCCAGGCCTGCAGCAGCTCGAGCACCCGCGCGGGTTCGCCCGCCCCCGCGGCGCGCTCGCGCTCGGCGCGGATCGCCCGCGCGTGGGCGATGAACTCGTCGGCCAGCTCGCGCTCTTCCTCGGTCCAGCCGGCGCGCACCGCGTGCTCGCCCTGCGTCGCGACGAGCGCCTCGTGGCGGGCCAGGAACTTCTCGACCTGCACCGGGTAGTAGGCCAGCGACTCGGTGGCGGTGTCGATGGCGGTGAGGCCGCCGCCCACCACCACCACCGGCAGCCGCAGCTGCAGGTTGGCGAGCGAGTCGGCGCGCGCCGCGCCGGTGAGCTGCAGCGCCATCAGGAAGTCGCTGGCGGTGCGCACGCCGCGGGCCATGCCGTTGGGGATGTCGAGCGTGGTCGGTCGACCGGCGCCGGTGGCCAGCGCGATGTGGTCGAAACCCAGGGCGAAGGCGCCGGCGGTGTCGAGCGTGCCACCGAATCGCACGCCGCCGATCAGCCGGAAGGCCGCGCGGCGCTCGAGCAGCAGCCGGATCATGGTGAGGAAATTCTTGTCCCAGCGCACCGTGATGCCGTACTCGGCCACGCCGCCGAAGCCGCCGCTCACGCGCTGGCCCAGCGGCTGGCGCAGGCTGTCGATGTCGAGGACCGGCTCGAAGGGCTGCGGCGAGCCGTCCTCGCCCACGCCATTGAGCGCGGGCGGCAGTGGCTCGATCTTCAGCCCGTCGATGCCCACCACCGCATGGCCCTCGTTCATGAGGTGATGGGCCAGCGTGAAGCCGGCCGGCCCCATGCCCACCACCAGCACCGTGCGCCCGCTCTCGGGCAGGGGCAGCGGCCGGCGCAGGTTCAGCGGGTTCCAGCGGGTGAGCAGCGAGTAGACCTCGAAGCCCCAGGGCAGGTCGAGCACATCGCGCAGCACGCGGGTCTCCACCTGCGGAATGTCGACGGGCGTCTGCTGCTGGTAGACGCAGGCCTTCATGCAGTCGTTGCAGATCCGGTGGCCGGTGGCTGCCGCCATCGGGTTGTCGAGGGTGATGAGCGCGAGCGCCGCCACCGCGTGGCCCTGGGCCTTGGCCTGCTGGAACTCGGAGATGCGCTCCTCCAGCGGACAGCCGGTGAGCGGCACCCCCAGCGGGCTCTCGCGGAAGGCGGGCGCCCGGCCCGCAACGGCCTTTTCGCGGATGCCGTGCGAGCAGCTGTCATTGCCCTGGGCATGGCACCACAGGCAGTAGTTCGCCTGGTCGAGCGCGCCGCGCAGGTCGGTGCCGGCATCGGTCAGGTCGAAGCCGGTGCGCCGGCGCAGGTGACGCAGATCGACCCGGGTGATGGTGGCGCCATGGTGCTGCGCCGGCCGGACATGGGTGAGCAGGGCAGCGGGATCGATCTGCACCGGATGCCGGAACAGCACGCCCGGCGCGTGACGGGCCCGGCCCTCGGCGCTGTGCACCGCCCAGGCGCTGTAGCGCATCGCGGTCTCGAGGCGCTCGGCCAGCCCCTCGGCCTGCCAGCGCAGCACCGCCTCGGCGAAGGCGAGCTCCTCGAAGGGCGCGCCCAGCCAGGCTTCCAGCGCAGCGAGGGCGGCGTCAGGGTTGAAGCCGGCCAGGGTCGCCGGGTCGGGGTAGGTGAGCAGCGCCTTGCGCTTGACGAACTTCCACTTCACACGCACCAGCGGGGCGAGCGCCTGCTGCGCCGCGCGCAGTTCGCTCAGTTCCTCGGCGATGCCGAAGAGCTCGGCGATGAAGGCGTCGAGGTGCGGCGCGAGGGCCAGCAGCAGCGCGGCCTCGTCGCGCGTGCTCAGGGCGTCGGGCTGGCCTCGGGCCGCGCTCAGACGCCCGGCCAGCGCCGGATCGCGGCCGGCCAGCACCCCCAGGAAGGCGGCATCGGTCTGCGCGAGCCCCGCTTGCCGGTACAGGTCCTCGAACCGCAGTCCGAAGGCCAGCTGGGGCATCAGCGCTCCAGGTACTGGAGCTTGTCCTTCACATCCTTCCAGTCATCGGCATCGGCCAGGGCGGGCTTGGTCCGGGTGATGCTGGGCCAGTCCTTGGCGAGCTCGGCGTTCAGGGCGATGAACTTCTGCTGGTCGGCAGGGACATCTTCTTCGGCCTTGATGGCCTCGACCGGGCACTCGGGGATGCACACCGCGCAGTCGATGCATTCATCGGGGTCGATGACCAGCATGTTCGGGCCTTCGCGAAAGCAGTCGACCGGGCAGACATCGACGCAGTCGGTGTAGCGGCAC
>JAGWVN010000191.1 GCA_018970865.1 Betaproteobacteria bacterium
GAGAAGACCTTCTGCCAGTACGGCTCGCCCGACTTGCCGAGGTCGAGCGCCGCGCCGATGGCCGGCACGTGCGAGGTGTAGACCGATGCGGTGATGCGCGCCATGCTCAGAACCCCGCCTTCGCGCTGCTGCCCTGGGGCTGGCGGTGCGGCTGCGCGCTGCCGTCTTCGCCCAGCCTCCGGTTGCCGTCCACGCTGCGCCCGCCCGAGACCATCATGTCGCGGTACTCCTCCTCGGTCATGCCGGTCATGCTGCCGGCCATCTGCTGGAAGCTCTTGCCGAAGGTGGCGCCGATCTTGGCCAGGAAGTAGATGTTGCCGCCCTCGGCGATGCAGCGGTTCAGGTCACGCGCGAGCACCGCCTGCTTCTGCGCCTCGGTCATGGGCCACTCGTCGAGGCAGGCGCGCGGGTCGGCGAGGAAGCGCTCGCGGTTGGCGGCCTTCATCAGGCTCATGCAGAACTGGTTGAGGTGGTAGCCCTTGCGGGACTGGTCGGCATCGAAGATGGTGGTGCCGGGGATGTCGAGGTAGGGTTTGTCGAGGGGCATGGCGCGGATGGTCAGAGGCGATCGGTCGAGCGTTCGGTCAGGTGTTCGGTCAAGCGATCCTTGGGGGGGCTGCTCAGGGCCGCGTGCAGCGGAAGCTGTCGGCGGACTCCAGGTCTCCTGCCTGGTGACGCGCCACCAGCGGCCAGGGGCACAGGGGCCGGGTGCGGCCCGCGGACCACGATGCGGGCAGCTCCGCGTTCACGCCGCCGGGATTTCCGGCGCCCCGGGCCCGGGCCAGCAGCTGCTGTGGGGCCTCGCCCTGCTCCACCCAGCGCACCAGCGGCCCCAGCGGGTCGAACTGGTCGGTGGCCGGCCCGCCGCTGCAGTGGGCCATGCCCGGCACCGGGAAGTGGCGTGCGAAGTCGCCGGCGCGCCCGTCCAGCGCGCGGTCCAGACGCTGCATGAAGGCCACCGTGTCGTCGGCCGAGAAGATGGCGTCGCTCACGCCGTGGTACAGCAGCATCTTCGCCCCGCGTGCGCGCAGCGCCGCCAGGCCCGTCGGGTTGCGATGCCCCGGCATCGAGACCACCGCATCGGCCGACTCGCGGAAGGTGGCGTCGGTGGCGGTGATCGCCCTGAACCCGTCCTCGATGTCCACCGAGAACGGGTCGAGCGAGCGCGGCGGGGTCATGAAGATGTAGCCCGCGGCCGGGTCCAGCACCTGCGCGTTGACGAACTTCCACTGCGCCCAGTTGGCCGCGGCAATGCCCGGGTCCCAGGGGAAGCCGCTGTAGATCGCCTGGCCGCCCGGGGTTCGCGCGCCGGCGTAGACCGCGGCGAGCAGCCGTTTCTGGTCGGCGGCGAGGCACTGCCCGTTGCGCTCGGCGCCGCAGGTGGGCACGTCGCGCGCGAGGTCGAACGCCGCCTGGCAGGCTGCGGTGTGGCCGACGATGCCGTCGCGTGCGCCGTCCAGCACGTCGCAGCGCTCGACGATGGCGCGCGCCACGGTCTGGCGCTCGGCCGCCGTGAGCGCGGTGCCGAGGTCGGGAATGCGGGCCGTCGGGTTGAAGGGGTGCGGCATGGTCGCCCCGGGCGTGGCCAGGGCCTTCCATTGCGGCGCGGCCCACAGCTGCGCCAGCGCGGCGTAGGGCAGCCGGTAGCCCGGCGCGCCCACGAGGAAGCCGTCGTACTGGTCGCCGTACCGCGCTGCGGCCACCAGGGTGTGGCGGCCGCCGTTGGAGCAGCCGCCGATGTAGGAGCGGTCCGGTCCCTTGCCGTAGGCCGCGGCGATGAGCGCCTTGGCCATCGGCGTGAGCGTGCCCACCGCCTGGT
>JAGWVN010000116.1 GCA_018970865.1 Betaproteobacteria bacterium
TGTTCGAGCATGTCCTGCTGGTAGGCCTTGGGCTGCAGATCGAAAAACCCGGCTACGGGAGCTGCGCCATCCCCCGTGCCGCCAACCGATTCACGCCGAAGAGCCAGGGCCAGCGCCTGGCGGTGCCCAGGGTCGTCCGGGTCATATCGCTGGAATTCGCTGTCAGCCCACAAGGTCTCGAAGTGCGCTTCAGCGCGGGCGAAGATCGGCGTCTGTCCCCGTTGGGTGAGCTTCACCGTCCATTCGAGCCCACCGGTCAAGGCCGCGCCAGTGAGGTTGGCACTGCCGATGTAGGCCGAGCCAAAGCCGGTGGCGCGGTGGAACATCCAGGCCTTGGCATGGAGGCGCGTTCGGCGACCGTCCAGGGAAACGCGAACCTCGCAGCCGGGTAGCCGCGCCAGCTCATCGAGTGCCCGGACTTCGGTCGCGCCGGTATAGGTGGTGGTCAGGATGCGTATGCGCGGCCCCACAGCGCCGGCATCGCCTCCCCGGGCAGTGATCTGTTGCAGCACGTCCTGCAGCTTGCGAACGCCCGAAATCGTGATGAAGCTCACCAGGATATCGACACGATCACTTGACGCGAGTTCGCGGCGGATCTCCTGCAGCAGAGACGGCGAGCCCTTGCCAGCGGTGAACAACCAGGGAGCAGCAAGGCCCAGTTCCGGTGGTATCGGGGTATTCGGCGTGCGGTGCACGGCACGAAGCAAGCGGGGCGGCTCGGCGAGAAGATCTACGACGCCGTCACCCGGGGCTGCGTCCGAGCCAGCGCCCAGACGCTGCTTCAGCCATACCAGCAGGTCGTTGACCAGCGTCAACTGGCGCTGCGCGGCTTCGGCTCCCTCGCCAGGCAGGTCCTCGAGCAGCGTGGCGAGTTGCCTCACCAGGCTATCGGCAAGCACCCCCGCCGCACCATCCGTCAGCTCCTGAACCTGGGGCCTTGCCGCGGCATCGCCGGCGAGCAGACGCTCCAGGCTCTCGGTCAGGAGAACGTCGTAGAGCCCGGACGGCAACGCGGGCGAACTCATCGCTCAATCAAGCGTGATCTTCGCCGTGCGGATGATCTCGCCCAGGCGCTTCTCCTCGCTCGCCCGGTAGGTGGCCGTTTCCTGGGGCGAACGCCAGATCGCGGTGGCGCCGCGGTCGAAGAAGTCCTTCTTGAGCGATGCGCTCTCGAGGGCCTGGCGGGTGAACTGCGAGATGCGCTCGACCACAGCCGGGGGCAGACCCGCCGGCCCGGTGACGGTGGTCCAGGAGACCACATCGAAGCCCGGCAGGAACTCGGCCAGCGAAGGGATGTCGGGCACCACCGGACTGCGCGTGGCGCTGGTCACGCCGAAGGCCTTGACCTTGCCGGCCTTGTACTGCGCCAGCGCGCCGGGAATGTTGTCGAAGATCATCTGCACCTGGCCACCGATCAGGTCGGTCATGGCCGGTGCAGCGCCCCGATAGGGCACATGGGTCATCTCGACCCCGGCGAGCAGCTTGAACAGTTCGCCGGCAAGGTGCAGGGTGGTGCCCAGACCTGCCGATGCGTAGTTGTACTTGCCGGGATTGCGCTTGAGGAGCTGGATCAGCTCGGGCACGGTGCTGGCCGGCAGCGCGAGGTTGCTCACCAGGAAATTGGGCAGCGCCCAGAGCGTGCTCACGAAGGTGAAGTCGCGGGCGGCATCGAAGGGCAGCTTGCCGGCCTTGAGCGTGGGCGAGATGCCATGCGAGGCCACGCCGCCCAGGCCCAGGGTGTAGCCGTCGGGCTGCGAGCGGGCGTAGGCTGCAACCCCGATATCGCCGCCACCGCCACCGATGTTCTCGACCACCCATTGCTGGCCGGTGATCTCGCTCATGCGCGCGCAATACAGGCGCGACAGGGTGTCGGTGGCGCCGCCCGCCGGAAACGGGTTGATGAACTTCACCGGCTTGTTCGGCCAGGCCGCCTGGGCGCGCGCCTCGCTGCCGAGCACCCAGGGCGCGCCGAGAATCGCGCCGAGCGCGGCGCGCCGGCCCGGGCGATGCGAGTCGACCTCGGCGAGCGGGGGCAGCGCCGGGCGCGGGCCCGCGACGGGCGCCGTGACGGCATCGGGATCGGGCACTCGAACCACTGCATCGGACATGGGAGTCTCCTGGGTTGGACCCTGCGTGATGCCGTCAGCCGCCTGCCACCGGAACCCGCCGGGTGAGAAAGTCGATCACGGCGCCGGCGAACACATCATTGCGATCACCGGCCACCATGTGGGCCGCGCCCTTCACATTCACGTACTCGCTGTGCGGACACAGCGCAAGGAAGGCCTGGGCGCCCTCCTCGCTGAGCAGGTCGGACATGCCGCCACGCACCAGCAGCGTGGGCAGCGTGATGCGCCGCGCCGCCTCCTCGAGCCGGTCGCGGCGATCTTCGCGGGTGGGCCGGGCAGCGCGAAAGCGCGGATCCCAGTGCCAGCGGTAGCGGCCGTCGGGGCCGAGGCGGACATTCTTGCCCAGGCCATCGAGGTTGCGGGGCCGTTCCCGGTGCGGCTGATAGCTGGCGATCGCCTCGGCCACCTCCTGGAGCGAGCCGAAGCCATCCGGATTGCGGGTCATGAAGGCCTGGATGCGATCGACCCCGCCGGCCTCGATGCGCGGCGCGATGTCCACCAGCACCAGCGCGCTGGCCGGCACCTGGCCTTCACCCGCGGCCGCGAGACTGGTGGCGCCGCCCATCGAGGCGCCCACCAGCACCACCGGACCGCCCCCGAGCGCGGCAACCACGCTGCGCAGGTCATCGAGCATGGCGTCCTGCCCGTAGCGGCCATCAGGGGCCCAGTCGGAGTCGCCGTGGCCGCGGGCGTCGAAGGCCACCGCGCGATAGCCGGCCGCGCCAAGGGCCTGGCCCGCGCCCTTCCAGGCATGACGGGTCTGGCCACCGCCGTGCTGCAGGAGGACCAGGGGGCCCTCGGCAGGACCCCAGGCGTCGCCGGCGATGGTGACGCCGCCGGCGCCCGGCCAGCGATGCATCGGTTCAGGGGTGCCGGGCAGGCGGGCACCGGCGCTCATCGGGCAGAACTCGGCAGCAAGAAACGGTCTCCTCGGCATGGCGCGCGGCGCGCCGATCATGGCCGACCGAGACTACCGCAGGGCAGCCGGAGCGCCGCTGCCGATCTCCGATCCCCGAAACGGCGGCCGGTGCCGAGGGTGGCCGAGGGCTGCAATCCGGGTGCATGATCCGGGCGTCGTCCATACCCATCATGCCCACAAGGAGATTTGCCATGGCCCGCAGCCGCGTCGACGCCGTCAGCCCAGTCCCGCAGTCCAGCCCATGCGGACACGCTGCCGATCATCCGCCAGCCGGCGCCCGGCGCCGCTGGCTGGCCGGCTCGGCCGCCCTGGCTGGCGCAACCCTGCTGCCGGCGGGCCGGGCGCTGGCGCAAGCCACGCCCGGGGTGAGCGCCACCGAGATCCGCATCGGCACCACCACCTCGCTGAGCGGCCCGGTCTCGGCGCTGGGCACGATCAACAAGGCGCATCTCGCGTACTTCAAGATGCTCAACGAGACCCAGGGCGGCATCGCCGGGCGCAAGATCAACTACCTGATCACCGATGACGGCTTCAACCCGGCGCGCACCCTGGAGAACACGCGCCGGCTGGTCGAGCAGGAAGAGGTGGCGTTCATGTTCGCGCAGCTCGGCACCGGGCCGAACTCGGCCGTGGTGAAGTACCTGAACGACCGGAAGATTCCGCACCTGTTCCTGTCGGTGAACGGCGACAAGTGGGGTGACTTCAAGACCTACCCCTGGACCATGCCCTTCGCGCCGAGCGCGCGCACCGAATCGCAGATCTTCGTGAAGCACGCCCTGGCGCAGAAGCCGCGCTCGAAGATCGCGATCATCTACCAGAACGACGACCTCGGCCGCGACTTCGTCGCCGGCGCGCGCGATGTGCTCGGCGCGCAGTACGACAGCGTGGTCAAGGCGATGTCCTACGAGGTGACCGACCCCACCGTCGACTCGCAGCTCATCTCGCTGCAGGCCACCGGTGCCGAAGTGCTGATCTCCGGGGTCACCGGCAAGTTCGGCGCGATGGTCATCCGGCGCATCAATGAGCTGGGCTGGAAGGCGCTGCACTTCCTGCCCAGCGGCGCCTCCACGGTCGCCTCGACGATGGTGCCCGCCGGACCCGAGCGGGGCATCGGCGCGATCACCTCGGTCTACACCAAGGATCCGAGCGATCCCTCGTGGGCCGACGATGCCGGCATCAAGGCCTACAAGGCGTTCATGGCGCGCTGGTATCCCGAGGGCAACCCCAACGAGAGCTACAACAGCTACGGCTACATGACCGCGATCGTGCTGCAGCGCCTGCTCGAGCAGTGCAAGGGCGACTTCCGGCGCGAGAACATCATGGCCCAGGCCAACAACCTGAAGGACATGGCCAACCCGATGCTGCTCGACGGCATCCGGGTGAACACCAGCGCCACCGACCATCGCCCGCTCGAGCAGATGCAGCTGCAGCGCTGGGACGGCAAGGTCTGGCAGCGCTTCGGCCCGATCATCGAGGGCGCGCCGAGCTGAAACCGGCGTCCGCGCCGGTCAGCCACGGGCCCGGCGCGAGCCGGGCCGGGCCGCGCGACGCTGCTCAGGCCTTCTTCTCGCGGGGCACCCGGCCCATCAGGTAGAACTCGGGGTTGGGCATCATCCCCGAGAGATTGGCCATGCGGTTGGAGAGCGCGAAGAAGGCGGCAATGGCGCCGATGTCCCAGGCGTCCTCGTCGCTGAAGCCGTGCTCGCGCAGCGCCGCGAAATCGGCGTCCTCGAGCGCGCCCGAGGCGGTGGCCACCTTCATGGCGAAGGCGATCATCGCCCGCTGCCGCGGGCTGAGCGCGGCCTTGCGCCAGTTGGTGGCGAGCTGGTCGGCCAGCAGCGGCGCCTTCTCGAAGATGCGCAGCAGCGCGCCGTGTGCCACCACGCAGTAGAGGCAGTCGTTGGCGGCGCTGGTGGCCACCACGATCATCTCCTTCTCGCCCTTGCTCAGGCCGTTTTCGCGCAGCATCAGCGCGTCGTGGTAGGCGAAGAAGGCGCGGCATTCGTCCGGGCGCCGCGCGAGCTTGAGGAAGACATTCGGCACGAAGCCCGACTTCTCCTGCACCGCGAGGATCTTCTCGCGCAGGTCGTCGGGGAGGCTGTCCAGGGCGGGCAGCGGATAGCGGTCGGGGCTGGTGCTCATCGGGTGTCTCCATCGGAAGGGCTGGCCGGCGCGGGCAGGCCGGCCAGCCGGTAGCGCAGATAGGTGCTGCGCGCGTTCAGGGTGGCGATCGCCAGGCCGGCGCGGCCGTCGAGCAGGCCCAGGCGCAGCAGGTAGCCGCGCAGGAAGCTCCAGCCGCCGTGCGCCAGCGCCTGCATGAGCCCGCCGCGGCCGCGCTCGCGCAGGCGCTGGGCGCCCAGTCGGGCATAGCGTTCGGCCTTCTCGCGGGCGTCTTCAGGGGAGTCGACGCTGTCGTGCAGCAGCACGCCGGGCAGGCGCGCCTCGACGCCGTCGCACAGCAGGCGTTCATGCACCACATCATCGGAAAAGCGGGCCCGACCGCGGCGGAACAGACGCAGCACGCGGTCACCGCGCCAGTCGCCGAAACGCACCTCGCGGCCGCACCAGCGCGAGCGGCGCGAAAGCCAGTAGGCATCGGCAAGCGGCTCGCCGCGGGCATCGGCGGCCATCAGCGCCGCGATGGCCCGGGCGAGTTCGGGGCCGGGCGCCTCGTCGGCGTCGAGCGAGAGCACCCAGCGGCCGCGGGCGGCGGCGATCGCGCGGTTCTTCTGGCGCCCGAAGCCCGGCCAGTCGGCGCTCTCGAGCACGGTGGCGCCGGCGGCGCGGGCCAGCGCCACGGTGTCGTCGGTGCTGAAGGAGTCGAGCACCACCCGCTCGTCGGCGCAGGGCACGCTGGCCAGGCAGCGAGTGATGCGATGCGCCTCGTTGCGGGTGATCACCACCAGACTGAGCTGCGGTTCGGTCATGCGCGGCGGTGGCGGAATCGAGAGGTGAGAGGCCGCGGCGGGCGGCCGGGCGGGCGCTGTTATCCTGCGCATTCTATTCGCAGGCTCCCGCTTCCCATGGCCCTCACCGTTCTGGTCACCGGCGCCGCCGGCTTCATCGGCATGCACACCTGCCTGCGCCTGCTCGCCGCGGGCCACAGGGTCGTGGGGCTGGACAACCTCAACGCGTACTACAGCCCGGCGCTCAAGCAGGCTCGCCTCGCGCGACTGCAGGCCCTGCCCGGCTTCTCATTCATCCGGGCCGACCTGTCCGACACCGCGGCAGTGGCGGCGGCCTTCGCGGCGCACCAGCCCAGCCATGTGGTGCACCTGGCCGCGCAGGCGGGCGTGCGCCACGCGCTGGAGCACCCCTACGACTACAGCGCCTCGAATCTCACCGGCGCCACCGCGGTGCTCGAGAACTGCCGGCGCCACGGCGTGCGGCACCTGGTGTTCGCGAGCAGCTCCAGCGTGTACGGCGGCAACACCCGCGTGCCCTTCGCCGAGACCCACCCGGTGGATCACCCGGTGAGTTTCTACGCGGCCACCAAGCGCGCCAACGAGCTGATGGCCCACAGCCATGCCCATCTCTTCGGCCTGCCGGTGACGATGCTGCGCTACTTCACGGTCTACGGTCCGTGGGGCCGACCCGACATGGCGATCTGGCGTTTCACCGACGCGCTGCTGGCCGGCCGGCCCATCGAGGTCTATGCCGGTGGCGCGCTGGAGCGGGACTTCACCCATGTGGATGACGCGGTGGCCGCCACGGTGGCGCTGCTCGAACGCCCGCCGTCGCGCCAGACCAGCACCGATCCGGCGCGCTGGCAGGCAAGCTCGCCCGACACCAGCTGGGCGCCCTTCGAGGTCTACAACGTGGGGCGCAGCGACCCGGTCTCGGTGAACACGCTGCTGGCGCTGCTCGAGCAGGCCACCGGCCGCCAGGCGCTGCGGCAGGAGCTCGGCATGCAGCCCGGCGATGTGGCCCGCACCTGCGCCGATGCCGGCAAGCTCGCGCGGGCGATCGGCTTCAGCCCCTCAGTGCCGCTCGCGCAGGGGCTGGCTGGCTTCGTGGCCTGGTTCCGCAAGCATCACGGCCGCTGAGACGGCACGGCTCGCGCCGCAGAGGCCGACAGCAGCATGCCCAGGCCGGTCATCGCGAGCAGGCCATGCTCGTGGTGCAGCGTGGTGTTGAGCAGGCCGGCCGCCGCGGTGATCACCAGCCCCGAGAGCGCGGCCAGCCACACCGCGGCCGCATCCCGGTCGGCGCGGGCCCAGGCCAGGCTGCGCCGCAGCCGCCCCGCCCAGGCCGCCAGCAGCGCCAGCACCGCCGCCAGACCGACGCTGCCCTGCTCGGCGAAGACCGTGCCGTAGAGGCTGTGCGCGTGGGCGGTGAAGGTGTAGCCCGAGGTGTCGCAGACGCCGCCGGGCGGCGGCGGCGCGATCTCGGCGCAGACCCGCGCCGGGGTCAGCCGCCCGAAGCCGTCCACGCCCAGCCCGAAGAGCGGATAGGCCTGACCGGCCGCGAACGCCAGGCGGGCGAGCCGGTCGCGGTGCGAAGTCAGTCCACCGCCATCCCCCGACTGGAGACGGAACTTGCCGACCAGGCCCGCGCCATCGGGTTGCAGCGCGCGTCCGCTGAACCCGGCCAGCGCGAGATAGCCGGTGAGCGCCGCCGCCAGCACGGCCACCAGCCCCAGGCGGAAACGCCGCCGGTCGCGTGCGGGGTTGGCCAGCGGAAAGGGCGTCAGCCAGGCGATCAGGCCGAGCAGCAGCGCCAGCGCCAGCGCCGCGGCCCGGCTGCCCGACACGAAGAGCGCGACCAGCGCGATCAGACCGCTGGCGCCGATCAGCAGCCGCGCGCGCGCCGTGGCCGTCGGCGCGATCCCCACCCAGGCGGCCACCGCCACGCCGATCGCCACGGCGAGGTAGATCGCCGAATGGTTCACATGGCCCACCGAATGCAGCTGCAGGAACACCGGCGTGTCGGCGGTGAGCACCCGGGCCAGACCCCAGAGGCTGGCCACCGCCACGCCGGCGAGCGCGGCCAGCAGCGGCACCCGGCAGTCGGCCGCGCGATAGCCGCGTCGCATCATGAGCCAGGGCACCGACACCAGCCGCAGGACATCGCCTGCCCCGCGCCAGCCCGCGGGCGCGGGAGCGCCCAGTCCCGACAGCAGCACCGCGCCGAGCATCGCCGCCAGCACCGCATCCCAGGCCGACAGGCCAGCGCCGGGGGCATGACGATCGCGCCAGAGCGCGCGGCCGGCGAGCACGGCCCAGCCCAGCCAGCACAGCTGCTTGGGCACCTCGAGCAGCGGCAGGGTGAACAGCAGGGCCGCCAGCAGCGCGATCTCGGCCCGCCCGACAGGCGAGCGGGCGGTCATGACTGCGGCACCCGATCGAACCGCGACCGGCTCATGGGCGAGCCACCGCGCCGAACACCGTGAGCATGTCGTCGAGCATGCGCTCGCGGGTGAAGCGCTCGAGCACATGCGCGCGGGCGCGCTCGCCGAGCGCCTGCCGCCAGACCGGATCGGCAAGCAGACCGGCCAGCGCGTGGCCCAGCGCCACCGGATCTTCGCGGGGCACCACCACCGCGGTCTGCCCGGGAAGCGCGATCTCGCCGATCGCGCCGGCGTCGGTGGTCACGCAGGCCAGCCCGGTGAACATCGCCTGCATCAGCGCCTGCGGCACGCCTTCGTTGGCGTAGGACGGCAGCGCGAAGAGGTCGACGGCGCGCAGCCAGGGCGCGACCTCGGCCTGCTGTCCGGCGAAGTGCACCAGCCCCGGCCGGTCGAGCGCCTCGGCCTGCGCCCGCAGCGCATCGCGCTGCGGACCATCGCCGACCACCACCAGGCTCACCGGTCGTGACAGCGACGCCACCGCCTCGATCAGGTAGCGATGGCCTTTCCAGCTGCGCAGCGTGGCCACGATCCCCACCAGCGGTCGGTCTGCGGGCAGACCGAGCGCGGCGCGCAGGGCCTGGCGCTCATCGGCATCGCGCGCCGGACGGAAGCGCCCGGGATCGATGCCGGTGGGAATGGAGATGACCCGCTCGGGATGGCAACCCAGCCCCTGGATGAGGTCGCGGCGAAGCTGCTCGCCGGTGGTGACCACCCGGTGGCTGGCCCGCGCGTAGAGCCAGCGATTGGCCGCGCTGGCGGCCACCGGCGCCGAGATGTGCCGGGTGCGCACCAGCGGCGGCGCGTCGGACAGGCTGGCGCAGGCCAGCGCCGCCAGCCAGGTGTCGGTGGAGCTGTGGCTGTTGATGACATCGAAGCGCTGCTCGCGCAGCAGGCCGCGCATGGCGAGCAGGCCGGCCACGCGCTTGCGGCCGATCGGCAGCCGGCGCACGGTGAGCCCGCGCGCCGCCGCGGCCTCGGCGATGGGCGCCTGCGGCGGGCAGGCCAGCCAGAGCTCGTGGCCGCGGGCCATCAGGCCGGCGGACTCCTCGAGGATGCGGATCTCCTGGCCACCCCAGCCGCAGGACGCCTCGGTGTGCAGGATGCGCATGGGCTCAGGCCGCTGGCGCGAACTGCACCCGGTGCAGGCGCGCATAAGGGCCGTCACGGGCGATGAGCTCGGCATGGCGACCCTGCTCGATGATGCGCCCGCCCTCGATGACCACGATGCGGTCGGCGCGCTCCACCGTGGACAGGCGATGGGCGATGACCAGGGTGGTGCGGCCCGCCATCGAGCGCTCGAGGGCGTCCTGCACCTCGCGCTCGGTGTGGGTGTCGAGCGCCGAGGTGGCCTCGTCGAGCAGCAGGACCGGCGCGTTCTTGAGCAGGGCACGCGCGATGGCCAGCCGCTGACGCTGCCCGCCCGACAGGCGCGCGCCACGCTCGCCCACCGGCTCGTCCAGACCACCCGGCAGGCTGCGCACATGCGCGGCCAGGGCCGCGCGCTCGAGCGCCGCCCAGATCTCGGCATCGTCGACCGGCCGCGCGGTGCCGAAGGCGACATTGGCGCGCACGGTGTCGTTGAACAGCACGATGTCCTGGCTGACCAGCGCGATCTGGTCACGCAGGCTGGCCAGGGTAAGCTCGGCGATCGGCACCTCGTCGAGCAGGATGCGGCCCGCGGTGGGCGTGATGAAGCGCGGCAGCAGATTCACCAGCGTGGTCTTGCCGCCGCCCGAGCCGCCGACCAGGGCCACCAGTTCGCCGGGGCGCACCTCGAGATCGATGCCGCGCAGCGCCTCGCGTTCGGCGCCAGGATAGCCGAAGCGCACCTGCTCGAAGCGCAGGGCGCCGCGGCAGGCGCCCAGGCGCCGGGTGCCCGTGTCAGGCTCGGCAGCCTGGTCGAGCAGCTCGAACACGCTCTCGGCAGCGGCCAGACCGCGCTGCAGGGGGCCGTTGACATCGGCCAGGTGCTTGAGCGGCGCGAGCAGCATCAGCATGGCGGTGATGAACGAGACGAAGCCGCCCACCGTGGTCTGGTTGTCGAGCGACTGGACCAGCGCGATCGACACCACCACCGCCACCGCCACGGCGGCGCAGAGCTGGGTGATCGGCACGGTGGCGCCGCTGGCAATCGCGCTGCGCATGGCAAAGCCGCGCAGGCGCTCGACGGTGCGGCCAAAGAGCGTGGTCTCGCGCTGGTAGGCGCCAAACACCTTGATCACCTTGTAGCCGTGCACCGCCTCTTCCACCACGCGGGTGAGCTCGCCGGTGTGCTCGAGGCTGCGGCGGTTGAGGTCGCGCATGCGCCGGCTGAAGACCGTGACCACCAGGGCGATCACCGGAATGAGCGCGATGGCCACCAGGGTGAGCTTCCAGTTGAGGTAGAGCAGCCAGCCGAGCAGGCCGAGCACGACGATGGAATCGCGGACCACCGTGGTGAGCACGCGGGTGGCGGCCACGGTGACATTGCCCACCTCGAACACGATCTTCGAGATGAGCAGACCCGAGGCCTCGCGCTCGAAATCGGCCGGGGGCAGCCGCAGCATGTGGGCGAACATCTCGCGCCGCATGTCGGCCAGCACCTTGTTGGCCACCCAGGACAGCGCGTAGTTGCTGGTGAAGGTGGCCAGACCGCGCACCACGAAGATGCCGATGATGCCGGCCGGCACATACCAGAGCTCGATGCCGGTCTTGTCGACGAAGCCGCGGTCGAGCAGCGGCTTCATGAGCGCGGGGAACAGCGGCTCGGTGCCGGCGGCCACCACCATGCCGACCAGCGCGAGCACGAAGCCGCGCAGGTAGGGCCGGGTGTAGCCCATGAGGCGGCGGTAGATGGCCAGGCTGTTGGTCACGACCCGCGCGATTCTGCCAGAAGGCGCTGCCATAGCCCGAGCAGGGCTTCGGCGGCGTCCTCGATCGGCCAGGCCTCGGCGGCCGCGCGCGCGGCCCGGCGCAGCGCCGGCCCGCGC
>JAGWVN010000016.1 GCA_018970865.1 Betaproteobacteria bacterium
CCGATCCGACGATGCGGATCTGCTCGCTGGTCGGACCGACGAAGTTGTTCACCACCACGGTGACCACCGGGTCCTGGATGTAGCGGGTCAGCCGCTTCTCGATCTCGCGGGCGAGATCCGAGGGATTCTTGCCGATCGCCACCAGATCCTCGATCAGCGGCGAGGTGAGCTTGCCGTCGGGCCGCACCGGCACCGCCATCGACAGCTCGGGGTTGCGCCACACGATGATGTTCAGGTTGTCGCCCGGCCCGATCAGATACTTGTAATCGGGCACGGCGGCCTTGGAGGGGGCCAGCGGCAGGTTCTGCGAGGCGCAGCCGGCCAGAGCCAGCACGACGGTCGCGAGGGACACGAGGCGTTTCATCTCACGCTCCTGGGAAAGGTCGGTCGATTATCGAAGTCGCCTGATGGCGTGCCGAGGGCATTTTTCACCTCGCGGGAAGCATTCCTGCCAACTGCTGCACAGGAACGGCGTAACTGATGCCGGTGGGCGAACTGATCGCGGCTTCCCGCGTGCCCTTCACCAGCGCAAGGCTCACCACGCCCACCACCAGGCCGGTGCGCACATCGATCACCGGGCCGCCGCTGTTGCCGGGATAGGCGGTCGCATCGAGCTGCAGGATCTCCACCGGCACGCCGCGCAGTGCCTGCACATTGCGCGCCTCCAGTCCGGCGGCGGTCGGCAACGGGATCGCCATCGGCACCACGGCCGCCACGACGCCGCGGTGCGAGGCGGCATACAGGCCGAGCGCGCTGCCGATCGGAAAGCCGATCAGCACGATGTCGCTGCCCTCCGGCGGCATCGCGCCGGCGAGCCGCAGCCCGCGCACGCTGATCTCCGGCGGATTGACCCACTCCAGCACCGCGAGGTCGCTCTCGCGGCGCGTGGCCACCACCCGCACCTCGATCACCCGGTGGCCTTCGGCCGTGGCCACCGCCACCGCGAGCACCTCGCGGGTGCTCGGATCGAGCGACTGCACCACATGGGCGCAGGTGACGAACAGGCCGCTGCCGATCGCGAAGCAGCTGCCGGCGAAGCGGAAGGGCGGCTTCTGGATGCGGGAGTACACGCCCACCGCGAACACCGAGGGCTTGCTGGCGGCGACCACCGAGGGCACATCGCCCAGACCCGGACCCTGCGCGTGGGCCTGACCCGCGAGACGGGTGCCGGCGATCGCGGCCAGCCCCGCCAGCGCGCGGCGGCGGGATTCGACAACGCCGGCGCCCCTCACCGGAGGGCTCCGGGGGCGGTGTCGGCCAGCCACACCGCGCGCATCGGCGCGGCGGCCTTCGGGTCGAAGGGATGGCGGTCGAAGGGATAGAGCGTCCGCACCCGCTGCACATAGGCCAGCGTCTCCGGGTGCGGCGGCACGCCGCGGTGGCGGTCCACCGCGCCTTCGCCGGCGTTGTAGCCGGCCAGAGCCAGCACCACATCGCCGCGGAAGTAGGAGAGCAGCCAGCGCAGATAGCTCATGCCGCCGCGCAGGTTTTCCAGCGGGTCGAAGGCGTCGCGCACCGCGAAGCGTTCGGCGGTGTCGGGCACGAGCTGCATCAGGCCCTGGGCCTGACGCACCGAGCGGGCCTGCGGGTCGAAGTTGGACTCGGCGCGGATCAGGGCGAGCACCAGCCGCGGATCGAGCCGGAATTCGGCGGCGAGCTTCAGCGCCGGGGCGATCAGGGGGCGCCAGGCGGGGCCGGGCGCGCCGGCGGTGCTCGGCAGGCCCTGGTTCGCCGGGGCCGATTCCGCCGGGCGGGGCGGCATGAGGGTGGCGGGCGCGCCTGCGCCGGTCTCGCTGCCGCTCGACGCGGTCACGGCCGGGCGGACTGCCTCGCTGGCCATCGATGCCGTCAGGCAGGCCGGCAGTCGCGGCTCGGCGGCGGTGATCGCGCCAGCCAGCCGGGCCCCGAGATCGCTGCCGAGCTCGGCGGCCCGCTGGAACAGGCCGTTGGCCAGCGCGTCGTCGCGCGCCACGCCGCGGCCGTTGGCGTACATCCAGCCCAGCCGCAGCAGGCCTTCGGCCGACCCCGCTCGGGCGGCGCGGCAGTAGGCCTCGTGCGCGGCGCCCAGGTCGCGGCGCACGCCCTCGGCGTGCTCCCAGCGCACGCCCTGATCGACCAGCTGGCGGGGACTGCTCTCCGGCGTGCCGGCGCCGGCCTGGGCCGACGCGCTCAGCACGGCGCCGAGCAGCAAGACGGACACGGCCGATCGACCGTCATCCGCCCGCAGGCGAATCTTTCGGCGCGACATGGTGAAGGTGTGATCAGGCAAAGTGCGTCGTGGAGCGCGGGATACTATCGACCGGTGGGCCGGGGGCGAGGAACAATGTCTCCCGGATTGCCGCTTCGCCGCTTGCGCCCGCTCAACGGGTCGCCTGACCAATCGGGTTTTCCTTCGCCCCATGCCTTCCAGCCCCCCTTCAGCCCCCTTCCACTGGCTCGCCGCCGTCCCCGCGCAGCACTGGCTGGTCACCGGCGCGGCCGGCTTCATCGGCTCCAACCTCGTCGAGACCCTGCTGCGCGCCGGCCATCGGGTCACCGGGCTGGACAACTTCGCCACCGGTCACCGCCGCAATCTGGACGAGGTGCGCGAGCGGGTCGGCGCGGCCGCCTGGGCGCGCTGGCGATTCATCGAAGGCGACATCGGCGATGCCGCGGCCTGCCGCGAGGCGGCGCAGGGCGCCGACCAGGTGCTCCATCAGGCCGCCCTCGGCTCGGTGCCGCGATCGATCGCCCAGCCGATGCGTTCCTTCGAGGCCAATGTCACCGGCTTCGTGCAGATGCTCACCGCCGCCCGCGATGCCGGCGTGCGCCGCTTCGTCTATGCCTCCTCGAGCTCGGTCTACGGCGATCATCCCGATCTGCCCAAGGTGGAAGATCGCGTCGGCCGGCCGCTGTCGCCGTATGCCGCCACCAAGTCGGCCAACGAGCTCTTCGCCGATGTCTGGGCGCGCACCTACGGCATGACCTGCGTGGGCCTGCGCTACTTCAATGTGTTCGGGCCGCGCCAGGATCCCGATGGCCCCTATGCCGCGGTGATTCCGCTGTGGGTGTCGGCCATGCTGCGCGGCGAGCCCTGCGTGATCAACGGCGACGGCCAGACCAGCCGCGACTTCTGCTATGTGGCCAACGCGGTGCAGGCCAACCTGCGCGCGGCGCTGGCGCCCGGAGCGCTGCCGCCGCACACCGTGCTCAATGTGGCGGTGGGCGAGCGCACCAGCCTGGTCGAGCTCTTCGAGGCGCTGCGCGCTGCCCTGCAGCGGCAGCTCGGCGCCGACTATCGGCTGGCGCCGCAGTTCCGCGACTTTCGCGCCGGAGATGTGCGCCATTCCCTCGCCAGCATCGAGCGGGCGCGGACAATGATCGGCTATGAACCCACCCATCGGGTCGCCCAGGGCATCGACGAGGCCATCGGCTGGTACGCGCGGCGCGAGCCCGCCGCGGCGTCGGACAGGCCCGCCTGAGGCCGTCGGGATGCGCTTTCGGTCGGCAGGCGCAATGACCGGGCCCGCATCCGGCGGTATTGCTTGCGTTCCGGCATCCAGCCCATCCCGCTGATGCGAGCACTCCCCAGGCGGTCATCATGTCCGAACAAGCCCCACCCTCATCCGCCGCGCCTGGCGCCGCTGCCAGCGACCGACTGAGCCGGCGCCGTCACCTGCTGCGCATGGCCGCCGCCGGCTCGCCCCTGATGGTGAGCCTGCCCACCCGCGCGGCCGGCCCGATCGGCTCGGCCTACCGGGGCGCGATCAACGATGCCATCCATCCGCCGCTGCTCGCGGTGTCGAGCGCCGACGGCTGGATCCGGGTGGCGGGCACCCGATTCACCGGCACCTACAGCCTGGCCGCCGATGTCGGCGTGCCGCCGGTCCAGTACACCGGCCAGCTCTACCGCATCGACGGCGTCTGGTACGACACCAGCGGGGCGATCGCGGTGCCGGTATCGGGCACCGAGGAGCCGGTCTATCTCGCGGTGCTGTTCGCCACCACGCTCACCCCTGGCAGCGGCAGCGCCACCGAGCTCGGCGCCTGGCCGCGCTATGTCGGGGCCGGGCAGGCGCTTCACCTGTCGTCCTGGAGCTCGCTCAGTCCCTCCGGCTCGCAGGGCCCGGGCTGGGTGGTGGGCTGAATGCCCGGGGCGGGCCGGTCGCGGCCCACGCCGCCGTGAGTCCGCCGGCGAGCGCGGTCAACCGGCGCCTGCGCGTCTTCGACGACGGGGCGGCGGTGTTCGACCCGGTCACCTGGCAGACCCATCTGCTCTCGCCCGACGGACTGGCGCTGCTCGATGAGCTCGACGGCATCGCCGCCGAGGGCGCGCGCGGGCCTGCCGCGATGATCGCGCAGCTGCTGCGCGACGACGCATCCGGGGCCGGGCAGGCGGCGCCGCCCGTGCCCGATCTGATCCCCCGCCTTCAGGGACTGGCCGAACTGGCCTGGCATCGCCGCGTCCGGGCGCCCGGGCAGGGTCAGGCCTCGCGGCGGCCGAGCCGTCCGGATCCCGGGCCGGCGCCGGCCTTCAGGCCGGTGGGTGATCCGGCCGCGCCCGGGGGCGCCGCGCCCAATGCCGGGCCGCGGCGCACCCTCGGCGCCGAGGACGCCGCGCACCGGCTGCAGGGCGATGGCCTGGTGCTCGATCTGGGCGCCATGCGGGTCCGGGTCCGGTCGCCGCTGGCCGAACTCCCCGAGCCGCTCGCCCGCGTCTATCGCGCGCTGCCGCCGCCCGAAGAGCCGGGCTTCGTCGATTGCGAGGTCGAGTTGCTGCCGACGGCCGGGCCGCGGCGCGTCTGGCGGCCGGGCGTGCGCTTCCTGGCCGACGGCACCGAGCCGTTCGAGCCGATGCCCGCGGGCCTGGCGCTGCCGCAGCTCGAGTGGGGCCTGAACTGGGTCTTCGCGCATCTCTTCACCCGGCACTGGCTGCTGCACGCCGGCACGCTGGACTGGCACGGCGCGGGGCTGCTGCTGGTGGCCGCGCCCGGCTCGGGCAAGAGCACGCTCACCGCTGCGCTCAGCCTGGCCGGCGCGCGACTGCTCTCCGACGAGTTCGGCGTGCTGCGGCTGTCGGATCGGCGTCTGCTGCCGATCACCAAGCCGGTGGCGCTGAAGAATGCCGCGATCGCGCTCATCGCCCGGCGTTCGCCCCAGGCGGTGCTCGGCCCGGTCTTCCACAAGACCCACAAGGGCGATGTCGCGCATCTGGCCGTGCCGGCCGAGGCCGCGGCCCGGCGCCATGAGAGCGTGGCGCCGGCGGTGGTCGTCTTTCCCACCTGGCGGGCGGGCGCGCGGGCCGAACTCACCGAGGTTCGCCCGGCGCGGGCGATCGCCGAATTCGCCGCCAACAGCTTCAACTATGGCGTGCTCGGCGAAGCCGGATTCGAGGCCGCCTGCGCGCTGGCCGCCGACGCGGGCTGCTGGCGGCTCACCTTCGGCGAACTCGATGACGCGCTCGCGCTGCTCGAGCCGCTGTGCCGCGCGCGCGGCCAACGGCGGGTCTGATGCACCCGGCCAGCGCCCGCCTGCTTGCGCTGTGGCAGCAGCCGCTGCGCGCGCTCACGCTGGCGCCTGCCGACTGGAGCGCGGTGCTCGGCGCGGCGCGGCGCGCCCGCTGCGCGGGTCATCTGATGGTCAGGCTGCGAGAGGCGGGTCTGATCCCGCATCTGCCCGAGCCGGTGCGCGGCCAGTTCGAGTCGGTGTCGGTGCTGGTGGCCGAGCGGGCCGCCCAGCTCGATCGCGAGCTCGAGGCGCTGGCCGAGGCGCTCGCGCCGCTCGCCGGCGAGGTGCTGCTGCTCAAGGGCGCCGCCTATCAGGCCCAGGGCCTGGCGCTCGCGGCGGGCCGGATCGCCGGCGATGTCGATCTGCTGGTGCCCCGGCCACGACTGGCGCGCGCCGAGACGCTGCTGCTGGGCGCCGGCTGGATGGCGCAGCGTCTGGACGGCTACGATGAGCGCTACTACCGCGAGTGGTCGCACGAGCTGCCGCCGCTGCGCCATCCGGCGCGCAGCGTCGAGGTCGACCTGCATCACGCGCTCACGCCGGCGCTTGCCGGCGGCGGCATCGACGAGGCCGCGGTCCTCGCCCGGGCCGTGCCCCTGGGCGCCTTCCGGGTGCCCGATCCCCGCGATCAGGTGCTGCACTGCGCGGTGCATGCCTTCAAGGACACCGAACTCGACGGCCGGCTGCGCGAGCTGATGGATTTCGATCTGCTGGTGCGCGCGCATGGCGGCCCTGATCCGGCAGGCTTCAGCGATGCGCTGATCGAGCGCGCGATCGAGATCGGCGGCGCGCCCGCGCTGCGCTGGGCGGCGCGCTACGCCACCGCCTGGCTTGCCACGCCGGTGGCCGGGCTGGTCGAGCCGCCGGGCCTGGCCGCGCGGCGCGAGCGTCGCCGGCAGTGGGCGGTGCCGGTCTGGAGGGCCTGGTGGATGGACCGGCTGATGGGCGCCGCCAATCTGCCCGGAGCGGTCAGCCGTCCCGCGATGCCCGCGCAGTTCGCGCGCCTGCTGCTGCAGGCCCGCTACCACCGGCTGCGCATGCCGCCGGCGCGCCTTCTGGCGCATCTCGCTCACAAATCCGGCGCGCATCTGCGGCTTCGCTGATCAGGCGCACCGCGCTCGACCGGGCGGCGCGGGAGCATCGGGGTGGGACAAGTCGGGGCAACGGCATCGAGGATGCCGGCCCCGCCCACCACCGTTGAAGGGACTCCCATGACATCGAGCCACGCAATCCGGACCGCAGTGCTCGCGCTTGCGGTCTGCGCCAGCGGCGCGTCGACCGCGGCCACCATCACCAATGTCGAACTCAGCGCGGTGCGCTGGACCGGCTTCGACTGGGACTCGAACGGATCGGCGCTGATCACCGGCTTCCAGCCGGTGCCGGGCAGCGCCTTCGATCTCGAGCTCTATGCCTGGGCCGGGGTGATCAAGAACGGCATCACCTACACCACCGCGCTGCTCGACCAGAACCCGGATGGCATCCCCGACCATGCCGGCGGCTACGAGTACACGCTGTACGCCAAGCTGCGCGAATCGGTCATCGCCTGCGTGTCGGGCGTCTGCACCTTCTCGATCATCGGCGGCAGCTATGAGGTCTGGTACGACCTCGCGCAAAACGCCAATCGGGTGACCAGCACCGGCTTTCGCGACGGCATCCCGCTGATCAGCGGCCTCTTCGGCACCCAGACCGTGGGCAGCCTCGCCTTCATCGGCGGCAGTGCGTTCGGCGTGACGGCACTCACCGGCGGGGTGGACTTCACCAACACCGCGTGGATCCAGCCGGAGCTCACCACCACCAGCTTTTCCACCACCCTGCAGAGCGGCGAGTTCCACACCAACGGCTGGACGCCGCCGCTGTCCTTCGACGGCTACACCCCGGTGGCCGGCGACCTGACTTTCCAGGCCGATGCGAACCAGAGCTTCGCGGTCGACGAGCCGGGCGCGCTGGCGCTGGTCGGCGCCTCGATGATCGGGATCGGCCTGTTCGGCCGGCGGCCGCGCCGCCGGGTTCAGGCGCTCTCGTCGCGCATCTGAGGCGCGCGCGGACGCACGGCCCTGGGCGCAAGCAGCGCCCAGGCCGTCAGCAGGTAGAAGGTCCAGGCTACCCGGGGCGCATCGAGCAGGCTGTCGAAGAGCCCCACCACCAGGAAGCCGCTCAGCGCGCCGGCGAGCGTACCGGCCATCGGGCCGGCGTCGCGGCGCGCCAGCCGCGCCAGCGCTCCGATCGTGAGCAGGGCGAAGGCCACCCCGCCGATGGCGCCCTGCTCGATCAGCAGGTGCAGGCCGAGGTTCTTGGCGTGCCAGGGCAGGTGATGCCGATCGCTCGAGAAGAACCAGCCGTCGAGGCCCCCCAGGAAGCCGGGATTGCGGCTGATCTCGCGGCCATCGGGGGCAATGATGCGCAGCTCGTCGATCTCCAGCCTCGCGCCCGCGGTGGCCACGGCGATCGAGAACATCGCCAGGGTCGGCACGCCCCGGGGGCCACTCTGCGTCACCGATCCATCGGTGCGAAGGCTCACTGTCTGCCAGGCGCCGAACGGCGGCTGCAGCACCTGCGAGCCGGTGCTGCAGCCGGCGTCGTAGAGCAGGTGCTTGGCGCAGATCTCCACATGCAGGCGCAACGCGCCCGACGGGCGCACTCGCGCATTCACCTGCCACTGACCGGGCAGCGCCGGCACGCGCTGGGAGAACCGGTAGAGCTCCCCCCATCCCGCGACATGGCCGGGGCCGGTGAGGGTGAGCTGGCCGTCGCCGCGATCATCGAGCGGCCGCCAGGCGTGGCTGCCGGGGCGTTCATCGGCCGGTCGACCGAAGAACTGGCCGGCGTGATACCGGCCGAGGCCCTTGCCCAGCGCCCAGTCGATGGGGCCGCGCATCATCGCGAGCGACTCCTGCCAGTGGCTCAGGCGACCGCGCAGGTCGCGGCCACTGTCGCTGAAGCGCTCGCCCATGTAGGAGCCGCCGGTGAACACCGCGACGCACGCGCTGGTGATCGCGACCATCGCCAGTGCCTGGGTGGCGGGGCGCACCGCCGTCGGCCACAACGGCTTCGGGCGGGCGCCGTCGAGCGCGGCGAGCAGGCCCAGGCCCAGCAGCACCGGCAGCGCGCCGCTCAGCGCCGCCGGGCCGCCCCAGTGAAGGGCCACGGCGCCAGCGCCGGCGCCGAGCGCGCCGATCAGGGCCATCATCAGCGCCGCGCTGGCCTGGGAGCGCTCGCGCTCCGGCAGCGCTTGCCGGCGCCAGGTGAGCGCCGCGCTCGCGCCGATCAGCAGCGCCTGCAGCAGATAGGGCCCCTTCGGCAGATGCGCGGCGACGAGGCCGAGCGCGGCCGCGAACAGCGCGCCACCAGCGATCGCGGCCAGGCTGCGAGGGGCGCCGAGTCGCCGCGCCGCGCCGCCGGCAAAGGCGATCGCCGCGACCATGGCCAGCGCCGCCCCGCTGGCGCGGTAGCCGCCGTGCGCGAACACCAGGTAGGTGCCGGCGGCGGCCAGGGGCGCGGCCACCGCCAGCCAGCGCAGCCCGAGTGGCCTGTCGTCCTCGCCCGGGCGCGGTCGCGGCCCCCCGAGCGGCAGGGCGGCTCCCGCGCGGCGTTCGACCAGCGCCATCACCACCAGGCCGATCGGAATCGCGAGGTAGACCCCGCGCGAGAAGGTGGTCAGGCAGGCATAGGCGGCCAGCATCGCGACCGCGCCGCTCAGCGCCAGCCGCAGCGGCGTGCGGGCGCGCAGCACGGCCCGGACCGCGAACGGCACGCCCAGGGCGAGATAGCCATCGAGGGCAGCGCCGCCGACATGCATCTCCCAGAAAAGCGCTGAAGTCCGGTAGTCGGCCGAGAAATTCAGCAGGCCCGGAAATGCCATCCGTTCCCAGAGCGCGGCCAGGCAGGCGAGCGCCAGGCCGGTGAGCATGCCGTCGGCCAGCGCCTCGCGCAGGGCCGGAGCGCGCTCGCGCGCGGCGCTTGCCATCAAGGGCAGCAGCAGCAGGGTCCAGGCGAAGGGCCTGGCCAGCCGCAGGCTGTTCAGCGGCTCGAGATAGCCCTGGGTCCAGTGCAGCGGCGCGGCCGGCGCGGCGAGCCAGCCGCGGGCCAGCGCGATCGCGCTGGCCACGCCGAAGGCGCCAATCAGCAGCGCCGGCAGCAGGCCGCGGTCACCCGGCGCAAGCCGGCTTCCCGCGCCCGCCGGCGCCGCGGCCGGCATCGTGCCGCTGCCGCGCAGCAGGCCCGCGATCGCCAGGCCGGCGAGCAGCAGGTCGAGCTCTTCCAGCGCGAGCCAGCCGGTCCAGGGCGCGAGTCCGGCCAGCGGCAGCAGCGCCAGGGCGCCGCTCAGGCCGATCAGGGGGCGCCACAGGCACAGCGCCGTCCAGGCGATGAAGCCGGCGAGCGCGAGATTCGCCGAGAGCGGGTGGTGCAGGGCCATCCAGCCGCCGCCGGCGGACAGCGCGAGCGCGGCCAGCGCCGGCAACGGCCCGGGCATGCGACGGCCCGGCGGTCGATCAGCGTCGCCGCTCACCGGGCACCGCCCGAAACGGCGGGCGCGCTCAGAGCCGGCGCAGCAGGCCCTGAGCCTGCTCGAAGGTCGGTCCGGCGCGCACCTCGGCGAGCACGGTGTCGAGTTCCTTGCGCGCCTCGACCTTGTCGCCGCGCGCGATCAGCGCCTCGGCCAGACGCACCCGATAGGCCGGCACGCGGGGCGCGGCGCTCACCGCCTGACGCAGGATCTCGCTGGCGCGCGCCGCGTCGCCGCGGGCGAGCAGCGCGGTGCCATAGGTGTCGAGCACCTCGGGCGAGCGGGGCGCGAGCGCATGAGCCTTCTCGGCCGTGGCCAGCGCGCTCGGATCGCGGGTCTCGATCAGCGCCCAGGCGAGGTTGTTGAGCACGGCCGCGTTGCCCGGCTGGATGGCCGCCGCCTCGCGATACAGCGGCACCGCCGCGTCCCAGCGCTTGCGCGAGCCCTCGATCATCGCCGCGTGCACCTTGAGCGCGGCGTCGCGCGGATTCTCGGCGAGCAGGCCGCGCATCATGGCGTCGGCCTCGGCCTGCCGGTTGTCGGCGAGCAGCGCGCCGTGCAGGCGCAATGCGATCGGCACGCTGCGATTGAGCGCGAGCGCGCGGCGATAGGCCGCCACCGCCTCGGGCAGGCGCCGCTGCTGCGCGAGGATGTCGCCGTCGAGCAGCGCGCCGGCCGGGCTGCGCGGCGATTCCCGCTGCAGGGCGTCGGCAATCGCGCGGGCCTCGGCCACCTTGCCCATGGCCACCAGCGCCCCGGCCATGCCGGCGCGCGGCTCCACGGCCTTCGGCGAGAGTTCGGCGGCCTTCCGATAGCTGGCCAGCGCCTTCTCGGGTTCGCCGCGCTTGAGACGGAACTCGGCCATGCGCATCTGCAGCAGGGCCGAATCGGGCCGCGCCCGCAGCATCTTCTCGAAGGTGAGCACGGCCTGCGCCTCGTCGCCCGCGCCGAGGTAGGCGTTGCCGAGCGCCTCGAGCAGCTCGAGCTGGTTGGGCGCGGCGCCCGCCGCCTCCTGCAGGATCGGCAGCGCCTCCTTGGGCTGGTTGGCGGCGAGATGGAAGCGGGCGAGCGCGAGCGTGGCCGGCACCGAGCCGCGGTCGGCGTCGCGGGCCTTGACCAGCCACTGCAGGGTCTGGGCCTGATCGCCCTCGTTGGCCGCGATCTGGGCCAGCGCATGCATCGCGCGCACATGCCGCGGCTCCCGCTCGAGCAGCTTGAGGTAGCGTTGCCGGGCGGCCTGCGGCTGCTTGTCGCGCAGGTCGAGCGCCGCGAGGTTGGAGACCGCGGCGAAGTAGGTCGGCTGGCGGGTCAACGCCGCCTCGAAATGCCGGCGCGCCGCCGCCGGGTCGTTGCGGGCCAGCGCGATCGTGCCGCGCAGGTTGTCGGCGAGCGGGTTCTCGGGCTGCTTGCGGGCCAGCCGCTCGATCGCCGCCGAGGCCTTGTCGTACTGCCGGTCGCGCAGCAGCTGCGCGATCAGCGCGAGATCGGCCTGGATGCCGGAGGGGTTGAGCTCGGCGGCCTGTTCCAGGTCGAGCATGCCGCCCTCCCTGTCGCCGGCGGCGATGCGGGCCACGCCGCGCCCGGTCTTCTGGCTGGGGTCGTCCGGCGCGAGCGCCGCGGCGCGCGAGAACAGCTGCGCCGAGCGCGCCGCGTCGCCGATGCGCAGACTGGCTTCGCCGGCAAGGCTGAGCAGCAGCGGATCCTTCACCTCGCGCTCCAGCAGGGGCGCCATCACCTGCAGCGCGCGCTCGGGCGCGTCCATGCGCAGGTAGGTGGCGGCCAGCAGGCGGTAGCCCAGGGTCGAGTTGGGCGCCCGCTCCATCACCTGGCGCGCGTTGTTCTCGGCCTGCTCCAGCGAGTTCAGGCTGAGGTGGATGGTCGCGGCCAGCGCGAGCGAGGGCAGGTAGTCGGGCGAGTTCTTCAGGCCGGCCATGATCGCGTCGCGGGCCGGCTCCAGGCGGTTCTGCCGGAAGTCGTTGAGCGCCTGCAGGTGCATGGTGCCCACCGCCGGCCCGGTGAGCTTCTTGAGCTCGTCGATCCAGCGCTGCGCGCCGGCATAGTCGCGCTGCTCGCTCGCGAGCGAGGCGAGCTTGGCGCGCACCGAACGGTTCAGGGGCTCGGCCCCGGCCACCCGGGCATAGAGCGCCGCCGCCTGTTCGACCCGACCGGCCGCCAGTTCGATGTCGCCCTTGAGCGACAGCGCGTCGGGAGCATCCGGGGCCCGCGCCAGCAGTTCATCCACGGCGCTCTGCGCGCCGGCCAGATCGCGGGCGGCCGACAGGGTGATCAGTCCCACCCGGGCCGGCACATGGTCCGGCACCGCCTGCAGCGCCGCCTGGTAGGCGGCCTGCGCCGCCTCGCGCTGGCCACCGGCGGCGTGGGCCCGGCCCAGCAGGGTCTGGGCGCGCGCGATGTCGGCCGGCGTGCCGGGCGGCAGCTTGGCGAGCTGTTCGATCACCTTGCGCCATTCGCCGAGCTGCAGCCGGGTCTCGGCCAGGCCCAGCCCCGCGGCCACCGGATCGTGATTGGCCTCGAGCGCGCGCTCGAACTCCTTCTCGGCCGAGCGCCAGTCGCCGCTGGCGGCGTGCACCTGGCCGAGCAGCAGGCGGGCGTCGGCCCGCTCCTGCTTGCGCAGCAGGTTCTTGAGGTGGATCTCCGCCGCCTTCGGTTCGCGCGCGGCGATGGCGCTGCGCGCCTTGGCCATCAGCGCGTCGGCGGAATCGCCGCAGCCGGTGGCCGTCAGGGCGAGGCTCACCGCGAGGGCGAGGAGCAGCGGTCGGTGGGGTTTCATGCGGGACTCCGGCAATCGGCCGCGTTCAGCGCAGCCCGAATCGGTTCAGCAGGTCGTACAGCGTTGGGCGACTCACCCCGAGCAGCTCGGCGGCGCGGACGATGTTGCCATCGACCCGGGCCATCACTTTGAGCACGGCCTGTTTTTCCGCTTCCTCGCGCACCTGTCGCAGGTTCAGCGGCATCGGTTCCTCGGCGGACTCCAGTCCGAGATCGGCGGCGCCGATGGCCGGTCCGTCGGCCATGATCGTGGCCCGTTTGATGCAGTTCTCGAGTTCGCGCACATTGCCTGGCCAGGGGTGGCGCTCGATCGCCTCCAGCGCATCCTGGCGCAGGATCAGCCGATCGCGGGCGCCCGGCTCGGTGAAGCGCGCGACGAAGGCCCTCGCCAGCAGCGTGGCGTCGCCGGCGCGCTCGCGCAGCGGCGGAATCGGCAGCACCATCTCCGAGAGCCGGTAGAACAGATCCTCGCGGAAGGCGCCGTCGCGGATGTGCTCGCGCAGGTTGCGGTGGGTGGCGCAGACCACCCGCACATCGATCGCGATCTCCTCGCGGCCGCCCACCCGCTCGATCACCCGCTCCTGCAGGAAGCGCAGCAGCTTGGCCTGCAGGCCCAGCGGCAGGTCGCCGATCTCGTCGAGAAAGAGCGTCCCGCCATCGGCCGTCTCGATGCGACCGGGCGTGGTCCGGACCGCGCCGGTGAATGCGCCCTTCTCGTAGCCGAAGAGTTCGGCCTCGAGCAGGGTGTCGGGGATCGCGGCGCAGTTGATCGCCACGAAGCGGTTCGCGGCGCGCGGCGAGAGATCGTGCAGGCCGCGGGCCAGCACCTCCTTGCCGGTGCCGCTCTCGCCCAGCAGCATCACCGTGGCGCCGGTGGGCGCCAGCCGCTCGATCTGACGGGTGAGCTTGAGCATCGCCGGGTCGCGGGTGATCAGGCCGGCGAGCGGTGACTCCCCGCCCGCCGCGCTCAGCCGCCGGTTCTCGCGCTCGAGATCGGCGAGCCGGAAGGCGCGTTCGATCACCAGCCCGAGCCGGTCCGATTCGAAGGGCTTGGCGAAGAAGTCGTAGGCGCCCATGCCCACCGCGCGCAGGGCATTGCCCCGGTCGCTCTGGCCGGTCACCGCGATCACCTTGGTGGCCGGCGCCAGCGCGAGGATCTCCTGCAGCGTGCGCAGCCCTTCGGCCGGCGAATCGGGATCCGGCGGCAGGCCGAGATCCAGCGTGACCACGGCCGGCTCGTGCCGGCGCAGCGCGGCGATCGCGCTCTCGCGGTCCTCGGCGAACACCACCTCGTAGCGATCGAAGGACCAGCGCATCTGCTTGCGCAGTCCGAGATCGTCCTCGACCACGAGCAGGGTGGGGCGCTCCTCGCCGATCACGCCGTCCATGGCCGATCAGCCCTGAACGCCCAGGGTGGCCAACGGCAGGCGCACCCGGAAGACCGTGCCGCGGCCTTCCTGGCTGTCGACCTCCAGCGAGCCGCCGAGCTCGCGGATGTACTCGCGGCTCTCGAAGCTGCCGATCCCCATGCCGTCGGGCTTGGTGGTTTGGAAGGGGCGGAACAGCCGCTCCCGGATGAAGCGCTCGCTCATGCCGCGGCCGGTGTCGGCCACCTCCAGCCGGGCGAGCTCGCCGTCGGCGCTCAGGCGCACGCTGACGCTGCCCTGCCCCTCGATGGCCTCGCTGGCGTTCTTCACCAGGTGGCCGATCACCCGTTCCAGCCGATCGCGATGGGCGATCACCAGCGCCCGCCGCGCGGCGTCATCGACGCTGACGGTCGGCTGCGGTCCGCGCCCGCCGCGCTGGCGCACCGCCGCGTCGACCGCCTCGGCCAGCGGCACCGCGCAGGCCTGTTCGAGCGGTCGGCTGCCGTCGTCGAGCTGCCGCAGCAGGCCCTGGATGCGGTCGTGGACATGACCCACGGTGTCGAGCATGTCGGCCTGGAAGGCGGGGTTGCCGCGATGCCGCGGGGCATTGGCCAGCAGCAGCGAGAGCTGCGAGACCAGGTTCTTCAGATCGTGCGCGACGAAGGCCGAACGCCGGTTGAACGACTCGAACTGCCGCGCCTGCACCAGGGCCTCCACCGCCCGGCGCTCGCCGAGGTGGCTGGCGACCTGGTGCGCGGCGGTCTTCAGCGCGTCGCGCAGTTCCCAGTCGAGCGGCGTGGGCGCCACCGGCTCGCCCAGCAGCGCGAAGCCGATCAGCTGCTCGTGCAGCAGCAGCGGCACCAGCAGCCAGGCCGACGGCGAGTCCGCGATGGCGGCGGGCAGGGCGGCCGGCATGCTGGCGCCGGCCCGCTGTCGGCCAACCTCGATGATCCACTGGGTGCGGGCCAGTTCGCTCACCAGCGGGTGGCCGGCCGGCAGGCCGGGTGTGGCGCCGGCGTAGCGCCAGTTGTCGGTGCAGGCATAGCCGCCGGCCTCGTCCTGGAGCCAGAGCGCGCCGCAGCGCGCGTCGGCCAGTCCGCCCAGGGCGCGCAGGGCGCGCAGGCCCAGCGGCTGCGTCTCGCCCTCGTCGGGGCCGGCCGACAGCAGAGCGGTCAGCCGCAGCCACTCCTCGCGGTAATCGTAGCGGTAGCCGAAGAAATGCTTGGCCACGGTGACGCGCAGCCGGGCGCGCGCGCTGCGCGAGCCGAGCAGCGCCAGCAGCGCGATCGCCGTCGCGAACAGCAGCACCGTCACCGCGCTGTCGAGCGGCGCCGGTCCGGCATAGCGCAGCCAGTAGCCGCCGGCGGCCATCAGCATCAGGAAGAGGCCGGCGGTGAGCAGCGCGGCCGACTGGAACAGCAAGCGGCGCGACACGCCGAGCGCCATGCGCCAGTCGCGCTGCCGGGCTGCCGCCGAGGCGAGCAGCGGCACGGCCAGCGCATTGGCCCAGCCGCGGGCGTCGACCAGCTGCGGATCGAGCCGCCCGTACATCAGCGCGTCGCTGCACAGGACCAGGTCGGCGCCGAACATCAGCAACCCCGCCGCGGCAAGACGCGTCGCGCCCGCGCCCTGGCCGGGCCTGCCGGCGCGCCAGACCTGCTCGATGCAGAACAGGCCGAAGACCGCCCCGCCGGTGCGCAGCAGCAGCGCGCTGCTGCTCAGGGGGGCGAGCAGGTCGATGAGCAGGGCGAGCATGGCCGCGCCGGCCACCACTCCCAGGGCTGCGCTGCGACGCGCGCGGACCGTGCCACCGGGCGCGCGGGCGCCGTCACGGCGGTCGGCTGACGGGTCCGGGCCCCCGCCCCGCGCGGCTTCGCGCAGCAGCACCAGCAGGAAGGCCAGCCACAGCGCTGTGCGCAGCGATTCCGCCGCGGCTGGAATCGCGGCCAGGACGGCCCCGTCTCGCGCGGCTGCGGCCGTGGCGGCCCACACCGCCTGGGCGCTCAGGGCCGCCACGAACAGGCGCGCGGCACCGGGGGGCGCGCCGCGGGCGGCGTGCAGCGCCGCCAGCGCGGCGCAGGCCAGGGCGGTTGCGAGAAATCCCGACAGCGCGAGGGAGTGGCTCACGGCGCGCCCGCGGTGATCAGCGGGCCCCTTTGCCCAGCACCACCACCTGGATGGTCTCGACCAGGATCAGCAGGTCGAGGAACAGCGAGTGGTTCTTCACGTAGTACAGGTCGTACTGCAGCTTGGCGAGCGAGTCCTCGACCGAGGCGCCGTAGGGGTAGCGCACCTGGGACCAGCCGGTGATGCCGGGTTTCACGCTGTGGCGCACATCGTAGTAGGGGATCTGCTCGATCAGCCTCTGCACGAAGAAGCCGCGCTCCGGGCGCGGACCCACGAAGCTCATGTCGCCGCGCAGCACGTTGAAGAGCTGCGGCACCTCGTCGAGGCGGGTGGTGCGCAGGAACGCGCCCATGCGGGTGATGCGGCTGTCGCCGTCCTCGGCCCAGCGCGGCTGTCCGTCCTTCTCGGCGTCCTGGCGCATCGAGCGCAGCTTGTAGAGCATGAAGGGCGCGCCCCCCTCGCCGATGCGCTCCTGCCGGTACAGCACCGGCCAGCCCGACTCGAGCGCGATCAGCACCATGGCCACCAGCACCAGCGGCGCGAGCAGCACCAGCAGCAGCGAGCTCACCACCACATCGAACATCCGCTTGATGATGTCGCGGGCCATGCCGCGATCGAAGCCCTGGCCGAAGATCAGCCAGCTTGCGCGCAGGTTGTCCACCTTGAGCATGCCGCGCTCGCGCTCGTAGAACGCGGCGAGGTCCATCACCCGCACGCCGGCGAGCCGGGCATCGAGCAGCTGGCGCAGCGGCAGCACCCCGCCGCGGCGCTCGCGCACCGCGATCACGATCTCGGAAACCCGCAGCTCGCGCACCGAGCGCAGCAGCCGGTCGTGGTTGATGCGCCGCGAAGGCTCGCCGTCGTCGCGCTCGGAGATCACCGGGTACAGGCCGGCATAGTCGATCGAGCGGACCATCTCGCTGCCGTGCAGGTAGCGGACCACCTCCTCGGCCTCGGGCCCGTTGCCCAGCACCAGCACGCGGCGGCGCGGCAGGCCGACATCCGAGATGCGGAAGAACATCAGCCGCACCAGCAGCACGCCGGCCATGGCAAACAGCGAGCTGGCGGCGAACACGCCGCGGCCGACATAGAACATCGGCAGCAGGTAGAAGACCACGCTCATCAGCACCAGCGTCAGTCCGTAGGCCACCAGCACCCGCCGCACCGTCGCCCGGAAGGGCTCGGGCTGGGGCTGGTACAGGCCCAGCGAGGTCATCATCAGCAGCATCGTGACCGTGAACAGCGCCGCTTCGGAGATCGGCACCCGCATCGCGTACTCGGCCATGCGCAGCTGGTAGCCGAGCACCATCGACTGGAACAGCACCACCATCTCGATGGCGGTGAGCAGCAGGGTTCGTGCCGACAGGTAGTGATTGAACAGGCGGATCATGGGCAGGCGGTCAGCCAGCGCGAAGCGATGGCGCAGCCTAGCCCGCGGCCGTTGCCCACTCGGTGAGGTAGCGCACATTCCCGGCCGCCCGGGCGGCGCCGAATTTGACTTATTCCTCAGTCGGCGCAGATTCGTCGATCGCGTCCAGCCGGAACAGGCCGGCGAGCTGGGCGAACCAGTCCGGCCAGTTCGCCCGCAGGCCCTCGGGATCGAGAAAGAACATCTCCCCCGAGACCGCGAAGAACTCCGCCGGGTCGGTGGCGGCATAGGGGTCGAGCGGCAGCTGCGCGTACCAGGGGTCGGCGGCCTCGCTTTCGGGGTCGATGTCGCGGGGGATCTCCCGCTCGACGGTGTCGAGCATCGCGCAGAAGTCGGCGTGGGCCTCGTGCAGCGCCCGCGTCCAGGCCGTCCGGCGTCCCGGCGGCAGCGGCGGAATGCCGTCGGCTTCGCCGTCGAGCAGATCGAGCTTGTGCACGAACTCGTGGATGACCACATTGAACGGGCCCTGCGCCGCCGCGGGATCGGCATCGGCCCAGGACAGCACCACCGGCCCGCCGTCATGGGCCTCGCCGGCGAGCCACTCCAGCGACTCGTGCACCACCCCGGCCTCGTCGACCTCGCGGCGCGGCACCCGGAACTGCGCGGGGTAGACCACGATCTCGAGGAAGTCCCTGTAGGCGCCCAGGCCGAGGCTGAGCACCGGCAGGCAGGCCTGGGCGGCGATCGCGATCCGGACCTCGTCGGTCACCGTGAAGCCCTGCGCGCCCGAGAAGGTCTTCTCGGCAAGAAACCGGGTGGCGAGCGCGCGCAGGCGCCGCCACTGCGCCGGGGTCAGACTGATGCTGGCCGCGAGCGTGGCGGCCGCCGGTTGCCAGTCGGCGTCGGCGATCGGGTCGGGGTCGCGCCGGCGCCGGAACCATCCGCCTGCCATGAGCCGCTTCCTATAATGGGTGGGCAAGGAGTCTATCCGCACCGTGAACCCGCCCGCCTCCGATCCCGCTTCCGCAGCCGGGACGCTGCCCGCCAGCGAGCCGCCCGGCCTGGACGAGGCCATGGCGCTGCTGCGCGGCCTGTGCGCGGCCCAGCGCAACCGCAGCGGCGAGCCGGCGATCGATCACGCGCAGGGCATGGTGGCCATCCTGCGCGAGTTGCAGGCCGACGAGCCCACGGTGGTGGCGGCAGTGCTTGCCGCGGGGGGCGCCGCCATTTCGGCCGAACGGGTCAAGGCCCGCTTCGAGGCCGATGTCGCCACGCTGGTGGAGGGCATGCGCCAGGTGCTGCGCCTGCGCGAGATCACCCGCGGGCCGCAGGGCGCGTCGCAGGCCGATCCCGAGCGGGCGGAGTCCCTGCGGCGGATGCTGCTCGCGATGGCGGTGGACATCCGGGTGGTCATCCTGCGGCTGGCCTCGCGGCTGCAGACCCTGCGCTGGCACGCCGCCAGCCGCCAGCCGCCGACCGAGGCGGTCTGCGCCGAGACCCTCGAGGTGCTGGCGCCGCTCGCCAACCGCCTGGGCCTGTGGCAGCTCAAGTGGGAGCTCGAGGACCTCGCCTTCCGCTTCCAGTCGCCCGACATCTACCGCGACCTCGCCCGCCAGCTCGAGGCCAAGCGCCACGAGCGGGAGGCGTTCGTGGCCGACGCCATCGGGCTGCTGCGCGAGCTGCTCGCCGCCGGCGGGCTCGCCGCCGAGGTCAGCGGCCGGCCCAAGCACCTGCACAGCATCTGGACCAAGATGCGCGGCAAGCGGCTCGCGCTCGAGCAGGTCCACGACCTGCGCGGGGTGCGGGTCATCGTGGCCGATGTGCGTGACTGCTATGCGGCGCTGGCGCTCATCCACGCCCGGTTCACGCCGGTGCACAGCGAGTTCGACGACTACATCGCGCGGCCCAAGCCCAATGGGTATCAGTCCCTGCACACCGTCGTGCTGGCCGATGACGGCCGCTCGCTCGAGGTCCAGATCCGCACCCGGGAGATGCACCGTTTTGCCGAGTACGGGGTCGCCTCGCACTGGCGCTACAAGGAACGGGCGGCCGGGCAGGGCGGCGCCGCCCGCGCCGGCTCCGCGCAGGACGAGCGCATCGCCTGGATGCGTCAGCTGCTCGCCTGGCAGCGCGAGCTCGGCGAGCGCCTGGGCGCCCCACCGGCCGAGGGCGCCCCGCCGCTGGCCGGCCCGCCGGGCCCGGCGCGGGCCGCGCCCGAACGCATCTATGTGCTCACGCCGCAGGCCCGGGTGATCGAGCTGCCGGCCGGATCCACGCCGGTGGACTTCGCCTACCAGCTGCACAGCACGCTCGGTCATCGCTGCCGCGGCGCGCGGGTCGATGGCCAGCTGGTGCCGCTGAACACCGTGCTGGCCAATGGCCAGACCGTCGAGATCCTCACCGCGCGACCCGGCGCCGGCAGCGAAGGGCCCTCCCGCGACTGGCTCAATCCGCAGCTCGGCTATGTGCGCTCGTCGCGCGCGCGGCACAAGGTCCGCCAGTGGTTCCACGCCCTCGACCTGGAGCGCGATGTGGCGAACGGGCGCGAGAAGGTCGAGCGGGTGCTCGCCCGCGAAGGCCGCACGGCGCTGTCCTTCGACGAACTCGCCGCCCGCCTCGGCCAGTCCGATCCGCAGACCCTGTTCGTGGCGGTTGCCCGCGAGGAGATCGGGCCGCGTCTGCTCGAGGAGGCGGTGCGCGGCCCGGCTTCGCCACCGCTCGAGACCGATCCCGCGGCCGCGGCGCTGGCGGCGGCCGCCCAGCGCGCCCGGTCGCGGCCGCGCGCGGGTGGCGACGGCGTGCTGGTGATGGGGGTCGATCTGCTGCTCACCCAGGTGGCCCGCTGCTGCCGCCCGGTGCCGCCCGACCCGATCTGCGGCTTCGTCACCCGTGGCCGCGGCGTGTCGGTGCACCGCGCCGGCTGCGCCAGCTTCGCGCAGATGGCCCGGCGCGCGCCCGAGCGGGTGCTCGCGGTCGACTGGGGCGAACCGGCCCGCGCCGACGAGCGTCGTGGCTACGAGGTCGATCTGCGGGTGGTGGCGGCCGACCGCCAGGGGCTGCTGCGCGATGTGTCCGAGGTGTTCGCGCGCGACCGCCTCAATGTCACCGCGGTGCGCACCCGCAGCCGCGCCGACACCGCGCACATGGAGTTCACGGTCGAGGTGCCGGATGCCGCCGCGCTGAATCGCGCGCTGGCGTCGCTGCGCGCAGTGGCCGGCGTGTCCGAGGCCAGCCGCCGGCTGTCCTGAGGTCTCAGCGCCCGGCCGGGCGTTGCGCGCTCTTGGGCCGGAAGGCCTTGCAGACCGATTCGTCGGTCTCGAGGTAGGGCGCGCCGATCAGGTCGAGGCAGTAGGGCACCGCCGCGAAGATGCCGGGCACGCGCTGGCTGCCCTCGGCGTCGCGCACCCCTTCCAGGGTCTCGCGGATCGACTTGGGCTGGCCCGGCAGGTTGATGATCAGCGCCTGCCCGCGGATGACCGCCACCTGCCGCGACAGGATGGCGGTGGGCACGAAGTTCAGGCTGATCTGGCGCATCTGCTCGCCGAAGCCGGGCATCTCCTTGTGCGCCACCGCCCGCGTGGCCTCGGGAGTGACATCGCGGGGCGACGGCCCGGTGCCGCCGGTGGTGAGCACCAGCGAGCAGCCGGCCTCGTCCACGAGCTCGATGAGCGTCCGTTCGATGACGGGCTGCTCGTCAGGGATCAGGCGGGTGACCCCCTGGAAGGGCGTGCGCAGCGCGCGTGTCAGCCATTCCTGCAAGGCGGGGATGCCCTGGTCCTGGTAGACGCCGCCGGAGGCGCGGTCGCTGATCGAGACCAGGCCGATCTTCAGGGACGGTTCGGTGCTCATTCGGTGGGGGTGGGCGTGGAGGATGGGGAAGGCGGCGCGGCCTCGGCGAGCAGCGCCGCGTGCAGCGCGCGATAGAGCTCGCGGTAACGCCGGGATGGCTGCCCCGCCGCATGCTCGGCCCGCGCCCCGGCGATGAGCGCCGGCCAGTCGGCCGCCTGCGCCGCCGTGGGGTGACGCTGCCGGAAGCGCGCCAGCGCGTCGGACTCGGCGAGCAGCTGCTCGCGCCAGTGCTCGGCCGAGTGCATCAGCGCCACTTCCTGGCGGTGGCGGTTGCCGTCGACGGCCAGCGCATCGCGGATCGGGTCGGCATCGACCTGGCGCATCAGCTTGCCGATCAGCTGGAGTTGCCGCCGACGGCCTTCGCGCGAGCTGATCCGCTGCGCCTGCTCGATCGCCTCGAGCAGCGACTCGGGCAGGGCCAGGCTGCGCAGGCGGGCCGGCTGCAGCGCGACCAGTTCCTCGCCGAGTTCCTGCAGGGCATGCATGTCGCGCTTGCGCTGCGACTTGCTGGGCCCGCTGGGCGCGGGTTCGGCGGCCCGCGGCCGGGGCTGCTCCATCACGGGCGGTCGGTTGGCGTGCCTCACGGCGATGTCCGGTGAGCGCAGCCGGGACGCTGCGCGGGGGCGCGCCAGGCGGCGCGGTGGTTGTCGGTATGATACCCGGCCACCATCGCGAGCCTGCCCATGTTCGAATACGACGCCTCCCGACTGCACGAGATCGCCGCCGAGTGCCTGGCCCAGGCTCGCCGCCTGGGCGCCACCGATGCCTCGGTCGATGTCAGCGAGTCTTCCGGTCTGGCGGTCACGGTGCGCAAGGGCGGCGTCGAGACCATCGAACAGACCCGCGACAAGGGGCTGGGCGTCACGGTGCATGTCGGCCGGCGACGGGGCCATGCCAGCAGCAGCGATTTCTCCGGCGCCGCGCTCGCCCAGACCGTGGCCGCGGCCTTCGAGATCGCCCGCTACACCGGCGAGGACGAGTTCGCCGGCCTGCCCGATGCCGACACCATCGCCCGCGAGATCCCGGACCTCGACCTGTTCCACCCCTGGGACATCAGCGTCGAGGACGCGGTGTCGCTGGCCTGCCGCATGGAGGCGGCGGCCTTCGCGGTGAGTCCGCTCATCGCCAACTCCGATGGCGCCTGGGTCAATGTCAACCACGGCCAGTTCGTGTCGGCCAACACGCTGGGCTTTGCCGGCGGCTATCCCTACAGCCGGCACTCCCTCGGCTGCGCGCCGATCGCGCGGTTGGGTGACGCCATGCAGCGCGACGACTGGTACAGCGCCGCGGTGGTGCCGCAGCGTCTGGCCGACCCGGCGCGGGTGGGCCGCTACGCCGCCCAGCGCGCGCTCTCCCGCCTGGCCGCGCGCAAGCTCGACACCTGCAAGGTGCCGGTGCTCTTCGAGGCGCCGCTGGCCTGCGGCCTGCTCGGCCACTTCGTCCAGGCGGTGAGCGGCGGCGCGCTCTACCGCCGCTCCAGCTTCCTGCTCGATTCGCTCGGCAAGGATGTCTTCCCCGGTCATGTCGACATCACCGAAGACCCGCACCTGCCCGCCGAGCCGGGCAGCGCGCCCTTCGACAGCGAGGGCGTGCGCACCGCCCGGCGCGTGGTGGTGGCCGGCGGCCGCCTGCACGGCTACTTCCTGTCCACCTACTCGGCCCGCAAGCTCGGCATGAAGACCACCGGCAACGCCGGCGGCGCGCACAACCTCGCGCTCACCAGCCGGCTCACCCGGCAGCTCGATGACCTGCCGGCGATGCTCGAGCGCCTGGGCACCGGCCTGTTCGTCACCGACCTGATGGGCCAGGGCGTGAACCCCGTCACCGGTGACTACTCCCGCGGTGCCAGCGGCTTCTGGGTCGAAAAGGGCGTGATCGCCTACCCGGTCGAGGAGATCACCATCGCCGGCAACCTCGCCGAGATGTTCCGCGGCATCGCGGCGGTGGGCTCCGACACCGTCCAGCGCGGCGGCTACCGCTGCGGCTCGCTGCTCATCGACCGCATGAGCGTGGCCGGCAACTGAGCCGGCGGCTGCCGCGACACGCCCATGAGCAAGGCCTTCGTCCGCGAGGACCAGGACGACGAGGACGACGACCGGCCCGATCCCGCCCAGGCGCAGCCCGCGCCGCGCAACTACATCACCCCGGCCGGCCACGCCGCCATCCGCGCCGAGCTGCTTCGGCTGATCGACATCGACCGGCCCGAGGTGGTGCGGGTCGTCTCCTGGGCCGCCTCCAACGGCGACCGCTCCGAGAACGGCGACTACATCTACGGCAAGCGCCGTCTGCGCGAGATCGACCGCCGCATCCGATTTCTCACCCGCCGTCTCGATGCCGCGGTGGTGGTCGATCCCTCGCGCCAGGAGCATCGCGAGCAGGTCTTCTTCGGCGCCACCGTCACCTACCTGCGTAACGGCGACACCGAGGAGACCGTGACCATCGTCGGCATCGACGAGGTCGACCCGGCCGCGGGGCGGGTGAGCTGGATCTCGCCGGTGGCCAAGGCGCTGATCAAGGCCCGCGAGGGCGATGTGCTCAGCCTGCGCACGCCGCAGGGCGTCGACGAGCTCGAGGTGATCGCCGTCCGCTATCCCGAGCCCGAGCCGCCACGGGGCCGATGAACGCCGTGCGCTACCACGGCTGGCGGGTGGTGGCGGCGTGCTTCGCGGTGGCCGGCGTGGCCTGGTCGCTCGGTCTGTTCGGCGCCAGCGTGTACCTGCAGGCCATCACCCAGGCGCGCGCCTGGCCGGTGTCGCAGGTGGCCTCGGCGATCACCGCCTTCTTCCTGGTGGCGGCGGCCCTGCAGCGGCGGGTGGGCCGGGCCATCGATCGCCACGGCCCGCGGCCGGTGCTCAGCGCCGGGCTGCTGTCGATGTGCGCCGGGGTCGCGCTGGTGGGCCAGGCGAGCGCGCCCTGGCAGCTCTATCCCTGCTTCGCGCTGATCGGCATCGGGTGGGCCTGCCTGTCGACCACCGCGCTCTCGGCCACCGTGGCGCCCTGGTTCGAGCGCCACCAGGGCCGCTCGATCACCCTGGCCATCATGGGCGCGAGCCTGGGCGCGATCCTCGGCGTGCCGCTGCTGCTCGCGGCGGTGCAGGGGCTGGGGGTGGGGGCGGGTCTGGGGCTGGTCGCTGTCGCGGCCCTGGTCCTGCTGATGCCGCTGATCCGGCGGGTGCTGCGCCATCGTGGGCCGGCCGAACTCGGCCTGCTGCCGGACGGCGAAGCGCCGCCCACCGGAGTGGCGCCCGCGCCCGTGGCGGCGCCGCTGGCCGCGCGGGGGCGGCCGCGGATGCTGCTCTGGAGCTGCGCCACCGCCTTCGCCCTGGCGCTCACCGTGCAGATCGGCTTCATCACCCACCATGTGGCCCTGGCCACGCCGCGGCTGGGCGTGGCGGGCGCGGGCGCGCTGGTCAGCGCCACCGGACTCACCGCCTTTGCCGGGCGGCTGCTGCTCGCCCGGGTGGTCGATCGCCTGAGCGTGCGCGGCCTGTCGGCGGCCGCGATGATCGCGCAGGCCGCGGCGCTCGGCGCCATCGCCGCCTGGCCCGAGCCGGCGGTGCTGGTGGGCGCGAGCCTGCTCTATGGCTGGGGCATCGGCCAGGTGACCACGCTCGGCCCGGTGGTGGTGCGGCGGGAATTCGGCGCGGCCGCCTTCGGCGCCACCTACGGCGCGGCCGCCATGCTGATCCAGTTCAGTTCGGCCGCCGGGCCGGCGCTCTTCGGCCTGGGGCGCGATGCGCTCGGCGGCTATCGGCCGGTGCTGGCGGTGGCGGCGGTGCTGGTGCTGGGAGCCGCGGCGCTGGTGGTGCTGGGCGAGGCCCTGGGCCGCCGCTCGCCGCCGGGCCGCTGAGGCCCAGGCGGCTGTCCGCCGCCGCTTGCTCACGCCCGGGCGCTTGTCCGCCGCCGCGCGAGGCGGCCCGCATCCGGTCAGAGCCGGGTGATGCGGCCCACCTCGGGCAGGGTGCGCAGGTTGCGCATCACCCGCGCGAGGTGCACGCGGTCCTTCAGCTGGATCGAGAATCGCAGCGTGGCGGTGCGTTCCGACTGCGCATCCATGGCGACATTCACGATGTTCGCGCCGGCGGTGGCGATCTCGGCGGCCACCTTGCCGAGCACGCCGCGGTCGTCGTTGACCAGCACCTCGATGCCGCACAGGAACTGGCCGCTGATCTCGTCGGCCCATTGCACATCGATCCAGCGCTCGGCGTCCTTGGTGCGCTGGCGCGCCGCGGTGGCGCAGTCGTCGCGGTGCAGGGCCAGGCCGTGACCGCCGCGCAGGTGGCCGATGACCGCGTCGCCGGGCAGCGGCAGGCAGCACGGCGAGTACTGCACCGCCGAGCCCTCGTTGCCCTGCACGAAGATCGGCGCCGGGCGTGGCATGATCAGCGCCGCGGCCGCGGGCTTGCTGGCGAACTGCAGCGCGATGGTGCGGGCCACCACCGGGGCCAGCCGCTTGCCCAGGCCGATGTCGGCGTGCAGCTCGTCGAGCGAGCGGGCGCCGGCGTCACGGGCGCCGCGCTCGAGCGCGGTGGCGCCGATCGCCGCGGCGTCGATGCGCAGCGCGGCCAGCGCCTGCTCAAGCAGCCGCCGCCCGAGCTCCACCGATTCGGCCAGCTTCAGCGTGCGCAGCGCGTGCCGGATCTCGGCGCGGGCCTTGCCGGTGCGCACGAAAGCCAGCCAGGCCGGGTTGGGCCGCGAGTTGGGGTCGGTGATCACCTCGACCGCGTCGCCGTTCTGCAGCTCGGTGCGCAGCGGCACCGGCTGCTGATTGACGCGGGCGGCCACCGCCTGGTCGCCGATGTCGGTGTGCACGCTGTAGGCGAAGTCGATGATGGTGGCGCCGCGCGGCAGCGCGCGGATCTGGCCGCGCGGGGTGAACACATAGACCGCGTCGGGGAAGAGATCGACCTTCACATGCTCGATGAACTCGAGCGAATCGCCGGTCTGGTGCTGGATGTCGAGCAGCGACTGGAGCCACTGGTGGGTGCGCTTCTGCAGCTCCGAGAAGCTCTCCTTCTCGGCCTTGTAGAGCCAGTGCGCCGCCACGCCGGATTCGGCGATGCGCTGCATCTCGCGGGTGCGGATCTGGAACTCCACCGGCGTGCCGAAGGGCCCCACCAGCGTGGTATGCAGCGACTGGTAGCCGTTGACCTTGGGGATGGCGATGTAGTCCTTGAAGCGGCCGGGCACCGGCTTGAAGGTGCTGTGCAGCGCGCCCAGCGCGAGATAGCACTGCGGGATGGTGTCGACCACCACCCGGAAGCCGTAGACATCGAGCACCTGCGAGAAGGACAGGCGCTTGTCCTTCATCTTGCGGTAGATGCCGTAGAGCGCCTTCTCGCGGCCGTAGACCTCGGCCGGCACGCCGGACTCGGGCAGGGTCTTCTGCACGGCCTCGAGGATGCGGCTGAGCACCTCGCGCCGGTTGCCGCGTGCCGCCAGCATCGCCTTGAGCAGCACCCGGTGGCGGGTGGGGTGGCGGTGCCGGAATGACAGGTCGAGCAGCTCGAGGAAGAGCTTGCGCAGCCCCAGCCGGTTGGCGATGGGGGCGTAGATGTCGAGGGTCTCGGCGGCGATGCGCCGGCGCTTGGCCGGGTCGACCGCGTCGAGCGTGCGCATGTTGTGCAGCCGGTCGGCGAGCTTGACCAGCATCACCCGCACATCGCGGGCCATGGCCAGCAGCATCTTGCGAAAGCTCTCGGCCTGCTGCTGCTCCTTGCTCTGGAAGTGCATGCGGTCGAGCTTGGACAGGCCGTCGACCAGATCGGCCACCTGCGGACCGAAGCGCTCCATCAGCGCCTGCTTGGCCACGCCCGAGTCCTCCATGACATCGTGCAGCAGCGCGGCCATGAGCGACTCGGTGTCGAGCTTCCAGCCGGCGCAGATGCGCGCGACCTCGATCGGGTGCGAGATGTAGGGCTCGCCGCTGCTGCGGAACTGCCCGAGGTGCGCGTCGTCGCTGAAGCGGTAGGCCTCGCGGATGCGCTTGATGTCGTCGGGCGGGAGGTAGGCTTCGGCGGCCTGGGTGAGGCTGGCCAGGCTCACCACCTGCCGGCCGTCAGGGGCGGCGACGAATGCGCTGGTGGCCGGTTCGGCAGGCAGGGGCGGCTGGTCGCGGCGGGCGCGACGGCCGCTGACGGCGGCAGGGACGGTTGGACCGGGGGGAGGGGGCATGGTCAACCGGCCCGGGCGGGCCTCAGGTGGGCACCCGCCTGAGCATCTCGATGCCGATCTTGCCGGTGGCGATCTCGCGCAGCGCGGTCACCGTGGGCTTGTCCTTGGTCTCGATGCGCGGGGTGTGGCCCTGCGCCAGCATGCGGGCGCGGTAGGTGGCCGCCAGGGTGAGCTCGAAGCGGTTGGGAATCTGCTTCAGGCAGTCTTCGACGGTGATGCGGGCCATGGCGGAGCCTTTGTGCGGAATCGACAGATCGACCTTTGATGATACCCGAACTCGCCGCCCGAGCCGAGAGTGGAGCCTGGCCCCTTACCCGTGGCGCGCCAGGGCAGCGGCCGGCCGGGTGACCGATCAGCCGGCGGCCGGGCCGGGGCCGAACAGCGCCCGGAAGAGTTCGGGATGCCGCGCCCGCTGGCGCGCGAAGCGCATTCCGGCGGCATCGACCACCGCCAGCAGCTCGCGCAGGGCGAGGTCGAAATCCTGGTTGACGATCAGGTAGTCAAAGCGGTGCGCCTGGGCGAGTTCCTCACGGGCCGCCGCCACCCGGCGCTCGATCACCGCCGGGCTGTCCTGGCCGCGCCGGACCAGGCGCTCGCGCAGGGTCTGCACCGAGGGCGGCGCGATGAACACGCCCACGGTCTCGGGCATCAGCCCGCGCACCTGCATCGCGCCCTGCCAGTCGATCTCGAGCACGATGTCGCGCCCGGCGGCCACCCGCCCGGCGATCCAGGCGCGCGAGGTGGCGTAGTGGTTGTCGTGGACCCGCGCCCACTCGAGGAACTCGCCGGCCTCGCGGCGCCGCTGGAAGTCGGCGTCGGAGATGAAGTGGTAGTCGACGCCGTCGCGCTCGCCGGGCCGCGGCGCGCGCGTGGTGAAGGAGATCGACAGCTCCATGCGCGGCCGTTGCTCGAGCATGGCCCGCACCAGCGAGGTCTTGCCGGCGCCCGAGGGGGCGACCACCGCGAAGACGCTGCCGGCGCCGTCGGTGGGCGGTAGGGGGCTGGGGTTCGTGCTCATTCCAGGTTCTGCACCTGCTCGCGGATCTGCTCGATCAGCAGCTTGAGCTCGATCACGGTGGCGGTGAGGTCGACACTGGCGCCCTTGGAGCCCAGGGTGTTGGCCTCGCGGTTGAGTTCCTGCAGCAGGAAGTCCAGGCGCTTGCCCACCGCGCCGCCGGCGGCAAGGACGCGGTCGAGCTCGTCGAGGTGGGTGTCGAGGCGGGCGATCTCCTCGGCGACATCGATGCGCATGCCGTGCAGCGTGACCTCCTGGCCGATGCGATCCATCAGGGGTTCCAGTGGCGGGCCATTGCCGCCGGCGGCGCTGCCCAGCGCGGCGCGCAGCCGCTCGACCAGGCGGGCCTCGAACGCGGCGAGCAGCGCCGGCGCCGCGGCGCGCACGGCGGCGACATGGGCGCGCATCTGCGCGCCGCGCTCGCCGATGATCGCGGCCAGCCGCGCGCCCTCGCGGGCCCGGCTGGCCGAGAACTCGGCCAGGGCGGCGCGCGCCGCCGTCACCACGGCCTGCTGCAGGGCCTCGGTGTCGGCGCTGGGCTCGGCGATCAGGCCGGGCCATCGCATCAGGTCGGCCACGGTGGGCGGGGCAGCGCCCGGCGCGGCCGCGGCGATCTGCCCGGCCACGGTCAGCAGCTGCGCCAGCAGTCCGCGATCGATCACCGGCTGTCGGGTCTCGCCGCCTGCGCGCTGCAGCGAAATGCGACACTCCACCTTGCCGCGGGCGATGCCGGCGGTGAGCAGTTCGCGCAGCGCCGGTTCGGCCGACCTCAGGTCATCGGGCATGCGCAGCTGCAGGTCGAGGAAGCGCGAGTTCACGCTGCGCAACTCCAGCTGCAGGCGGCCGGCCTCGGTGTCGTGGAACACGGCAGCGAAGCCGGTCATGCTCTGGATCGGTGTGTGCTTGTTCAAGAGATGCATCCAGGTTTGGGCTGGCCCCTCGGACCCGGACCACGGAAGACCGGCTCGCCATCATGCCCTCACAGACCAACGCAGCCCTGCCCAACGGCCTCGAGATCGGCGGGTACCGGATTCTAAAGAAGATCGCCAGCGGCGGCTTCTCGATCGTCTATCTCGCCCGGGATGCCGAGGGCGTGCGTTACGCCATCAAGGAATACCTGCCGGCCACCCTGGTCAGCCGCGCGCCCGGCGAGCTCGTGCCCCTGGTGTCGCCCGAGCACCAGAACACCTACCGCAACGGCCTGAAGTGCTTCTTCGAGGAGGGCAGGGCGCTGGCCCGCATCCTCCATCCCAATGTGGTTCGGGTGGTCAACTTCTTTCGCGCCAACGAGACCGTGTACCTGGTCATGGCCCATGAAGAGGGCCGCACCCTGCAGGACCTGGTGCTGCGCCGGCGTGCCGGCGAGGGCGCGCAGGTGATCGCCGAGCGGCACATCCGCCGGGTGTTCCACCTGGTGATGAACGGCCTTCGCGAGGTGCATGCCAACCGGCTGCTCCACCTCGATCTCAAGCCCGCCAATGTCTACCTGCGCATGGATGCCTCGCCCATGCTGCTCGATTTCGGCGCGGCGCGGCAGACCCTGTCGCTCGATGCGCCCAAGCTCTTCCCGATGTACACCCCGGGGTTCGCGGCCCCCGAGCTCTATCGGCGCGGCATGACGCTGGGCCCCTGGACCGATGTCTACGGGCTGGGCGCGTCCATGTACGCCTGCATGCTCGGCGCGCCGCCGCAGGCCGCCGACCAGCGCCAGCTCGATGACCGCCTCGAGGACCAGCTCGATCGCGCCCGCGATCACTACTCGGCCGGGCTGGTCGACACCGTCACCTGGTGCATGAGCCTCGACCCCACCGACCGCCCGCAGAGCGTGTTCGCGCTGCAGAAGGCGCTGCGCGACACCGTGGCCGACCGGCCCGACGAGGGCGACGCCCGCGGCGGTGGCCTCTCGCGCTTCCTGGACACCATGGCGGGCGCTCTCGGCCGCCGCCGTCGCGATCCGGCCACCTCGTCCTTCGAATCCTGAGCGCAGCCGCCCCGGCCGGCCCGATGAAGTTCAGCATCTACCAGGACAGCCTCACCGGGGCGCGTCCGATCAACCAGGACCGCATGGGCTATGCGTTCACCCGCGACTGCCTGCTCATGCTGGTCGCCGACGGCATGGGCGGCCATCAGCGCGGTGAGGCCGCGGCCCAGGTGGCGATGCAGTCGATCGCGGGCAGCTTCGAGCAGCAGGCCCGGCCCGGGCTGCCCGATCCGCCGGCGTTCCTCGATGCCGCGCTGCTGCAGGCCCACCGCGACATCCTGCAGTACCAGGTCACCCATGGCATGAGCGAGTCGCCGCGGACCACGGTGGTGGCCTGTCTGGTGCAGGGCGGCACGGCCTGGTGGGCCCATGCCGGCGACAGCCGCGCCTACTGCATCCGCAATGGCGCGGTGCTGTCGCGCACCCGAGATCACTCCAAGGTCGAGTCCCTGCTCGCGATGGGGCTGCTCGCGCCTGGCGCCGAGCATCGCCACCCCGATCGCAACAAGGTGCTCAACTGCCTGGGCTCGCCCTTCCAGCCCACCATCGAGGTCAGCCCGGGCATGGTCCTGTTGCCTGGCGATCTGCTGCTGCTGTGCAGTGACGGGGTGTGGGCGCCGCTGGCCGAGGCCGCGTTGATCGAGGGCTTCATCGGCGCCGATGTGAAGCGCGCCGTGCCCGAACTGGTCAGGCGCAGCGTGGCCGCGGCCGGCCGCCTGGCCGACAACGCCACGGCGCTCGCCATGCGCTGGGACAGCGACGCGCCCGCCACATCGCCCATGACCGGCGCCGCCCTGCTGCGCGGCGCGGTCACCACCACCATCGACATCAGTCCCGACGCCGAGCCTGAACCGCCCATCACCGACGCCGAGATCGATCGGGCGGTGGCCGAGATCCAGGACGAGATCGCGCGCACGGCCGCCCGCTGAGGGGCCGCGGGGGCGGGCGCCCGCCGACGGATGATCCGCCGACGGATCGCCGGTGAATGCATCGCCCGCCGACGCATCGCCCATCCACCGGCGACCCGTAGAATGGCGGACATGACTGCCTCCTCTGCCGCTTCCACCCCTGTGCCGCGCCCGAGCGGCCGCGCGCCCGCCCAGCTTCGCCCAGTGCGGTTCACCCGCCGATTCACCCGCCATGCCGAGGGCTCGGTGCTGGTCGAGTTCGGCGACACCCGGGTGCTGTGCACCGCCAGCGTCGAGAGCAAGGTTCCCGGCTTCCTGCGTGGTCGCGGCCAGGGCTGGGTCACCGCGGAGTACGGCATGCTGCCCAGGGCCACCCACACCCGCGGCGATCGCGAGGCGGCCCGCGGCCGGCAGTCAGGCCGCACCCAGGAGATCCAGCGGCTGATCGGCCGCAGCCTGCGGGCGGTGTTCGACCTGTCGGCCCTCGGCGAGCGCACCATCACCCTCGATTGCGATGTGCTGCAGGCCGACGGCGGCACCCGCACCGCCGCCATCACTGGCGCCTGGGTGGCCGCGCACGACGCGGTGGCCGGGCTGCTCGCCGCGGGTGAGCTCACCGCCTCGCCGCTGCGTCAGGCCGTGGCCGCGGTCTCGGTCGGCCTGTGGCAGGGGGTGCCGGTGCTCGACCTCGATTACGCCGAGGATTCGGCCTGCGACACCGACATGAATGTGGTGATGACCGCAGCCGGCGGCTTCGTCGAGATCCAGGGCACGGCCGAGGGCGAGCCCTTCGACCGGGCCCAGGCGGATGCGCTGCTCGAACTCGCGCGCGCGGGCATCGCCGACCTGCTGCGCGCGCAGCAGGTGGCGCTGGCCCAGGCGCTGCCGTGAGCGTCGCGCCACCTGCCGGCCGCCTGAGCCGGGTGGTGATCGCCTCGGGCAACGCCGGCAAGCTGCGCGAGTTCGCCGCCCTGCTGGCGCCCTTCGGCGTGAGCGGCGTCGGTCAGCGCGAACTCGGCATCGCCGATGCCCCCGAGCCCCATGCCACCTTTCTCGAAAACGCGCTCGCCAAGGCCCGCCATGCCAGCGCGGCGGCCGGGCTGCCGGCCATCGCCGACGACTCCGGCCTGTGCCTCGATGCGCTCGGCGGCGCGCCCGGCGTGCACTCCGCGCGCTGGGCCGAACTCGCCGGCGGCCCGCGCGACGACATCGCCAACAACCGGCGGGTGGCCAGCCAGCTGCGGCAGGCGGCCAGCCGCGCCGGCCACTACTACTGCGTGCTCGTGCTGGTGCGCTCGCCGGATGATCCGCAGCCGGTGGTGGCCGACGGCCTGTGGCGGGGCGAGTTCGTCGACATTCCCCGTGGCGAGTCGGGATTCGGCTACGACCCGCACTTCCTGCTGCCCGAGCTGGGCTGCACCGTGGCCGAGCTCAGCCCCGAGCGCAAGAACGCCCTGAGCCATCGCGGCCAGGCGATGCGCGACCTGCAGGAGCGCCTGCGCCGTGCCGGCCTGGTCTGAGCCTGCGCCCCGCGCGCCGGGCCGATGAGCGACGCGTCGTCGACCTCGGTGGTGCGCCTGGCCGCGCCGGCCCGCGGTCCGGTGCCGCTCGCCCAGTTGCCGCCGCTGTCGCTCTACATTCACCTGCCCTGGTGCCTGCGCAAGTGCCCCTACTGCGACTTCAATTCCCATGAGTGGCGAGGTGGCGCCGCCGATCTCCCGGGCTTGCCCGAGCGGGCCTACCTCGAGGCCCTGCAGGCCGATCTCGAGGCCGCGCTGCCGCTGGTCTGGGGCCGCAGCGTGCAGACGGTGTTCATCGGCGGAGGCACGCCCAGCCTGTTCTCGCCGGCCTCGATCGACGCCCTTCTCGCCATGGTGCGGGCCCGGCTTCGGCTGGCGGCCGGGGCCGAGGTCACGCTGGAGGCCAACCCCGGCACCTTCGAGGCGGGCCGTTTTGCCGACTTCGCCCGGGCCGGGGTCACCCGGCTGTCCATCGGCGTGCAGAGCTTCGATGACCGCCGGCTGCGGGCCATCGGCCGGGTGCATGACGGCGAACAGGCCCGGGCGGCCGTTGCCGAGGCGGCGCGCCATTTCGCCAGCTTCAATCTCGACCTGATGTACGCGCTGCCCGGCCAGACCCTGTCCGATCTCGCCGCTGACATCGACACCGCCCTCGGCTTCGAGCCGCCGCATCTCAGCGCCTACCACCTCACCCTCGAGCCGAACACCCTGTTCGCCCGCCACCCGCCAGCCCTGCCCGACGACGACCTCGCCGCCGACATGCAGGCCCTGCTGCAGGGGCGTCTCGCCGCCGCCGGCCTGGCGCGATACGAGGTGTCGGCCTTCGCCCGGGCCGGTCATCGCTGTCGGCACAACCTGAACTACTGGGAGTTCGGCGACTACCTCGGCATCGGGGCCGGCGCCCACGGCAAGATCTCCTCGGCCGGCGGCGTCCTTCGCCAGGCCCGCTTCCGCCACCCCCAGCGGTACCAGGAGGCGGCCCTGGCCGGCCGAGCCGTGGAGACCGAGCGCATGCTCGAGGCGGGCGATCTGCCCTTCGAGTTCATGCTCAATGCGCTGCGCCTGGTGGACGGGGTGCCCGCGGCCCTGTTCGCGGAGCGCACCGGCCTGAGCCCGGCGACGCTGACCGCTTCGCTGCGCCGTGCGCTGGCCGCCGGCCTGATCGACCCGGACCCCGCGGTGTTCCGGGCCAGCCCGCGCGGGCTCGACTTCCTGAACGACCTGCAGGCGCTGTTTCTTGCCTGAGGACTTGGTCCCCTACCCGGGCCGCACCGGAAAGGTGCGTATCATGGCATTGCACAACCATGGTGCGCCTTGTTCTGGTGCAATGCCACAGGCCAGTCGCTAAGTCCCTGAATTCTCATGCCCCAGCCAAGGGCGCTGCCGCCGGGTTGATGGCATGGTTTCTGCTTGAATTCCGGCAGGTTTGCCTGGCTGCAGAAATGCGCCGACAATCGCGCGGCTTTTGCTTCACCCCTCTTTCAAACCCGACAGCAGTTACCCAGGAGAGTCCGAATGGCGAGCGCCAAAGACGTCATGAAGATGGTGACGGACAACGAGGTCAAGTTCGTTGATTTCCGCTTCACCGATACCCGCGGCAAGGAGCAGCACGTCACGGTGCCGGTCAGCCACTTCGACGAGGACAAGTTCGTCAGCGGCCATGCCTTCGATGGTTCCTCGATCGCCGGCTGGAAGGGCATCGAGGCCTCCGACATGCTGCTGATGCCCGATCCCGCCACCGCCAACATGGATCCGTTCCGCGAGGAACCCACCCTGATCCTGTCCTGCGACGTGATCGAGCCCTCCGACGGCAAGGGCTACTCGCGCGACCCGCGCTCGCTCGCCAAGCGCGCCGAGGCCTACCTGAAGGCCAGCGGCCTGGGCGACACCGCCTACTTCGGCCCGGAGCCCGAGTTCTTCATCTTCGACTCGGTCACCTGGAATGTCGACATGTCCGGCTGCTCGGTGAAGATCAACTCCGAAGAAGCGCCCTGGAGCACGGGCAAGGAGTTCGAAGGCGGCAACCTGGGCCATCGTCCCGCGGTCAAGGGCGGTTATTTCCCCGTGCCCCCGGTGGATTCCTTCCAGGACATGCGCTCCGAGATGTGTCTGCTCCTCGAGCAGATGGGCGTGCCGGTCGAGGTGCACCACCACGAGGTGGCTGCCCCGGGTCAGTGCGAAATCGGCACCAAGTTCTCCACGCTGGTGCAGCGCGCCGACTGGCTGCAGGTCCTGAAGTATGTGGTGCACAACGTGGCCCACAGCTACGGCAAGACCGCCACCTTCATGCCCAAGCCGGTCGTCGGTGACAACGGCTCCGGCATGCACTGCCACCAGTCGGTATGGAAGGACGGCGTCAACCTGTTCGCCGGCAACGGCTACGCCGGGCTGTCCGAGTTCGCGCTCTACTACATCGGCGGCATCATCAAGCACGCCCGCGCCCTGAACGCGATCACCAACCCCGGCACCAACTCGTACAAGCGTCTGGTCCCCGGCTTCGAAGCCCCGGTGAAGCTCGCCTACTCGGCGCGCAACCGCTCGGCCTCGATCCGCATTCCTTATGTGAGCAACCCGAAGGGTCGCCGCATCGAGGTGCGCTTCCCGGATCCCACCGCCAACCCCTACCTCGCCTTCTCGGCCATGCTGATGGCCGGTCTGGACGGCGTGCAGAACAAGATCCACCCGGGCGAAGCGGCGGACAAGAACCTGTACGACCTGCCGCCGGAAGAAGACGCGAAGATCCCCACCGTGTGCTCGTCGCTCGACCAGGCGCTCGAGTATCTCGACAAGGACCGCGAGTTCCTCACCCGCGGCGGCGTGTTCAGCGACGAGATGATCGACGCCTACATCGCGCTCAAGAGCGACGAGGTCACCCGCTTCCGCATGACCACCCACCCGGTGGAATTCGACATGTACTACTCGGCCTGATCGGGCGGGGCGCGGCATGACCGCTCCCCCCTGTTCTGTCCGCGAAGGGCCGGCCTGCCGGCCCTTTGTCTTTTTTCGCGGAAATGTCGGGAATTTCCCGGGTAATTGCGCCGATCGTCGCTCTGTCATCAGACGATCGGTCAGTCCGCCAGCAGGGGGTGCACGGTATAGTCGGCCATGCCCCATCCCCTTCCGAGGACACCGTGATCCGGCTTCTCCGCAGGCTCGGCCTGATGGTCGGGTTGATCCTGATCGCCGCGCCCGCGTCGGCGCAGATCTACCGCTGCGAATCCGCGAGCGGCGTGGTCGAATACACCAACGCCCCGGCATCGGGGCCTGCGGCCGAGCGCCAGTGCCGCGTGGTCGATGCCAGCATCACCGTCATTCCGGCGCCCAAGCCGGTCGGCCCCAAGGCGGGGCCTGCCGCCGCGCCCACGGGGCCGGTGCCGCCCGCGCCCGGTCCGTTCCCGCCCGCGGGGGCCGCCCAGCGCCCCTCAGGCGGCACCCCCACCGCTGCCGCGCCGCCAGCGGGCTTCCCCAGGGTCGACACCGCTGCCCAGCGCACGCTCGACGGCGACCGCCGCCGCATCCTCGAGGACGAACTGCGCAAGGAAGAGGCCCGGCTGGCCGAGTTGCGCGCCGCCTTCAACAACGGCGAGCCCGAGCGACGGGGCGACGAGCGCAACTACCTGAAGTACCTCGAGCGCGTGCAGCGCATGCGCGAGGACATCGGTCGGGCCGAGAGCAATCTCGCCAGCATCCGCCAGGAACTCGCCGCCATCCGCAACTGAGCGCCGGGGGCGGGCGATGACCCTGCCGCCCCCAGACCCCGCCGACCGCCGGCGGCGACCGGAATCGCTGCTGGCCGGCCTCGACCTGCTCGGCAGCGCGGCCGTGGTGCTCGATCCCCACGGCGCGATCGTCTTCATCAACCAGGCCGGCGAGCAGCTCTTCGAGGTCTCCAACCGGCTGATCCGCGGCCAGAACTTCGCCCGGCTGTTCGTCAACGGCGGCATCATCGATTCGCTGGTGCTCGATGCCTGCCGCGCGGCCTTCGGCCACAAGCATCAGGAGCTGGTGCTCGAGCGCACCGGGCGCGAACCGCTGGAACTCTCGTCCACCGCCGCCGCGCTCGACAGCCCGCTGGGCGTGCTGCTGCTGGAGTTCCGCCCGATCGCGCAGCGGCTGCGCCAGGAGCGGGAGTCGAAGCTGCTTGATTCCGCACAGGCCAATCGCGAGCTGGTGCGCAACCTCGCCCACGAGATCAAGAACCCGCTGGGCGGCCTGCGCGGCGCCGCCCAGCTGCTCGAGACCGAGCTGCCGTCGCCGGCCCTGCGCGAGTACACCCAGGTGATCATCAAGGAGGCCGACCGCCTGCAGGCGCTGGTCGATCGCCTGCTCGCGCCGCACCGCCATGCCCGGGTCGTGCAGCCCATGAACATCCACGAGGTCTTCGAGCGGGTGCGTTCGGTGGTGCAGGCCGAGTACGGCCCGAGCCTGGTGTTCGAGCGCGACTACGACGCCAGCCTGCCGGAGTTCCGGGGCGACAAGGAGCAGCTCATCCAGGTGGTGATGAACATCGTGCGCAACGCGGCGCTCGCCCTCGCGGGCGCCGGCCGCATCATCCTGCGCTCGCGGATCAGCCGCCAGACTGTCATCGGCGGGCGTCGTCACAAGCTGGCACTGGATTTGCATGTGATCGACAACGGCCCGGGCATCCCGGAAGCGATCCGTGATCGGATCTTCTTTCCGCTGGTGTCGGGACGCGAAGGGGGCAGCGGTCTCGGACTGTCGCTCGCGCAAAGCTTCGTGCAGCAGCACGGTGGCGTGATCGAGTGCGAGAGCAGACCGGGGCGGACTGAATTCAGGATCCTGTTGCCGATCGTCTAGGCGCAGGTCCACGCAGACCAGGGCGCACACATGAACTCGGTATGGATCGTTGACGATGACCAGTCGATACGCTGGGTGCTCGAGCGCGCGCTCACCCGCGAGGGCTTCGATGTGCGGGTGTTCTCCACCGCCCGGGAATGCCTGCGGGCCTTCGAGGACGGCGCGCCGCGGGTGCTGGTCTCCGACATCCGCATGCCGGGCGAGAACGGCATCGAGCTGCTGCAGAAGGTGAAGGAGCGCCGGCCCGCCCTGCCGGTGATCATCATGACCGCGTTCTCCGATCTGGAAAGCGCGGTCTCGGCCTTCCAGGGCGGCGCCTTCGAGTACCTGCCCAAGCCCTTCGACCTGCCCAAGGCCATCGACCTGATCCGCCGCGCGGTCCAGGAGAGCGCGCCCGAGGAGGTGGTCGACGAGGTGGCCGTGGGCGAGCTCGAGATCCTCGGCAAGGCGCCCGCGATGCAGGAGGTGTTCCGCGCGATCGGACGCCTGTCCAACTCCCATGTCACCGTGCTGATCACCGGCGAGTCGGGCACCGGCAAGGAGCTGGTCGCTCGCGCGCTGCACGATCACAGTCCCCGAAAGGGCCAGGCCTTCGTGGCGCTGAACACCGCGGCCATTCCGCGCGATCTGCTCGAGTCGGAGCTCTTCGGGCATGAGCGGGGCGCCTTCACCGGCGCGCAGCAGACCCGCCGCGGCCGCTTCGAGCAGGCCGAGGGCGGCACCCTGTTCCTCGACGAGATCGGCGACATGCCGCCCGATCTGCAGACCCGCCTGCTCAGGGTGCTGGCCGACGGCAACTTCTATCGCGTCGGCGGGCATCAGCCCCTGCGCGCCAATGTGCGCGTGATCGCGGCCACCCACCAGAACCTCGAGGACCGGGTGCGCAAGGGCCTGTTCCGCGAGGATCTGTTCCATCGCCTGAATGTGATCCGGCTGCGGCTGCCCGCACTGCGCGAGCGCTCCGATGATGTGCCGCTGCTGGCGCGGCACTTCCTGCAGCGCAGCGCCCGCGAGCTCGGTGTCGAACCCAAGCGGCTGACCGAGGAGGCGCATGGCGCGCTCGGGCGCTTCAGCTGGCCGGGCAATGTCCGGCAGCTCGAGAATGTCTGCCACTGGCTCACCGTGATGGCGCCCTCGCAGACCGTGGGCGTGAAGGATCTTCCGCCCGAGGTCCGTGCCGAGGCCGGCGATGACCGGTTGCCGGTTGGCCTCGAGTCTTCAGCGGGCGCTGCCGAGCGCGGCGACCCGGCCCGTGGCCACGAGCCGCCGCCGGTGGTCTATCCGCAGCCCTTCCAGCCGCCGCCGGGCTATTCGCCGCCTTCGCATGGCGGGCAGGCCGCGGCGGCCGGCGGCTTTGCGGCCCAGCCGGCATCGGGCCATGGTGGCGCCAACGGCGCATCCCTGGCGAGCGCGGACGCGGCCTCGGCCGCGCGCTGGGCGGCGCTGCTCGAGCGCGAGGTCTCGGCGCTGCTGGCGGCCCAGGTTGACCGTTCGCCGCAGCCCGATGCGGAGGTGCACAGCGACCTCATGGACCGGCTCACCCGCGAGTTCGAGAGCGCTGTGATCCGCACCGCGCTTCGGCACACCCGCGGGCGCCGGATCGACGCCGCGCAGCGGCTGGGCATCGGCCGCAACACCATCACCCGCAAGATCCAGGAACTGCACCTCGAGGACGACGGGCGCTGAGGCGCCCGCAGGCCGCGGCGCCCGGCCGATCAGGCCGGTCCGATCTCCACCACCACCGGCGCGTGGTCGGAAGGCTGCTCGCGCGCGCGAAGGGCCTTCGCCACGGTGCAGGCGCTCACCCGCGGCTGCAGGTTGCGGCTGACCAGCACATGGTCGATCCGCAGACCGTCATTGCGCCGGAAGGCCATCTGCCGGTAGTCCCACCAGGTGAAGGTCTTCTCGGGCTGATCGAAGAGCCGGAAGGTGTCGACCATGCCGAGCGCCAGCAGCTTCGCGAAGCGCTCCCGCTCGGGCGGCGAGCACAGCACCTGACCCTCCCACTGGGCGGGGTTGCGCACATCGCGCGCCTCGGGGGCGATGTTGTAGTCGCCGGCCAGCGCGAGCGGCTGGCCGGCCGCGATCTGCGGCCCGAGCCAGTCGATCAGCGCATCGAGCCAGCCGAGCTTGTAGGGGTACTTCTCCGAGTCGAGCGATTGACCGTTGGGGAAATACGCGCAGACCACCCGGATGCCGGCCACGGTGGCGCTGATCAGCCGCCGCTGCTCGTCGGCCAGACGGGGATTGCCCACCAGCACATCGGCGGGCTCACCCACGCTGGCCACGCGGGTGAGGATGGCCACGCCGTTGTAGGTCGGCTGACCGCTGAAGGCCGCTGCGTAGCCGGCCTGCGCCAGCGCCTCGCGCGGAAAGCGTTCGTCGACGAGCTTGGTCTCCTGCAGGCAGACCACATCGATCGGATCGGCGGCCAGCCACTCCAGCAGATGCGGCAGTCGGATCTTCAGCGAGTTCACATTCCAGGTGGCAAGCCGCATGAGATTGACAGTCCCCCGAGTGGCAATGACGATGGATGGCCTTGACCGACAAGCCGAATGGCAGGCGCCGCGGCGGGCGGTCGCGCATCGCCATTGTGCCTGTCGCGCGGCGATCGCCGCGCCCAGCTTCGCATCCAGCCTCGCAGCAAGCCCCGTATCCAGCGCCGCACGGCTGCCCCGACTCCGCACCCACAGGTGATCCCCCGTGAAAGCTCCCCGCCCATTCGCTCCCGGCATACCGCCCGCCGTGCAGGACGACCTGCGCGAGCGCCTTCGCCGGGCGCGCTGGCCGGTGGCGCCCGATGCGCCGCCCTGGCGCTACGGCGCGAGCCAGGCCTACCTGGCGCGGCTGATCGACTACTGGGCCCATGACTACGACTGGGCGAAGACCGAGGCCGCGATCAACCGGTTCGACAACTTCCTCGTCGAGCTGAACGGGCTGGATGTCCACTTCATCCTCGAGCGCGGCTCGGGCCCGGCGCCGCGGCCGCTGCTGCTCACCCATGGCTGGCCGGGCTCGATCATCGAATTCCTGGCCGTGATCGAACCGCTGGCCCATCCCGAGCGCTTCGGCGGGCGCCTTGAAGACGCCTTCACCGTGGTCGTGCCCAGCCTGCCCGGTTACGGCTTCTCGCAGCCGCCGGCCGCGCCGATGTCGCCGCGCGAGGTCGGCACGATGTGGCGCACCCTGATGGTGGAGGTGCTCGGACACGAGCGGTACTTCGCCCAGGGCGGAGACTGGGGAAGCATCGTGTCCTCCTGGATGGCCTACGACCATCCCGAGCATGTCGCTGCCCTGCACCTGAACCTGCTGGGCATCGTGTCGGCGCCGCCCGCGGAGCGTCAGACGCCCGAGGAGAAGGACTGGATCGCGCGCACCGCCGCATGGCGGGCGCCCGAGGATGGCTATCGGACGCAGCAGGCCACGCGGCCGCACACCCTGGCCTATGCGCTCACCGATTCACCGATCGGTCTGGCGGCATGGATCGTCGAGAAATTCCATGGATGGACCGTGCCGGGCACCCAGGACGACCCGCCATTTTCTTTCGACGACCTGCTCGGCAATGTCATGCTCTACTGGATCGGCGGCCCCGGACCGGCGAGCTGGTTCTATGCCAAGACCGCCGAGGACGATCTGCGCCGCTTCCCCGAGGGCACCCGGGTGACGGTACCCACCGGCATGCTGATCTGTCCCCGCGACACCATGCCGCCCCCGCCCGACAGCATCATCCGCCGCAGCTACAACCTGGTCAGCCGCACCGATGCGCCCACCGGCGGACATTTCGTCGCGCTGGAGCAGCCGGCCTATTTCGTCGAGCAGGTCAGGGCGTTCTTCCGGGCGTGGCCCCTGTCGCGGGCTGCGGGCCCGGGCTGATCGCGTCCGGGTCGTGACCGGGTGCGGTGCTATGATCGGCGCCGATATCGGCCGTCGCGAAAGCCATCGACCATGACCGCAGAAAAGAATGTCGATCGCGTCGTCCAGAAGCTGGTGTTCGGCGATGATCGGGCCCGTCCCGGCGTGCTGGTCGAGGTCGGCGCAGCTCGGCCTGATTTCCTGTCGATCTCCGCCAGCTTTCGCGAAAACGGCTGGAGAGTCATCGGCATCGAACCGAATCCCGATTTCTGCGAACTGCATCGCGCGCGCGGTTACACCGTGCACCAGTATGCCTGCAGCGATGTCGACGCCGACGACCAGGATTTCTTCGTGGTCGATTCCAAGGGCGCCGAGTATCTCGGCGGATCGGTCAGTTTCGAGTCCTTCTCGTCGCTCGGGATCAAGGATGAATTCCGCGAGCTGCATCGCACCGTGGAGAAATCCACCGAGGTCCGCCCGATCAAGGTGCGCGTGCGGCGCCTCGATGCCATTCTCGCCGAGCATGAGCCCGACCTCGATCGGATCGATCTGCTCGCGATCGATGTCGAGGGCTGGGAGCTGAATGTCCTGCGCGGGTTTTCCCTCGGGAAATACCGGCCCCGGGTCGTCATCCTCGAGAATCTGTTCGACAAGCCGGAATACCGGGATTACATGGCCGGCCAGGGCTATCGGCTCTGGCGTCGGCTCGAACCCAATGAGGTCTATTTCGACGAGGAGACCTTCGCTCGGGTGCGGGCCGACGCTTCCCTGTTCGAGCGGATCGCACGGCTGTTCGGCCGCTGAGTGCGGCGGCTGCGCTGCCCTTCCAACCCCACCCCGCAAGGAAACCCGATGGCCCGCGTGCGCTGCATCACCGAGATGGGAATGGGAGTCGATGTCCACGGCCGTGACGCGACCAAGGCCGCGCGTCGCGCCGTGTCGGACGCGATCCGCCACAGCAGCCTTGGCTTCTTCCGGATGGTCGGCAAGACGCCGCAGGACATGATCGTCGATGTCACCGTCGGCGTGCCCGATCCCGCGGCGGTGGACACGAAGGCGGTGGCGGCCGAGCTGCCTTACGGCACGGTCACGGTCACCGCGGTGCGGGGTGGTCTGGAGATCCCGGCCGAGGCCGGCGGCGATTCGATCATCATCGCCAATGCCGCGGTGATCGTGAGCCTCGATCAGGGCGATAGATAGGTCTGCCGACTCAGCCCGCCGATCCCACCTCACCCTGGCGGATCGCGGCGGCTCGCGCCCGCACCGCGTCTCGCTGCGCCTCATCGAGCCGAGCCAGGTTGCGCACCTGCAGCGCCATGCGCGGATTGCCCGCCATCAGCGGCTCGTGGCGCAGCAGGAAGTCCCAGTACAGGGTGGTGAAGGGGCAGGCCCGCTCGCCCACCGACTGGTCCGGGCGGTAGCGGCAGCCCTGGCAGTGCGGGCTCATGCGCTGGATGTAGCGTCCGGTGGCCACATAGGGCTTGCTCGCCATCAGGCCGCCATCGGCGTACTGGCTCATGCCCAGGGTGTTGGGCAGCTCCACCCATTCCACCGCATCCACATGCACCGCGAGGAACCAGGCATGGATCTGCGCCGGTTCCACGCCAAGCAGCAGCGCGTACAGGCCGGTGACCATCAGCCGCTGGATGTGGTTGGCATAGCCGTGCGCCAGGGTCTGCTCGAGGGTGTCGCGAAGGCAGGCGAGGTCGGTCTCGCCGGTCCAGTACCAGGCCGGCAGCTCGGCCTTCGCCTGCAGCGCGTTGAGCTCGCCATAGCCCGGCATGCGGGTCCAGTAGATGCCGCGCACATACTCGCGCCAGCCCAGGATCTGCCGCACGAAGCCTTCCACGCTGGCCAGCGGCGCGGCGCCGGCATGGAAGGCGGCCACCGCGGCATCGACCGCCTCGCGCGGATCGAGCAGCTTCAGGTTCAGCGCCGCCGAAATCTGGGCGTGATAGAGCCAGGGGTCGCCCGGCCACATCGCATCCTGGTAGCGGCCGAAGAGCGGCAGCCGCTCGGTGATGAATCGCTCGAGCGCGATGAGCGCCTGCGCGCGGCTGACCGGCCAGGCGAAGTCCGTCAGCGAGCCGGGGTGCGCCGGAAATCGGGCCTCGACCAGCGCGATCACCTCGCGCGTGATGGCATCGGGCGGGAACATCGCACGTGGCGGCACGGCCCCCGGGCCGGTCGCGCCGAAGGACTCCCGGTTCTCGGCGTCGTAGTTCCACTGGCCGCCCTCGGGCTCGCCGTCGCGCATCAGCACGCCGTGCCGGCGGCGCTGCTCGCGGTAGAAGTACTCCATGCGCAGGGTCTTGCGGCCGCGGGCATGGGCCGCAAACTCGCGCACGCTGCCGTAGAAGTGCCGGTCGTCCCGGATGTCCAGAGTCAGGCCGCCCGCCTGCGCCACCGCGCGCAGGGCCTGCAGCACCCGCCACTCGCCCGGGGCGGTCATCACCAGACGCGCAGGGCGCAGCCGCGCGATGTCGGCCTGCAGCTGCGCGGCCAGGCTGCCGCGGTTGTCGGGCTGGTCCAGCCGGGTGTAGTGCAGCGATCGGCCGGCCTCGCGCAGCGCCTGCGCGAAGTGGCGCATGGCCGACAGGAAGAGCACGATGCGCGGCTTGCCCGACCAGACATGCTCGGACTCTTCGGCCACCTCGGCCATCCAAACCGCGTCCTGCGCGGGATCGAAGCCGTCGAAGGCGGACGCGTTCGCATCGAGCTGGTCGCCCAGCACGATGACCAGGTCGCGCAGCCGGTTCATGCCCCACCCCGCGTGCCCGTCGCGCCCGCCGCCCTGTCGCGCCGGCACGCCTCCGAGCAGTACTTCACCTCGTCCCAGTTCTTCGCCCAGCGGCGTCGCCAGCTCATGGGCAGGCCGCAGCGCGCGCAGGGCTTGCTGGGCAGGGCGGCCTTGTTGCCGCGGTGTGCGGATGATGGCGATGACTTCATGCGCGGCTCTCGTCGATGTCGGCAGGCGCATCAGGCGCTCGCGGGCCCGATGCTACAGGCCGGCCCCGACCCGGCCGCCGAGCTGCCGAGCGGACCGCGCGGTTATGGTCGCTGGTGCAGGCCGGTGCTATAAGCGGGGCTCGCCTCCTCCCGAGACCGCGCTGCCATGAACCACGACGAACTCGCCGATCAGCTCGACCAGCGCCGTGGGCAGGTCCAGGCCATGGGCGGCCCGGCCCGGCTGCAGGCCCGACGCGAACAGGGTCATCTCAATGCCCGCGAACGCATCGCGCTGCTCTGCGACCCGGGCAGCTTCAGCGAGTTCGGCGAGTTCGCGGTGTCGGCCCGCGCCGAGGACGCGCATCGCACGCCGGCCGACGGCATCGTCACCGGCGTCGGGCGGGTCGACGGCCGCGACATCGCGGTCGCCGCCTTCGATCTCACCACGCTGGGCGCCTCGTCCACCGTGCTCAACATCAGCAAGCTCGTGCATCTGCGCGAGCGGGCGAGCCAGAGCGGGCTGCCCTGCGTGTTCCTGGTGGAGTCGGCGGGCGCGCGCATGCCCGACATCCAGGGCGCGCGCGGCATGGGCCGGGTGGGCATGACCGGCCAGCGTGGCCGCGAGCGCGAGACGCCCTGGATCACCGCGGTGCTCGGGCCGTGCTACGGCATGGGCACCTGGTATGCGGTGCAGGCCGATGTCGCCATCATGCGTCGCGATGCCTCGATGTCGGTGTCCAGCCCGAAGGTGACGGCGGTGGCGCTGAGCGAGGAGGTCACCGCCGAGCAGCTTGGCGGCTGGGAGGTGCACGCCCGCGGCACCGGTCAGATCGACATCGTGGTCGACACCGACGCGCAGGCCATCGCCGCGATCCGCCAGGTGCTCGGCTATCTGCCCTCGCACATCGGCGAGGTGCCGCCCCTGCGGCCGCCCGACGCCGTGACCGAGCCGCAGGGCGATGTCGAGGCCGCGGTGCCGGTGGCCCGCAACAAGGTCTACGATGTCCGCCACGCGCTGGCCGCGATCGCCGACCGGGATTCGCTGATGGCCTGGCGCGAGCTGCACGGCCGGCCGCTCTACACCGGCTTCATGCGCCTGCAGGGTCAGCCGGTGGGGGTGGTGGCCAGCAACCCGCTGCACAAGGGCGGCGCGATCGATGCCGCGGCCGCCGACAAGATGACCGAGTTCATCGTGCTCTGCGACACCTTCAACCTGCCGCTGGTGCTCATGGCCGACACGCCCGGCTTCATGGTCGGCATGCAGGCCGAGCACCAGGGGGTGGCCGGCAAGATCATGAACAACATCCAGGCGCTGATGCTCGCTTCGGTGCCGCGCCTGGGCGTGGTGATGCGAAAGAGCTATGGCCAGGCCTACCTCAACATGGGCGGCGGGATGACCGACGCCATGGCGCTGTGGACCACCGCCGAGGTCGGCTTCGTGGATCCGGCGGTGGCGGTCTCGGTGGTGCACAACGCGCGCCCCGACTCGCCCGACTACGACGCGCTGCTGGCCGGCATGGTGGCCGACAACTCGCCCTATTCGCTTGCCGGCATCTTCGCGGCCCACGCGGTGATCCGTCCGCGCGAAACCCGCGCCTGGCTGATCCGCATGCTCTCGGCCTGCGCCCGGCGTCGCCAGGGCGGCCTCTCGCGACACCGGCTGGCCACCTGGCCGACCAGTCTCTAGACCGCGCCTGCGCCCGCCTCAGATCGGGGTGATCGAGCGGTACTTCGGCGGCTGGTCAGGCGGGCGGCGCGGCGGGCACTGCGCCAGCGTCTCGATCAGCACGCGGCGGGTGTCGCGCGGATCGATCAGCTCGTCGATGCCGAAGCCCTCGGCGCCGCGCACCGCGCCGATCTTCGAGCGGATCTCGTCGATCATCCGCTGACGCTCGGCCTGAGGATCGGGCGCGGCGAGGTAGGCCTTGCGGAAGGCCACATCCACCGAGCCCTCCACCGACATCGCGCAGATCTGCGCGGTGGGCCAGGCCAGGCTCGCGTCGGCGCCGAAGCTGCGACCGCCCGCCATCGCGAAGTAGCCCAGCCCGTAGCCCTTGCGCAGCACCACCGAGATCCGCGGCACCGTGGCATGACCCCACTCGTGGATCAGCTTGGCCGAGCGCCGGCCGAGCGTGGTGCGCTCGGCGCCCGAGCCGATCGCGAAACCCGGGATGTCGATCAGCGAGACCAGCGGCAGGCCGAAGGCGTCGCACAGCGCGATGAAGTGGGCCATCTTGTCGCAGGCATTGGCATCGAGCATCCCGCCCAGGCGCTGCGGCTGGTTGGCCACCACGCCGACCGGCCGGCCGTGCAGCCGCGCCAGCAGCGTGATCACATTGGGGGCGAAGCTCGGCTTGAGCTCGAACACCGAGTCGCGGTCGGTGATCAGCGCGATCACCTTGCGCATGTCGTAGGCCTTGCGCGGATTGGCCGGCACCAGATCGAGCAGCGCCTCTTCGCGGCGATTCGGCGGATCATCCTGCGGGCCCATCGGCAGCGGCGCGCGGGCATTGCCCGGCAGGTAGGACAGGAAGCGGCGCGCCGCCGCGAGCGCGCCGGCCTCGTCCTCGGTGCCGAGATCGGCCAGGCCCTGGCGATCGACCTGCACCTGCGCGCCGCCCAGCGACTCCTGGTCGATCTCCTCGCCCACGCCGGCCTTCACCAGCGCCGGGCCGGCCAGGCCCATGGTGGCGAGCCCGCGCACCATCACCACCAGGTCCGACAGGCCGGCATAGTTGGTCGGGCCGGCGAAACCGGCGCCGAGCATCAGGCTCACCATCGGCACCCAGCCCGAGGCGCGCGCGAACTGCTGGAACTGCGTGCTGGCATGGGCGAAGTGGCGCGCATCCTGACCGCCCTGGATGCGGTGGCCGCCACCGTCGAGCAGCATCACCAGCGGCATGCCGCGCTGGATGGCGAGCTGCAGCGCGCGCTGCGACTTCGCGCTGCCCAGCACGCCGATGCTGCCGCCAAAGACGGTGAAATCCTGCGACAGCACCACCACCGGCCGGCCCTCGATCATCGCGGTGCCGGTGACCACGCCGTCGGCCGGCGCCTGCGCGCGGCTGGGCTGGTGCTCGCCGTCACCCGACACCAGCGAGCCGAACTCGCGCAGGCTGCCCGCGTCGATCAGCCGCTCGAGGCGCTCGCGCGCGGTGAGCTTGCCTCTTTCATGCTGGCGGGCCACCGCCGCGGGGCGTGCCGCATCGAGCAGGCTGGCGCGCTTGGCGTGGAGGTCATCGAGCAGCGCCCGGCTGTCCGGGGTGGCATCGGCCATGGTCGGTTCCTTTCGGGGCGGTGGGGGCGGTCAGCGGGGCGGGGCTGAACCCGGACCCTGACGGGTGTAGACCAGCGGCTCCAGGCGGTAGCCCTGGGCGCGGGCGGCGCTCAGCGCGCGCTCCAGCTGCGCCGGGGGCAGCTCGGGCGTGCGCGACAGCACCCACAGGTAGCGCCGGCCGGGTTCGCCCACCACCGCCCAGCGGTAGTCCTCGTCGAGCCCGATCACCCAGTAGTCGGCGCGAAACGGCCAGAAGAAGGAGACCTTGAGCCGCGCATTGCCCGATCCGCTCACCGCCCAGGCCCGACCGCGGGCCTGGGCGAAGCCTTCGGCGCTGCGGCAGCGGTTGAGCACGGTGAGCTCGCCGTCCGGGGTGGGCGTGTACTCGGCAGTGGTGTCGCCCTGGCACTGCCGCTGGAAGAACATCGGGTAGGCCGCGATCTCGTACCAGCGGCCGCGGTAGCGGTCGAGGTCGACCGCCGCCACCGCCCGCACCGGGGGCAGCGCGGCGCCGGCTGGATCGGTGGCCGCGGGCGGGCTGGCGCAGGCGCCCAGCCCCGTCAGCAGCAGCAGCGCGCAGGCCCGCGCGAGCGGGCCGCGCGCCGCGCGACCGGTGGCCGAGGCGGCCAGCGCAGGGCTCCCGCCCGCCAGGCCGCCGGGGCGCTGATCATGGGCGGGCAGTGCCGACTCGTCGATGGGGTTCATGGTGTGCTCCACGGCATCGTCCCCCATCCGCGATCCCAGCCGGCTGGCTGGGCGTTCCGGACGGTGACGGCCGTGCATTGTGGCACCCGCGCCAGGGCCTGCCGGCATCGCCGCCGGTTCCGGTATCCGTCTCGGACTGGCGCCTGGCGCCGTGGCAGGCCGCCCGCGCCCATCGGCTTCCGGTAAGGTGCCGGCGTCCCTGCTCTGCGTGGAGGTGCCGCATGACCGATTCTTCTGCCGCCGCGCCTGGCGCGGCCCGCCTCGCCGGGCGGGTGGCCATCGTCACCGGCGCCGGTTCCCGCGAGGACGGCATCGGCAATGGCCGTGCCGCGGCCATCCTGATGGCCCGCCATGGCGCCCGGGTGGCGCTGATCGATGCCGTGCCGCAGTGGGCCGAGCGCACCCACGAGATGATCGCCGCCGAGGGCAACGACAGCCTCGTGGTCGCGGCCGATGTGACCGATCCGCAGGCCTGCGCCGAGGCGGTGTCGCGCGCCGTCCAGGCCTGGGGGCGGCTGGACATCCTGGTCAACAATGTCGGCATCGGCGGTCCGCCCGGCGATGCGGTCGAGGTGGACCTCGCCGCGTGGAACCACGGCCTGCTGGTCAATGTCACCTCCATGATGCTGATGGCCAAGCATGCCATCCCCGAGATGCGCAAGGCGGGGGGCGGCGCAATCGTCAATGTCGCCTCGGTGGCCGGCCTGCGTGGCGGCCATCCCAGTCTGCTCTATCCCACCTCCAAGGGCGCGGTGGTCAACATGACCCGCGCCATGGCCGCGCATCATGGCCACGAGGGCATCCGCGTGAACTGCATCGCGCCCGGCATGGTCTACACGCCCATGGTCTGGTCACGCGGCATGTCCCCCGAGATGCGCGACGCCCGCCGCCAGCGCTCGCTGCTCGGCACCGAGGGCACCGGCTGGGATGTCGGCCACGGCGTGCTCTACCTGGTGAGCGATGAGGCCCGCTGGGTCACCGGCATCGTCCTGCCGGTGGACGCCGGCGCCACCGCCGGCTCGGGCCGACTTGCCGTCCCTCCCAGCAACGGCCTGCGCGGCTGACGCGCCGGCTTCTCGCCGCAACGGCCAGCGCAGACCATGCGCCGGCCCCTTTCAGGAGTGTTCCGATGACAGCCGTCCCCATGGTGCCTCTGCAGCCCGAGGACCCCGCCCTCCAGGCCATCTTCGCCGAGGTGCGCGGTCGCGGCATCGAGGTGCCCGATCTCTATCGCGTGATGGGCAACTCGCCGGCCATGCTGCGTGCCTGGATCGACTTCGCCTGGCCGCTGCGCCTGAACGCGCGCACGCCCCGCGCCATCCGTGAACTGCTGATCCTGCGCGGCGCGCAGGTGGGCGCGGTGGCCTATGAATGGGCGCACCATGTGCCCATGGCCCTGGCCGCCGGCGTGCCACAGGCCAAGATCGACGCCATCGCCGGCTGGCGTGACTCGTCGCTGTTCAGCGACGAAGAGCGGGCCGTGCTGCGACTGGCCGAGGAGGTCACCCGCGGTCCGGGCGCCAGCCCCGAGTGCCTGGCCGCGCTCGCCCCGCATTTCGATCACGCCGGCATCGTCGAGCTCACGCTCACGGCAAGCTTCTATGTCTGCGTGGGGCGGTTCCTGGTCTCGATGCGGCTGGCGCTCGAACCCGATTATCAGCAGTACACCCTGCCGGCAGGCTCGGCGGGCTGAGGCGCGCCGGCGCCTTCGAGGGCCGGGGCCGGCGCAGCCGCGCCCGGGCGGATCAGAAGCGGAAGCTGCGATCGCGCGCGCTGGGGGGGGCCTGGATCAGGGCCGCCGCCGGGGGGTCTTCCCGGGCCGGATCCCGCACCGGCCGCTCGACCACCTGACCGCCGGGTGGCCGCGCCGCGGGCGCGATCG
>JAGWVN010000117.1 GCA_018970865.1 Betaproteobacteria bacterium
CGAAGCGCCTCAGCGGCCGGTGAACCGGGCGTCGCGGCGCTCGCGAAAGGCAGTGGTGCCCTCGGCGAGATCCTCGCTCATGCCCACATCGTGGAAGGAGCGCGATTCCAGGCGCAGCGCCTCGTCCATGTGCATGCCCACCGAGCGCTTGACCACCTCCTTGGCGAAGCGCTGCGACAGCGGCGAGCGGCTGGCCAGCATCTGCGCGTAGTCGAGGGTGGCCTGGAGCAGCCGCTCCTGCGGGATCACCCGGTTGACCAGCCCGATGCGGTACGCATGCTCGGCATCGACCCGCTCGCCCGACAGGATGATCTCCATGGCGTGGCCCATGCCGACGATCTGCGGCAGGCGGATCAGCCCGCCATCGCAGGCGTGGAAGCCCCACTTCGCGTCCTGCAGCGCGAACTCGGCATTGGGCGAGCAGAAGCGGATGTCGCAGGCCAGGGCCAGCTCGAAGCCGCCCGAGATCGCGAAGCCGTTGATCGCGGCCACGATGGGCTTGAAGATGTCCAGGTTGCGGGTGATGCCGCCAAAGCCCGGACCGTTGGTGAAGCGGCTGCGGAACTCCGGCGCCGGCCGGCGCGCGAAGTTCATGGTGTAGGTCTTCAGGTCGGCGCCGGCGCAGAAGGCCTTGTCGCCGGCGCCGGTGATCACCGCCACGCGGGCGTTCTCATCGGCATCGAAGCGGCGCCAGGCCTCCACCAGCCGGTCGTTGGCCTCGAAGTCCAGCGAGTTCATCTTGTGCGGCCGGTCGATGGTGATCAGGCACACCGGGCCGTGCATGTCGTAGCGGATGTCGGTCATCGCGCGAGCATACCGCGCGATCCGCGCAGCGGTGTCCGTCAGCCGCCCGGCTTGGCCATCGCCGCGCGCTCGAACGCGGCCAGCCGGGCCGGGAACCGGCCGAGATCGGGCGCCTGGCCGGCCCCGGCCACCACCGGGCGCGGCAGGGTCTCGGCAAAGTGGCAGGCCACGCGATGGCCGGGCGCGGCCTCGCGCAGCGCCGGCTCCTCCTCGCGGCAGCGCGGCTGGGCATGCGGACAGCGGGTGTGGAAGCGGCAGCCCGGCGGCGGCTTCATGGCGCTGGGCACATCGCCGGCAAGGATGATGCGCTGGCGCTGCGCGCCGGGGTCGGGCACCGGGATGGCCGAGAGCAGCGCCTGGGTGTAGGGATGCAGCGGGGTGCGGTAGAGGGTGCGCTTGTCGGTGATCTCGACCAGCTTGCCGAGGTACATCACCGCCACGCGGTCGCTGATGTGCTTGACCACCGCGAGGTCGTGCGCGATGAACAGGTACGACAGCCCCAGGCGCTTCTGCAGGTTCTGCAGCAGGTTGACCACCTGCGCCTGGATGGAGACATCGAGCGCCGACACCGGCTCGTCGCAGACGATGAGATCGGGGTTGACCGCCAGCGCGCGCGCGATGCCGATGCGCTGGCGCTGGCCGCCCGAGAACTGGTGCGGATAGCGCCGCGCATGCTCGGGCAGCAGGCCCACGGTGGCGAGCAGCTCGCGCACCCGCTCCACCCGCTCGGTCTCGGTGCCGATGCCGTGCACCTGCATCGGCTCGGCGATGATGTCTCCCACGGTCATGCGGGGATTGAGCGAGGCGTACGGGTCCTGGAAGATGATCTGCAGGTGCCGACGCATCTGGCGCATGCGGTCGGCGGGCAGGCCGGCGATCTCCTCGCCCTTGAAGCGCACCGAGCCGCCGGTGGGGTCGATGAGCCGCAGGATGAGCCGCCCGGTGGTGGACTTGCCGCAGCCCGACTCGCCGACCAGCGCGAGGGTTTCGCCGCGGGCGATGTCGAAACTCACATCATCCACGGCCCGCACCTGGCCCACGGTGCGGCTGACCACCACGCCGCGGCGCACCGGGAAGTGCTTGACCAGACCGCGCACTGACAGGATCGGTTCGCTCATGGTTGGGCTCGTCAGGCCTTCGCGCCGGCCACGGCCGCGTCGGCAAGCGCCTCGACCGGCGCCTTCCAGCAGGCCACCTGGTGGGCCTCGCCCAGGGCCCGCAGCGGCGGCTCCTCGGCGTGGCACCGGGCATCGGCGAAGGGGCAGCGCGGCGCGAAGCGGCAGCCGGCCGGCTGATTGGCCGGGCTGGGCACCGTGCCCTCGATGGTGGAGAGCCGCTCGCGGTCGACATCAAGCCGCGGGATCGAGCCAAGCAGGCCGATGGTGTAGGGGTGCTGCGGATCGCGGAACAGCGCATCGACCGGCGCGCTCTCGACGATCTTGCCGGCGTACATCACGATCACCTCGTCGGCGAGCTCGGCGATCACGCCGAGATCGTGGGTGATGATCAGGATGGCCATGCCCAGGCGTTGCTGCAGATCGCGCAGCAGCTCGAGGATCTGCGCCTGGATGGTGACATCGAGCGCGGTGGTGGGCTCGTCGGCGATCAGCAGCGCCGGCTCGCAGGCCAGCGCCATGGCGATCATCACCCGCTGGCGCATGCCGCCCGAAAGATGGTGCGGGAAGTCGTCGAAGCGCTGCGCGGCCGAGGGGATGCGCACCAGCTCGAGCACCTCGATGGCACGGGCACGGGCCTGCTCCGGGCTCAGGCTGGTGTGGGCGCGAATGGCCTCGACGATCTGCCGCCCGATGCTGTGCACCGGGTTCAGCGAGGTCATGGGCTCCTGGAAGATCATCGACATGCGCCCGCCGCGCAGCAGCCGACGGGCCTGCGGCGACATGCCGAGCAGATCGTCACCCTCGAAGCGGATCGCCTCGGCGCTGACCGTGCCCGGGGGCGAGGCCACCAGGCCCATCAGCGAGAGCGAGGTGACGCTCTTGCCGCAGCCCGACTCGCCCACCAGGCCCACGGTACGGCCGCGACCGACATCGAAGCTGATGCCGTCGACGGCGCGGAACAGGCCGCGGTCGGTCTGGAACCAGGTGCGCAGGCCACGCACCTCGAGCAGCGGCCCGCCGGCATCGCCGGCCGACCCTGCGGCAGGAACGGGCGTGCCGGTCACGGCGAGACGTCCAGGCCCTTGTAGAAGGTGTACTGGTAGAGCATGTGGGCGCGGGCGCCCTTCAGCTTCTTGTTGGTGGTCTGGTACATCTTGACGTTCATCACCGGGATCCAGAGATGCTCCTTCATCACCTTCTCCTGGATCTGGGCGTGCGCCTTGGCACGGTCGGCCTCGTTGGTGGCGATGCGGCCCTGACGCATCCACTCGTCGACCTGCGCGTCCTTGTAGTTCATGCGGTTGGGCACCGGCATCTGCGCCGAATCGAAGTAGAAGTTCATCATTTCGCCAGCCGACAGGTACGGGTAAGTCACTGTCCAGATATCGAAGTCCTGCGCGCTCAGCTTGGCCGGCATGATGGTGGAGTCGAGCGCGGTGATCCGCCAGTCGACGCCGATCTTGCGCATGTAGCCCTGGATGGCCTCGGTCATGCGCGGGAAGTACGACACCTGCGGGATGTACACGATGGGCGCAAGCCGCACGCCGTCCTTCATGCGGATGCCGTCAGGGCCGCGCTTGTTCCAGCCGGCCTCGTCGAGCAGCTTGTTGGCGCGCGCCACATCCTCCTTGACGATGCCCTTGGTCGCCGGGGCGAAGTCGAGGGCGTTCGCATCGACATAGGTGTACGCCGGGTCGGCCTGACCGAGCATGACCGCCTTGGTCAGTTCGGCACGGTTGATGGCGATGCTCATCGCCTCGCGCACCCGCTTGTCATTGACCAGCGGCCGGTCGGACTTGAAGCCGTAGTACATCAGCTGGAAGTTGGGCTTGGCCTCCTCCACGTTGAGCATCGGCGATTTCTTCGCCTGTTCGATGAACTGGGTGGGGAAGTGGGTGGTGATGTCGAAGCGCCCGCCGAGCATGGCCGCCAGGCGGCTGGAATCCTCGGGCACGGTCTTGATCGACAGCCGCTCGAACTTCACCGGGCCCGGGTTCTTGTACATCGAGGGGCCCCACTTGTACGCATCATGGCGCTTGAGCACGACCTCGGTGCGCGGCTGCCAGGACACGAAGCACCACGGCCCGGTGCCGTCCACGCCCTTGATGCCGTAGTCCTTGCCCAGCGCGTCGACGCTCTCCTTGTTGTGGATGGCGTTGTTGAACATGGTGAGCTGCACCAGCAGGTCGGAGTACGGCTCGCTCAGTTCATAGACCACGGTGTGGGGGTCGGGCGCGGTCAGTGACTTGATCTTGCCGGCACGCCAGAGCATCGGACCCTTGACTTCGCGCTGCCGGTTGAAGCTGTAGACCACATCGGCGGCGGTGAACTTCTTGCCGCTGCAGAACTGGACATCGTCGCGCAGCTTGAAGGTGTAGGTCCTGCCGTCTGGGCTGACCGTCCAGGACTTCGCCAGCAGCGGGATGGCGGTCTTGCCGTCCCAGTCGAGGGCTACCAGGGTGTCCTGGATCATGTTGACGATGTCGGAGGTGGGCGACCAGGTGGTGCGATGGCCGTCGTAATGCGGCGCGTCCAGCGACTTCATCATGTTCAGGGTCTGGGCCTGCGCGGCCGGGGCGAGCGCCGCGGCCAGGGTCAGTGCGGCCGCCCGGAGGAACTGCTTCATCATGGTCTCCTGCGTGTCGGGGTCGATTCTTGTCGGAAGGTGCTGCGCGGAAACATCACTGCTGCAGCCGGGGATCGAGCACATCGCGCACGGCATCGCCGAGCAGGTTGGCCGCCAGCACGATCACGAAGATGAACAGGCTGGGGATGGTGGCAATGTGCGGCGCCATCAGCAGGAAGTCGCGGCCCTGGGCGGCCATCATGCCGAGTTCGGCCTCCGGGGGCTGCGCGCCCATGCCAAGGAAGCCCAGCGCCGAGCCCACCAGGATCACCTGGCCGAAGCGCAGGGTGAGGAACACCGAGATGGTGGAGATGCAGTTCAGGGTGAGGTAGCGCAGGATCAGGGTGCGGTTGGACACGCCCACCGCACGGCCGGCCTCCATGAATTCCTGTCCCATGATGCCGATGGCCGAGCCGCGCGAGACCCGCGCCACATCAGGCACCGTGGACACCACCAGGGCGACGATCACCGCGGTGAGACCGGCACCGAAGATCGCGGCCACCGCCAGACCGATCAGGATGGCCGGGAAGGCGAGCATGATGTCCACCAGGCGCATGATCCACGGGTCGAGCCGGCGGTAGAACGCCGCCACGATGCCCAGCGCCGCGCCGATCAGGCCGCCGATCAGCACGCCGGCCAGACCCATCATCAGGGTGTTGCGGGTGCCGTAGAGCACCCGGCTGAGGATGTCACGCCCGGTGTTGTCGGTGCCGAACCAGTGGTCGGCATCGGGCGGCGCCATGGTCTTGGCCAGGTCGGTGTAGTAGGGGTCGTAGGGCGCGATCAGCGGCGCGGCGATCGCCGCCAGCACCAGCGCGGCCAGGACCACCGCCGCCACCAGCGCCACGCGGTCGCGGGCGAGGCGGGCGACCACGCCCGCGCGGCCCTCCAGGCCGGCCACAGCGCCCGGCGAGGCCATCGCGCCGCTCATGACCGGGCCACCCGCGGATCGAGGTAGACATACAGCACATCGACCAGCAGGTTGATGAGCAGGAAGGCCATGGCCAGGATCATGATCGCGCCCTGCGCGGTGGGGAAATCGCTGGAGATGATCGCGCCCACTGCCAGGCGGCCCACGCCCGGCCACGAGAACATGGTCTCGGTCACCACCGCGCCGCCGAGCAGGAAGGCCGCCTGCAGGCCGATGAGCGTGACCACCGGGATCAGCGCATTGCGCAGCGCGTGGTGGATGATGACCACCCGCTCGGTGAGGCCCTTGGCGCGCGCGGTGCGGACGAAGTCGGCACCGAGCACCTCGAGCACCGCGGTGCGGGTGATGCGGGCAATCGGGCCGATGAGGACGCTGCCCAGGGTGAGCGCGGGCAGCAAAAGCGCCGGCAGCCCGCCGGCCCACACCGGCCCGATGCGGCCGGTGAAGGGCAGCAGGTCCCACTGGAAACCCACATACTGGATCAGCAGCAGGCCAATGAAGAACACCGGCATCGATACACCGGCCACCGAGATCGCCATGATGAAGCGGTCGAGCAGGCTGCCGCGACGCACCGCCGCGAGCGTGCCGAGCAGCAGGCCGATGGGCACCGCCAGCAGCATCGCGCCAATCATGAGTTCGGCGGTGGGGCCGATGGTCTCGGCGAGTTCCTCGAGCACCTCCTTGTTCGAGATGATCGAGCGGCCGAGATCACCGCGGGCGACCCGGGTGATGTATTCGACGAACTGGACGATGATCGGGCGGTCGAGGCCGAGCTCCTCGCGCACCGCCGCGACTTCCTCGGGCTTGGCGTCGGGGCCGGCGATGATGCGCGCCGGATCGGTGGGCACCACCTGCAGCAGGCAGAAACACAGGAACAGCACGCCGACGAGCGCGGGCAACGAGATGATCAGCCGGCGGATGATCTGCGGGCCCAAACCTGTCTCCTGCGGATGCTGTTGTGATTGTCCGGATGAATCTGACAGTGATGTCAGGATTCGTCAATCAACGCGGTCATCCGCGCGTGTCGTTCGCGCGGAACCCGGCCTCGTCGCCCGCGGCCGGACCGTCTCGGACAGCGGTCCGCGCGGCTCGCAGAGCCCTCAGTCGAGAAGGGGGAATCCGACCAGGGTCTGGAGTTCGAGCAGGGCCGGGCGCGCCTCGCCGACCTTGATGGTGCGCATGCCGAGTTCGCGCGCCGGCTTGAGGTTGATGCCGAGGTCATCGAGGAACACGCAGGCGGCCGGCTCGACGCCGAGCGCCTCGGTCATCATCAGGTAGATGCGCGGATCGGGCTTGCGCAGGCCGGTCTTGGCGCTCTCGATGACATGGTGGAACAGCGCCATGATCTCGCCCTTGTAGAGGCTGCCCATGGGGCTGGCGCCCATCGCGGTGAAGTTGTTGGTGATGCAGCCGGTCTTCAGGCGCTGGCCGATGCGGCGCAGGGCCTCGACCATCTCGGGGCGGATCTGGCCGGAGAGCAGGGGCAGCACATCCCGGCCGCGCACCTCGTGGCCGAGGGCGCGGCTTTCCTGCGCGAACGCGGCATCGAAGGCATGGTGGTCGAACTCGCTGCGCTCGAGCCTGGCCCAGGCATTGTCGTGCGGGTTGGTGGCGTTGACCGTGCGCAGGAAGTTGGCCGGCAGGCCGCGCTCGGCCTCGAAGCGGGCGAAGGCCTCGAAGGGGCTGGAGGAGATGACGCCCCCGAAATCCCAGATCACTGCCTGAATGCTCGACATGTTTCCCCTCGCTGGCGAGCCGCGAGGATAACGCAGCGCCCCCGGCCGAAAGCGGCCGGGGCATCGGCGTCGGCCGTGCACTATTTCATTCCCGGGCGCCGGGCGGACATGCCAACCTTCCGGCTCCGCTCTCCCCGGATTGCTGCCTGGATCCCCGTCCGATGATTGTTCGACGCCTGTTGAATGTGCTGGGCAGCCGACTCCGCCTTCTGGGCCTGACCACCGTCCTGGTCTGCGCTGCCACCATCTCCCTGCCCCTGGCAGCGCCCCCCCGGTACACCGCCACTGCCAGCCTGCTGGTGGAGCCGCCAGTCCGCGAGAGCGGTCACGGCAGCGCGGCCGCGCAGGCCGGGCTGGTGGCCGGCCTGGCCGCCAGCGACGCCGTGCTGGCTCGCGCCGCGGCCGAGCTCGATGCCACAGGCGATCGCGGCGCGGTGGAATCGCCACGGGTGCGCTGGCTGCGCAACGGCCTGCGGGTCGACGCCAGCGAGGCGCCGGTGCTGCGCCTGGGCGTGGAGGCCGGCGATCCCCAACTGGCCGCGCGCGCGGCCAATGCCGTGGTGAGCGCGCTGGGCGCCAGCCTCGCGGCCGCGCCGGCCTCCGGCGGCGCCGAGGCGATCGCCGAGCCCAAGCGCCGGCTGGCCGAGGTCCGCGAGCGGCTTGCCCGGCTGCATCGCGAGCCCGAGGCCGGCAGCGAGCCCGGCGCGACCCGCACGGCGACGGTTGACGGCGCGCGGGGCGAGGCGGCGGCCCAGGCCGCGCGCCATCGCGAGCAGATTGCCGAACTGCAGCGCAGCCTGGAGCAGGCGCAGCGCGCGCTCGAGACCCTGCCGGGCCGTCTGGCGGGTGGTCACGCAAGCGCGCCCGCCCGGCCCCGTCTGAGCCTGCTCAGCCCGGCCCAGCCGCCCGAGGCCCCCTCGCGGCCGGCCACCTGGCTGCTGGCGCTGATCGGCGTGAGCGCCGGCCTGGCCGTGGGGCTGCTGGCGGTGCTGCTGGCCGAGCGCATCCAGCAGCCGGTGCGCGACAGTCTCGATCTCGCGCGTGCGGCCGGCGTGCCGGTGCTGGGCGCGCTGTGCGAGGCCGGCTCGCAGCGCAGCCGGCCGCTGGTGGAGGCCGCGGCGCCGGTCGCGCCCGACCTGCCGGTGCTCACCCGGGTGGCGCCCGGCGGATTGCGCGCGCTCGGCCGCTCGGCGGGGACGGCATGAGAGCCGCGCTCGCCCATCAGCCCGAACCGGAGGTCGTCGACGAGGTCGAGAGCGCCTCGGAGGCGATCGGCGCCCTGCTGGTGCAGGAAGGACATCTCACCCAGGCCCAGCTCGAGCAGGTGCTGATCGCGCAGAAGCGGCGACGCGGCCGCTTCGGCGAACTCGCGGTGAAGCTGAAGTTCGTCTCGCAGCAGGCGATCGATGCCGCGCTGGCCCGCCAGTTCAGCTATCACGCCGGTCTGGCCCATCAGCGCGAGCGCCTGCCCGAGGTGCTGGTGTCGGCCCGCGAGCCCGGCACGCCCTTCGCGGAGGCGATGCGGGCGCTGCGCGGCCAGCTCGCGCAGCGCTGGTTCACCGGCTCGCCGCATGAACGGGCGATGGCGCTGGCCAGCGTCGACCCCGGCGACGGCAAGAGCTTCGTCTGCGCCAACCTCGCGGTGGCGTTCTCGCAGCTCGGCGAGCGCACCCTGCTGATCGACGCCAACCTGCGCGATCCGCGCCAGCACCACTTCTTCCGCCTGCGCGAGCGCATGGGCCTGTCGGGCGTGCTCGCCGGCCGGGCCGGTCTGAGCCAGGTGCGGCGCATCCAGGACCTGCCCGGCCTGTCGGTGCTGCCCGCCGGCGCGGCGCCGCCCAACCCGCAGGAACTGCTCGCCGGTAATGCCTTCCGCCGACTGCTCACGGAACTGTCGCAGCACTTCGGCGTGATCCTGATCGACACGCCCGCCGCGCAGACCGCCTCCGATGTCCACGGGGTGGCGGTGCGCGCCGGCGCGGCGCTGCTGCTTGCGCGCAAGCACCACACCCGGGTGCCCGAGCTGGCGCGCCTGTCGGGCGACTTCGCCACGGCGGGCGTGAATGTGCTCGGCTCGACGATGAACGAGTACTGAGCGGGCGCGCCGGCGCCGCGTGCTAGGGTTCGCGCCGAACCCTCGTCCGCCGGCGCCGCCGGCCCGGCCCCTGCGGGCCGCCCCTCGGGAACACCGCTCGGTGAAGCAGCGATACGGATGGATGGCCGCCGGCCTGGCGCTCGGCGCGTTCTGGCTGTGGCTGGCGCTGCGCGATGCCTCGCCCGGCCCGATCCTGGCGGCGGCCGGCAGCGCCGATCCGCGCTGGGTGGCTGCCACCGCGGGGGCGGGCGCGGCCTACATGGGCCTGAAGGCCTGGCGCTGGGCGCTGCTGCTGCGGCCGGTCGCGCCGGTGCCGGCCGCGCTGGTGCACCGCGCGGTCTGGGCGGGCGGCGCGGCCAATCTGGTGGTGGCGCACAGCGGCGAGCTGCTGCGCGCCAGCCTGGTCGGCCGAGCCAGCCCGGCGAGCGCCGGCGCGGCGCTGGCCTCGATCGCGGTGGAGCGGGTGTTCGACTTCGCCGCGCTGGCCCTGCTCAGCGCGCTGGCCATCGGGCTCGATCCGCGGGTGTCCTCGCGCCTGGCCGGCATCGGCGGGGTGGGGCTGGCCGTGGTGCTGCTCGGGCTGGCCCTGGGGTGGCGGCTGGCCCGCCGCCGCGGCGCAGGCGACAGCCCCGCGCAGACAGGGCTCCGGCTGCCCGGCTGGCTGCTCGCCCAGACCCGCGGCTGGCGCGACGGTCTGCTCGGCCTGATCAGCCCGCGCACCGCGGCCGCCAGCCTGGCGCTGTCGCTGCTGCAATGGCTGGCCATCGCCGCGGCGGTGGCCACCAGCGCGGCGGCCGTGGGGCTGCGCATTCCCGCCAGCGCGGCCCTGGCGGTGTTCGCGCTGATGGTGCTGGGGCTCACGCTGCCCTCGGCGCCGGCGCAGCTCGGCACCACCCAGCTCGCCTTCCAGATCGGCCTGGCGCTGGTGGGCGTGGCCCCCGAGCCGGCGCTGGCCGCGTCGCTGATCTACACCGGCTGGGTGGTCCTGCCGCAGCTGATCATGGGCGGCGCGCTCGCGCTGCTCGGCCTGCGCCGCGCGCCAGCGCCCCGATCACCCCCAGCGCCAGGGTAGCGGGCAGCGGCACCGGGCTGTCGGTGCCATTGGGCGGGTCGGGCGAGAAGCGGCCGGCGATGGTGATCTCTTCGCCGCCGTCGTCCACATCGCGCAGCTGCCAGGCCACCCGCAGCAGGTTGTCGCCGTCAGCCCAGGGCCCGAGGTTCATCTCGGGGGCGAACAGCAGGAAATCGAACTTGCCGGAGCCGACATTGTTGTCGAAGCAGGGGCTGCCGCCGGGCGCGCAGGCGATGCCCGGCAGGGTGACCAGCGCATCGGGGTCGTAGACGCCGCTGTCGGTCAGCGAGGCGGTGTTCTCCAGCCCGTCCATCGCCCAGGTGTGCAGCACCGCGCCGCCCGGCCCGTCGACGATGTCCACCCTCAGGCCGAGGCGCAGGTCGGGGTTGCCGCCGGTCTCGTTCATGTCGAAGGCGAAGGTGGGGACATTCGCACTGAAGTTCTGCCGCAGATAGCGATAGAGGTCGGCCACCCGCATGCCCGGCGACTCGCCCCAGTGGTCGTCGATCGCGGCGATGTTGCGGTTGGTGACCGGATCGGGCATGGCGTAGGGCGCGAGCGTCGCGCCGGCATTGGTCTGGCCCGAGGATCGGGTGGTGATGATCACATCGAGCTGGCCGGTGCCGGCGTGGGCGCTCCAGCCCACCGCCGGCTGCAGGTAGTCGAGCACCCGGGTCGAGTAGAGGTAGAAATCGTCGAATCGCTGGGAAGCCGTGCCCGGCGGCGGCAGGATCGGGCCGGCCTGGGCGGCGGCCCCCGCGAGCAGGCCGCCGAGGGCGAGCGCGGCCTGGCAGGACTGCGCCCGGGCGGGCAGGCGCGCCGGGGCGCGGACCGGTCGACGGCCGCCGGGGGCGGCCTCGGGGGCGACGCTGGGGGTGGGGATGGGGGTCATGGACGCTCCTGT
>JAGWVN010000118.1 GCA_018970865.1 Betaproteobacteria bacterium
GCATCGGCGCCGAGCTGAGCATGCATCTGAAGCGCCACAAGGAGGCGCAGCAGATGTACGACATGGTGCTCGAGGCGAAGGCCCTGCCCTGGGCAAAGCTCGGCGTGGCCCAGGTGGCGCTCACCGAGAGCGACACCGAGCGCGCCCGCGGATCGCTCGAGACCCTGGTCAGCGAATCGAGCGCGTATGTCGACGCCTACGACATGCTGGCGCGGGTCTACTTCGAGGAAGGCGATCTCGGACGCGCGCTCGACACCCTGCGCCGCGCCGTCGAGGCCACGCCCTCCAATATCATGCGGCTGCAGAAGCTCGGCTCGCTCGCCTTCCTGGTGGGCGACCCCGACGAGGCCGAGACCATGCTCGCCAAGGCCTACAAGCTGAGCCAGGGCAACCGGGACTTCGACGCACAGACGGTCATGTTGCTGCTGTTCCTCACCGCCACCAAGGCCGCGAGCAACCCGCAGCTGGTCCGGGACGCGGAACGCTACGCGGGCGTGCTGGCCATGGCGAGCGACAAGGCGCCCGACAACTTCCGCTACAAGTCCATGGTGCGCATCAGCGATGTCTGCCTGCGCGCGCTCAACGGCGAACGCAATCGCGCCGAGGAGGGCCTTCGCGCCCTGGATGACATCGTCAGCAGCCCCGCGGCCGACTTCGAGACGGTGTCCAGCCTGCTGATCCTGATGAGCCGGCTCGACAGCGCGGGCATCAGGCCGCCTGACGCGGCGGGCTGGACCCGGCGCTGCGCGCGCCGGCATGCCATCTCGAAGACCGCAGTCGATCTGCTGTCGGCCTCGCTGGGCCACATGCGGGACATGATCGATATCGTGGTGCAGGAACACAGCCAGATCAGCTACCAGATCAACGACGCCATGGCCCGGCTGCTGAAGGACGACGCGGATGGCACCGCGCGCCGACTCGACGAACTCGCGCGCGACACGCTCAACGCCCGGGTCTTCAGCCTCGCCGACAACCTCGCCAACAAGCACTCCAAGAAGCTCAGCCCTTCGTCGCACCAACTGCTGCGCGAGCTGCGCGACTTCGGTGCCCAGTACTGCGCCAACGGCGCATCGGTCGGTCTGGCGCGCATCACGGCCAACCCCCGCAGCCGCCTGCCCCTGGACGCCTGACCCGGCGTGACGCGAGCGCGCCAGTCATCCGAGGGCGCGCACCGGGTCGGCGTCGACTTCGGCACCTCGAACTGCCTGGTGGCCTTTGCCGGGCCGCAGGGCCCGCGGCCGATCGCGCTGGAGGGCGATGACGCCACCCTGCCCTCGGTGGTGCAGGTGCCCCGCATGCCTCCTCCGGCGGCCAGCCTGGTGGACACGCCGCTGGACGCCTACGAGGCCATGCAACGACAGAGTCTCGCCGACGCGCTCGCACTGGGCGCCCGAGCCCGCTTCGGCAGAGCAGCCCTGGCCGCGGCCCAGGACGATCCCGACGGCTTCTTCTTCCGCTCGCCCAAGTCGTTTCTGGCCGCCGACATCGATCCGGTCCATCGCGCCCGATTCCAGCGGATCGTCAGCCTGATGCTGGCCCACCTGCGGGAATGCGCGAGCGAGGCGGCCGGACGCCCGATCACGCAGGCCTGCTTCGGCCGGCCGGTGAATTTCGGCAACGGCACCGGCCGCGATCCGCAACTCGCCAACAGCCGCGCCTTGTCGCTGCTCGAGGCGGCTGCCCGGGACGCGGGCTGGCAGGAGATCCTCTTCGAGTTCGAACCGGTGGCCGCCGCGCTGGATTTCGAGCGCAGCCTGCAGCGCCGCCAGGTGGCGCTGATCGTGGACATCGGGGGCGGGACCACCGACTGCACCGTGGCCCTGCTCGGTCCTGCGGCCGCCGGCGAGGCATCCGCGCGATCGCAGCCGGTTGATCGTGCCGACGACATCCTCGCCTCGGTGGGCGATCGGGTGGGCGGCAACGACGCCGACACCGCGCTGGCCTTTGCGGGCCTGATGCCGGCCCTCGGCCTGGGGCTTCACGAGCGCTCCGGCCTGCCGGTGCCGCCCCAGCCCTACAGCGAGGCGGTCGATGTCTTCAGCGTGCCTGCCCAGACGGCATTCCAGCGCGCTGGCGCGGCGATCGCCGCCACCTGCCGGCGCTGCGACGAGACGGTGGCGCGCCAGGTGCGGCGCCTGGAAACCCTGCGCGAGACCGGCCAGACCCTGTGGCTGGTGACGCGCGCCGAGGCGGCCAAGCTCGCCCTCTCGGAGAGCGCGGCCACGCAGACCGTCGTCGCGCTCGAGCGCATCGAGGCGGGGCTCAGCACGAGGGTCGGCGCCGAGCGGCTGGGCCGGGCGCTCGAGCCGCTGCGACTGGCGCTGGAACGCCTGATCACCGAGGTGCTTGCCCAGGCAGGCGCCCGCCCGGAGGTGGTCTATCTGACCGGGGGATCGGCCCGCGCGACGGTTCTGCAGGATGCCGTGCGCCGTCTGCTGCCAGGCGTGCCGATGGTGATGGGCGACGCCTACGGCAGCGTGGTGGCCGGGCTGGCGATGCGGGCCGAGCGGGCCTTCGGCCCGGGGCCCGCCGCGCGAATCAGACCCGCTCGATGATGATGGCCGGCGCCATGCCGCCGGCCGCGCACATGGTGACCAGCCCGCGACGCAGATCGCGACGCTCGAGTTCGTCGAGCAGCGTGCCGATCAGGATCGAGCCGGTGGCGCCGATGGGATGACCCAGCGCCATCGCGCCGCCGTTCACATTCACCTTGCTGCGATCGAGCTTGAGGTCGCGGATGAACTTCTCGGCGACCACCGCGAAGGCCTCGTTGATCTCCCAGAGATCGATGTCATCCACCGTGAGGCCGGCCTTGGCCAGCACCTTGCGGGCCGCCGGCACCGGCGCGTTGAGCATCAGCGTGGGCGAGTCACCCATGTTGGCCACGGCGACCACCCGCGCGCGGGCCTTCAGGCCCTTGGCGGCGGCATAGCGCGGCGAGGCCAGCAGCAGGGCAGCGGCGCCATCGACCACGCCCGAGGAATTGCCGGCGTGATGGATGTGCTCGATCTTGAGATCGGGGTACTTCTGCAGGATTAGGCTGCGATAGGTGGTGCCCTTGTCGTCCAGGGGCACATCGGCCATGGTGGCGAACGCGGGCTTGAGCTGGGCCAGGCCCTCGAGCGTGGTCTGCGGCCGCGGGAATTCCTCGTGGTCGAGCGCGAGCGAGCCGTCGGCCTTGAAGACCTTGATGAGGCTGCGGTCGAAGTGGCCATGGGCGATCGCCTGCGCGGCGCGCTTCTGGCTTTCGACGGCGAGGGCATCGACATCGCTGCGGGTGATGCCCTCGAGGGTGGCGATGGCGTCGGCGCACACGCCCTGATGGGACTGCGGGTGGCTGGCGCGCAGGCGCAGGTTGCCGGCGTCCATCAGGGTGGGGCCGTCTTCGCTGCTGCGCCGGCCGGTCATGGACATCATCTCGGTGCCGCCGGCGATGACCAGGTCTTCCATGCCGGACATGATGGTGGCTGCGGCCAGGTTGACCGAGGTGATGCCCGAGCCACAGAAGCGGTCGAGCGTGACGCCGCTGGAACGCATGTCGTAGCCGGCGTCGAGCGCGGCCATGCGGCCGAGGTCACCGCCCTGGCCGCCGCGCTGCGCGCTGGTGCCCCAGATGATGTCGTCGACTTCGGCGGTGTTGATCTGGTTGCGCTCGGCCAGCGCCTTGAGCACCGCCGCGGCAAGGTGCTGCGGGTGCATTTCGGCGAGCGCACCCTTGCCGAGTTTGCCGATGCCGCGCGGCGTGCGGCAGGCGTCGATGATGAGGGCTTCGGACATGGTGAGGGTTCCCTGGGAGTGGAGGATCAGCCGTCGATGGTAGCAGCGGCGCAGGGCGTGGCCGGACGCCGGGCGCCGGATTCGGCACAGGCCGGCGCCTGACGCCCGCCGAGCCGGGCCGGCACGGGCGCAAGCCCGGGGTTTGATAAGCTCGCGGCGCCATGGGTCATCGCCGCCGCCGATCGATCGCCGCCTTTGCCGCCGCCGCGCTGCTGCTCGCCGCGCTGCTGCCCGCGATGTCCGCCGGCTGGGCCGCGGTGCGCACCGCGCAGTCGCCCTGGCTGGTGATCTGTTCGGTGCACAACCCGCTCTCCTCGGTGGCCAGCCGGCTTGATGCGCTGGCCGATGGCGGCGCCGACAGCGGCGAGGTGCGCTGCCCGCTGTGCGCCGGTCCGGGCGGCATTCCGGCCCTCCCCGAGCAGACCGCCGCAAGTGCCTTCGTCAGCGGCCTGAGTCACACGGTTCCGCAGCGCTTCCTGCGCACGGCTCGGCCGCTCTTCATCTGGGCTGCCGTCCGCTCCCGAGGTCCGCCCACCCGGTCCTGATCGACCACGCTCGCGGCGCGCGCGTCGCCGGCGTGAGCCGCATGCCATTCCCGGCGTCGCCACGCCCGGGATGGCCCCGGGCGCGCGGGCTCCAGGGCTCGCCGCGCCCCCGCTGCGATCGGACCTTCGTCATGAACTGTTTCAACCTCGCCGGGCGACATGCGCTCGGCCTGCTGCTGGCCCTTGGCCTGCCCGCTGCCCAGGCCTCGCAGGCCGGCAGCGCCGGACCTGCCGTCGACCCTGTCGACCCCATCGACGAACGCCTGCCGCCGGTCACCGTCACCGGCACCCGCGAGAGCCAGCCGCTGGCCGAGACCCCGGCGGCGGTGGGCGTGATCGGACCGCGCGCGGTCCGTCAGGCCGCGCCCACCCACCCCCAGCAGCTGCTCGGCCAGGTGCCTGGCGTGGCGATCGCGGTGACCAACGGCGAGGGACACAGCAGCGCCATCCGCCAGCCCTTCACCACCGCGCCGCTCTACCTCTTCCTGGAGGACGGACTGCCGATCCGCGCCACCGGCTTCTTCAACCACAACGCGCTCTACGAGCTGAACCTGCCGATGGCTGGCTCGGTGGAGGTGGTGCGCGGCCCGGGCAGCGCGCTCTACGGGTCCGACGCCATCGGCGGCATCGTCAACCTGATCACACGGGCTCCGGGCGAGCGCGCCGGCGCGGTGGTCAACGCCGAGGTCGGCAGCTTCGGCTGGCGGCGCCTCATGCTCGAAGCAGACGGCGGTGCCGGCCGTGTCGGCGCGCTGCGGGCCGACCTCAACCTCACCCACACCGACGGCTGGCGGGACCGCACCGGCTACGATCGGCAGTCCGGCAGCGCTCGCTGGGACAGCGCCACCGCCTCGGGCGGACGGCTGCGCACCGTGCTGTCGTTCTCGCGCATCGACCAGCAGACCGGCGCCAATTCGCCGCTGGTGCTCGCCGACTATCGCGACAACCCCACGCGCAACAACTTCCCGATCGCCTTTCGCACCGTCGACGCGCTGCGGCTCTCGAGCACCCTGGACCAGCCGCTGGCCGGCGGACAACTCAGCCTCACGCCCTACCTGCGCGACAACGGCATGGACCTGCTCGCCTCGTTCAGCCTGAGCTCGGACCCCACGCTGTCGCAATCGGCCAACCGGTCCTGGGGCCTGGCCACCCGATGGCGGCGCGATTTCGGGGGCGCATGGCGACCGCGGCTGATCGCCGGCCTGGACCTGGAGCACAGTCCGGGGTCACGGGTGGAAGACCGTCTCGATGTCACCGCGAGCGGCAGCGGCGCGAGCCGGGTCTACACCGCATACCGCATCGGCACGCGGGTGTTCGACTACGCGGTGAACCTTCAGGCGGTGTCTCCCTACCTGCACCTGGAGTTTTCACCGATGCCGCAGATGCGGGTGAGCGCGGGCCTTCGGCAGGATCGCCTGGGCTACCGCATCAACAACCACCTCGGCGACGCCCCGGTGAAGGATGGCGCCAGCGCCAACTGGTACGGGCAGGTCGGCAACACCTCGGTGAGCTACGAGCGTCTCAGCCCGAAGCTCGGCGCCACCTGGGCAATCGCGCCGCAGGCCAGCGTCTGGGCCTCGTACACCACCGGCTTTCGCGCGCCCTCCGAGGGCCAGGTCTTTCGCCCCTCGGTGGCCGGCAGCGCGCTCGAGGCCAGCCAGCGCGCGCGGGCGGCGCTCGCGCTCAAGCCCATCCAGGCCGAGCAGTTCGAGCTCGGCCTGCGCGGTCGGGTGGGCAGGCTGGAGGGCTCGGTGGCGGTCTACGATCTCGTCAAGCGCGACGACCTGGTCAGCCAGCGCGACCTCGCCACCAACCTCTCGGTGCCGGTCAATGCCGGCAGGACCCGGCACCAGGGCGTGGAGTTCGGTCTGGCCGGACGCGTCACCGCGACGCTGCGGATCGATGGCGCCTTCTCGGTGGCGCGGCATCGCTATGTGAACTGGGTGACGGCCACCGCCGACTTCAGCGGCAAGGAGATGGAGGCCGCCCCGCGCACCATCGCCAGCGCGCGCCTGACCTGGACGCCGCAGCCCGGCGCGCTGGTCCAGCTGGAATGGGTGCACCTGGGCAGCTGGTGGCTGGAGGCCTCCAACGCGTCGGCCTACCCACGCTACCCGGGACACAACCTGGCCCATGCGCGGCTCGCCTGGCCGGTGGGTAACGACATCACCGCCTTCCTGCGCGTCATCAACCTCGGCGATCGCCGTTTCGCCGACAGCGCGCAGGTGTCGTCGAACACGCCGGTCTACTCGCCAGGCCTGCCGCGCACCCTTTACGCCGGCGCGGCGCTGCGGTGGTGAGCCCGACCGATAGCCGCCGGTCGCCGCGCGCCGCAGCGCTTGACCGTGCCACGACCCGCCTGGCCAGGGCCAGCCCAGGCACGCACCGACGATTCGGGGTGTCGGTCCTGATGGCGCTCTGCCTGCTGTGGGCGCTGCTGGCAGCGCCCGCATCGGCACAGCATGCCCATGCCCGCGCGCGCGCGGCGCTGGCCATGGGCGCGGCGGGCTCGGCCGAGGGTCGTCTCTGGGTGACCGGCCTGGACGATCGCGGCCGGCTGTTCGTGCGCAGCACCGCCGACCTCGGCCGGCGCTGGTCGCCCGATGTGCTGCCCGACATCGGCGCGGATCTCGTGGCCGCCGACGGCGAGAGCCGACCCAAGCTGGCCGTCGGGCCGGAAGGCCGGCTGGCGCTCGCCTACAACCGGCCGCTGGCGCGTCCCTACACCGGGGAGGTCCGGCTGATCGAGTCCACCGATGGCGGCCGCAGCTGGTCCCCGCCGATCACCGTCCATCAGGACCGCCAACCGATCGCCCACCGATTCGAGTCGATCGCCTTCGACCCGCAGGGCAACCTGCATGTCTGGTGGATCGACAAGCGCGACCAGGTCGCCGCCGGCCAGCCCGGCGCGTCGGTGTATCGCGCCGTGCGGCAGCGAGGCGCGGACCGGTTCGGTCCGGACCAGCGGGTGGCCTCGGACAGTTGCGAGTGCTGCCGCATCGCCCTGCTGCCGGAAGGCGAGAACGGCATGGCGGCGCTGTGGCGGCATGTGTTCCCCGGCAGCGAACGCGACCATGCCTTCCTGCGCACCCGGGCCGACGGCGAGGACGCCTTGCCGGCGACGCCGGTTCGAGCCAGCCAGGATCGCTGGCAGCTGCAGGCCTGTCCCCATCACGGACCCGGCCTGGCGCCCGCGCGAGGCGGCGGCTATCACGCGGTCTGGTTCGGGGAGCGCGACGGCTTGCAGTCGGCATGGCTGGGGCGCCTGGATGCCCGGGGCGCGCCCGTCGGCATGCCGGTCGCCCTGCCCGACCCCGCGGCCGAGCATGCCGATGTCGCGGCCATCGGCGAGCGCGTGGCGGTGGTCTGGCGCAGCTTCGATGGTCGCCGCACGCATCTTCGCGCCTGGATCTCCACCGATGACGGGCAGGGCTTCACCCTGCGCGAGATCGCCGACACCCCCCTGCCGAACGACCATCCCCGCCTCGCCCGCCTGGGCGAGCGCTGGGTGGTGGTCTGGCGCACTGCCCGGGAGATCCGGATTGAAACCCTCCTCCAACCCTGAAGAGCGCCCCGAGGGCATCCGGCACGCCCGTCTGCTGCCCGGGCATTGGCGCGGCTCGCGCGCGCGGCAGGCGCTGGTCTGCGCCGCGTTCGCCGCGGTGGCCCAGGTCGCGTTCGCCGCCGGCGGCGGCGCGGCGGATTCACCCATCCCGGTGTCTGGCAGCGGCCCCGTCCCGGCAGGCGCCGCCCGCTGGGAGCCGCTCACCCCGGCAGCCTGGCCTTCGCTGACGCGATCGCTGCCCCGGCCCTCGATCGTGGTCTTCACGGCAAGCTGGTGCGGCACCTGTCCGGCCATCGTCACCGCCCTGGCCGAACACGCCCGCGGCCTGACGCCGCCGGCCCGGCTCGTGGTGGTGATGATCGATGGAGAACGCCAGGCCGAGCGGTCGACCCTGCATGGCGCGGACCGCCTGTTCCGGCTGCGCGGCGACGAGGCCGCGCTGCGCCACGCGGTCAATCCGCGCTGGCGCGGACTGGTGCCGCATGTGGCCCTGCTCGGCGCGGACCGGGACCCGCCGGTGTTCGTCGACGGCATGCCCAGCGCCGGGCAGCTCGCCCGCTGGGCCGGCCACTGAGCCTCGCTCAGGCGAGCAGTTCGGCCAGACGGCGCACCACCCAATCGGCTTCGGCCCGCGACAGCCCCGAGCCGGGGTCGAGCAGCCCGCGGTGGCAGCGCTCGAGCACATCGGACTCGGTGATCCCCATCTCGTGCAGCAGGGCGCGGGCCGGCTCCCGCATCATGCCGGCAAGATCCTCGCAGAACTCATGTCGCTCGATGATCTCGCGCATGGGCACACGCGGGCCATGGCGCGCGTGCTCGTAGAGTGCGAGGAAAGACCCTGGCACAGGCATGGACTGGGATTCGCTCATGCCCGGGATCATGCCCGAGGTCGGGCGCGGTTGCGGCGGGAGTCGACGAGTGACGGGAGGGCATCGGCGGCGCGCGCCTCCGGGTTCGGCGGCGAGGCGAGCGCCGCGATCCGGCTCCGAATTTCTCGCTGACCCCTGACAGTGATGACCGATTGTTGCCATGATCGCGCCTGCGCGCAACACGGCCCGGCCCGGACTGCACGCTCCCACGAGGCCCCAGTGGCCGACCCGGCATTTCCTCAGGAGACACCATGAAACATCTGCTCACCCTGCTGGCCGCCAGCGCCAGCCTCGCCCTGGCGGGGACGGCCCTCGCCCAGAAGAAGTACGACACCGGGGCCAGTGACACCGAGATCCGCATCGGCCAGACCATGCCGTACAGCGGCCCGGCCTCGGCCTACGGATCGCTTGGGCGCACGCAGGTCGCGTATTTCAAGATGGTCAACGACAACGGCGGGGTCAACGGCCGCAAGATCAACATCATCAGCCTCGATGACGGCTACAGCCCGGCCAAGACCCTGGAAGCCACCCGGCGGCTGGTCGAGCAGGAGGAGGTGCTGCTGATCACCGGCAGCGTGGGCACCCCCACCAACTCGGCGATCCACGGCTACCTGAACCAGAAGAAGGTGCCGCATCTGTTCATCAACACGGGGGCGGGCAAGTGGAACGACCCGAAGAACTTCCCCTGGACGATGGGCTGGGCGCCCACCTATCCGCTGGAAGGCCGGGTGTTCGCCGAACACATCCTGCGCACCAAGCCGAACGCCAAGATCGGCATCCTTTTCCAGAACGACGACTTCGGCAAGGACTATGTCCGCGGCGTGCGCGAGCGCCTCGGCGACAAGGCCAAGTCGATGATCGTGGCCGAAATCTCCTACGAGGTGACCGACGCCACGGTGGACACCCAGGTGCTCAGCCTGAAGGCCTCCGGCGCCGATGTGCTCATCAATGCCGCCTCGCCCAAGTTCGCGGCTCAGGCCATCCGGCGTGTGGCTGAATCGGGCTGGAAACCGGTTCAGTACATCACCACGGTGTCGACGACCATCGGCACGGTGCTGCAGCCCGCTGGCCTGGATCGGGCCACCGGCCTGATCACCACCCAGTACATGAAGGACCCGACCGACAAGCAGTGGGACAACGACCCCGCGATCGTCAACTACAAGGCCTTCATGCGGAAGTACTACCCGAACGGCGACATCGGCGACCCGCTCAACCTGCAGGCCTACGCGGCCGCGCAGACCATGGTGCATGTGCTGCGCCAGGCTGGCGACAACCTCACCCGCGAGAACCTGCTGAAGATTGCGGCCAACCTCAAGGACCTGAAAGTCGATGGCCCGCTGCCGGGCCTGCTGATCAGCACCCAGCCCAACGACTACGGCCCGCTGTCGACGGTGGTGATGTCGCGCTTCGATGGGCAGAAGTGGGTCAACTTCGGCGAGCCGATTTCCGGCAACCGCTGAGTCGCGCCCGCCCCCGCGCAGGCCGACTGGCATCGGCCAGCGCGGGCGCCTTGCCGCTCAGGCGGCCAGCGCGATGATCTCCAGCAGATCGCGCTGGCCGGTCACCGGACGCGGATTGGTCGCGATCGGACCGGTGCCGTCGTACATCGCCGCCAGGCGCTCGAACCGGTCGGGGCCCACGCCCACCTGGGACAACCGGGTGGCCAGGCCGGCCCCCGCGAAAAGCCGCTCGACATGGTCGGCCAGCGGCACCGAGGCATCCAGGCCCACACGCGCGCAGAACGCCTGCTGGCGGGCCTCGTTCACCGGTCGGTTCCAGCGAAGCACCGCCGGCAGCATGACGCACGAGGTCAGCCCGTGCGGCACATTGAAGCCGCCCCCCAGCAGGTAGCCGATGCCGTGGCTGGCGCCGTGGAACACGCCGCCGCCCCGCCCCTGGATGGAGAGCCACGCCGCCGCCTGGGCATCGGCACGGGCCTCCAGGTCGGACGGGTCGGCATGCATGCGCGGCAGCGCCGACCACATCCGGCGCGCGGCCTCGATCGCGGTGGCGTCGCTGATCGGCGAGGCATTGGTGGCGCAGAAGCCCTCCACCGAGTGATCCACCGAGCGGGCGGCGGTCGACAGCAGCAGTTCGGCCGGCGTGTCGAGCGTGCAGGCGGGATCCTGGATCACCACCACGGGCACCGACAACGGGTGGCTGACCATCAGCTTGCGGCCGATGGTGGTATCGGTCACGCCACCGAAGGAGGTGAACTCCGCCGCCGACAGGGTGGTGGGCACCGCGATCATCCTCGGCCTGGCGAAATCCGTTCCCCAGGCGCTCGTGCCGCCGCCGTTGGCCTTGACGAGTGACTCGCCGGTGATCGACTCGGCGGCCAGCCCGGCGCCCAGCGCCACGAGCATGCCCTTGGTGGCATCGATCACCGAGCCGCCACCCAGGGCGATCACGCCATCCGCACCGCTGCCACGAAAATCGTCGACCAGCCGGGCGACTGCCGTCACCGGCGAGTGAGCGGGAATATCGGCGACCCGGCCGGCGCAGCG
>JAGWVN010000017.1 GCA_018970865.1 Betaproteobacteria bacterium
GTGCTGGAAGTGCGCCCGGTGGCCGAGAGGGTGGCGTTGAGCACCACGGTCTCACTGGCTTCGTAGACCGCGTCATCAAGGACCGCGGCGCGCACCAGCAGGCTGGTGGTGTTGGCGGGGATGGACAGCGCCGAGCTGTAGGCCGTCCAGGTGGTGCCGCCGTCGGTGGAGACCTGAAGAGCGTTTGCAAAGTCGGCGCCGGCGGTGGCGCTGCCCGACCCAAAGCTCAGGGCGAGGCTGCCGGCCACCGGCATCGGCGATCCGAGGGATACCGTCCACTGCGCGAAATTACCGGCGCCTTCAGCCACGCTGTTGCCGGTGATCGCCACGCTCGGCAGTTCCGATGTCGTATCGTTATCCAGGATGACGGCGGTGCCGGAGGCGGTTGTCGAGACTCGGCCGGGCAGCGACAGGGTCGCGGCCAGCACGATCGTCTCGTTGGCCTCGATTGCTGCGTCATCCAGGATGGCGGCACGAACCCTGATCGTCTGATAGGCCGGATTGACCGTGATCGAACCGCCGGATACATCCTGCCAGCTCGCTCCATTGTCGTAGGAGTACTGCAGGGTGCTGCTGTAGTCGACATCTGCGGTGGCGGTGCTGCTTGCCTGCGGCTGTAGTCTCAGGCGGGCGAACCCGAACCGCTCCCCCGAGGGCAGCTTTTCGCTCAGCGAGACGGTCCACTCCGCGAAGCTGCCGCTGGACTCGGTCACCGAGCTGCCAACCACGGTGAGATCCGGCAGATCGGTGTCGGTGATGCGCGCCTCTCCGCTGGCGCTCGCGCTGCCTTGTGCGCCTGCCGTCACGGTCGCGTCGAGGATCACCGTCTCCTCTCCTTCCATCAGCCGGTCATCGAGCACCAGTGCGCGCGCGAGCATCGTGGTGCTGCCCGCCGACAGGCTGACCGAACTGCCCGGACTGTAGGCAATCCAGGTTGTCCCGCCGTCGGTCGATACCTGCAGATCGGGCGCGTAGTCGGATCCGGAGGTTGCGGTGGACCGTGGAGAGAATCCCAGGCTCACCGAGGCAGGCTCGGGCAAGGTCGCCGAACCGTCGAAATCCCACCCGAGCGTCCAGGTGACATATCGGTTGGTCGAACTGCCTTCAGTGGTCTGGTTGCCATCCAGGTAGATCAGGAATGCCACGGTTACCTCAGCGTTGGAATGGGGTGGGCGCGAAACGAGGGACGATGTCCTGCCGCCGGGCGCGCGCCCCCGGGCGCGCGCGGCGCAGACGAACGGCACGCTCGACGCGGCCTAAGGTAGGCTCCGGCGTCACATTTCCTGGTGACTTAATTCCGTGCTGCCGGGCACCCGTCGGATGGCGACTGCCGCCTGTCAGGTGCCTTCAGGCCCGGTCAACGCTTGCCGCCATGACCCGATTCCAGACGATCTCCCTGCCCGATGAACCCACCGCAACCGCGCCTGATGGCTCGGATGTCCGCGTGCTGCTGCGCCTGGGCGGCGGCAGCATGGCGCACTTCCGGCTTGGCGTCGGCCGATGTTCGGCTGCGGTGCGGCATCGTCGGGTCGAGGAACTCTGGTACGCGCTCGAAGGCCGCGCACTCATGTGGCGCAGCCAGGGCGGCGTGGCCGAGGAGGTGCTGCTCGGGCCCGGAATGTGCGTGTCAATACCGTGCGGGACCTGCTTCCAGTTTTGCACCGTGGGTGAGGTGCCTTTTGCGGCGGTCGCTGTCACCATGCCGCCCTGGCCCGGCGATGACGACGAGGCGGAGCCGGTCGACGGCCCCTGGCAACCTCGCTGATGCGCAGGCTTGCCCTGACTTCCCGGAGTAGACCATGCGTTCGTTTCTGCGTCTTACCCTCGCTGCGGCCTTGTGCGCGGCGCCGCTCAGCGGCGCGCTGGCGCAGGAGTCCCAGCGCCGCTTCCGAATCCTCAAGCCCGAGGAAATGACCCCCGCGCAGCGCGATCTGGTCAGAAGCATCCAGTCGGGTCCGCGGGCGTCGGTGCAGGGCTCGGCGGCCAATCAGTCGGGCGGTACCGTGGGCAGCCCTTTCAATGTGTTTCTGCGCAGCCCCGAGCTCGGGGAAGACCTGCAGAAGGTGGGCAGCTACATCCGATTCAAGAGCACTCTCGGGCAGCGACTCACCGAACTCGCCATCCTGGTGACCGCCCGCTACTGGAACGCCCAGTATGAATGGCATGCCCATCATCGCCTCGCCCTGCAAGCCGGCCTCGACCCGAAGATCGCCGAGGAGATCGCCCATGGCCGCAGGCCTTCAGGCATGAAGGCCGACGAAGAGGCGGTCTACGATTTCAGCCGCGAACTGCACTACGACAAGCAGGTGAGCGATGTCACCTACCGGAAGGTGATCGAGCTTTTTGGCGAGCAAGGCGCGATGGATCTCATGGCGGTCAATGGCTACTACTCGCTGGTGTCGATGGTGCTCAATGTCGATCGCACCCCCATCCCCAACGGCGGGCCCAACCCGTTGCCGGTGCTGAAATGATCGCCGCTGCCATCGGATACCGCTTGCGGAGAATGTCATGAGGCAGCTGTTGGTGACGGCCGGTGTCCTGCAGGTCGAGGTGACCGAACACGGACCTTCCGACGGCTGGCCCTGCGTGATGGGGCATGGATTTCCCTACGATGCCCACGCCTACGACGAGGCGGCGATCCTGCTCGCGCAGGCCGGCGCCCGGGTGATCGTGCCCTCGCTGCGCGGATTCGGCGCAACCCGCTTTCTCTCGGCCGATACGCCACGATCGGGCGAGCAGGCGGTCCTCGGCGCGGATCTGCTGGCGCTGCTCGATGCGCTGGACATCGAGCGCGCCGTTCTGGGGGGCTACGACTGGGGTGGCCGAGCCTGCTGCGTGGTCTCGGCGCTGTGGCCGGATCGGGTGGTTGCGCTGGTGTCGTCGAACACCTACAACATCCAGAACATCGCCCGGGCGATGGAGCCCGCGGCCACGGCGAGTGAGGAATCCGCGCTCTGGTACCAGTACTACTTTCACTCCGAACGAGGCCGGCGCGGCCTGGAGCGAAACCGCCGCGACATCGCTCGCTTGCTCTGGCGCCAATGGTCGCCCACCTGGGCCTTCGACGAGGCGACCTTCCTGCGCAGCGCTGCCGCCTTCGACAACCCGGACTTCGTCGAGGTGGTCATCCACTCCTATCGACACCGGTTCGGACTGGTGCCTGGCGACCCGGCCTGCGCGGAGCTCGAAGCCCGGCTGGCCGAGCAGCCGGCCATCACCGTGCCTGCGGTGACTCTCGATGGGACCGCCGATGGCCTGCGCACCGACACCACCAGCGGCATCCCGAAGTTCACCGGCCCGCACGAGCACCGGTTTCTCCAGGGCTGCGGCCACAATCCGCCCCAGGAGCGGCCCGGGGAGTGGGTCGATGCGGTCCTGCGCGCGAGGGCGCTGGCCGGTTGCTGACACGCCCCGGGGCTCCGGCAGGCCGATTCGTCGGCTTGCCGGAGCCCTCGCGGGGGAACGGGCTGGGTCAGGCTCGCCGGCGCCGGCTGCCGAGCAGGCTCAGCAGCGCGATGCCCACCAGCGCCTGGCTGCTGGGCTCGGGCACGAAGCCGACCTCCTTGCGGATGTCGTTGTCGGTGTCCTGGATGAAGCTCCAGTTGGTGCTGGGGCCGGTCCCGTTGTCGAAGCTGACCGTCAGCACATGGAACAGATCGCCCTCCGGCGCATTGGGGTCGATGCCGATCGCGCGCGTGTAGACCGCTGTTCCGTTGCACCCCGCGCAGCCGCTGTCCAGCGTGAAGTCGCGTCCCGAGGCCGATCCGTTGGTGCCGGGGCTGGGGGCGTCGGTGTCGAAGATCGTGACCTGCCCGAACTCCGAACCGTCCAGGGTGAGCGTGTTCAGCCTGCCGATGCCATTGCCGTTCGTGAAACTGAACACCCAAGGCGCACTGAATGTGTCACCGGTGACGCTCAGTGACCATCCCGTGCCGGTGACTCCGCCGGATGTGGGGCCGGTCGCGGCCCAGTTAAGCGTCTGGGTCAGTCCGCCCGAAAATGCGGCGGTCACTCTCAGGTTGTCCATGTCGGCGCCGGTGGTGGCAAAGCCGGTCAGGCCGGGGATCAGGTTGACGGTGGTGCTGTCCTTGCTCACCACCACCGCCGATTGGGATGGCGCTGCGGTCAGCAGCGCGGCTGTGGCCAGGATCGCTGCGCCAAGGGTTGCGTGTCTCATTTGAATGACCTCCGGTTGTTTCGTTGCAGGACGCTTCCGGCATCGGTCGCGTTGACCGATGCCGGATGGCTTTCTGCAAGTTCCGGGCCCATACGCGCATTCCCTTTGTTTTCAAGGTCTTGTGTGCCTTCTTCGGCGCTGCGGCGAAGCGGGATGTAAAGCCGGTCGACAGTTTCGCGGTGAGTGTGTTTCGTGTTCGACGCGAGCGCAGGGATGTGGCCGGACTGACCGGAATCCGGATCGGCTAGCATGCTTGGCCCGCCCATGTCCGCGGGCATGCTCGGGGTGATGATGTCCATCGTTTCCAGTCTTTCTCGTCGGGTGCCGCTCGCCGCCTCGCGTTCCGCTCCCAGGTCGCATCGCATCGGCGTGACGCCCGCCTGGCTGCTGGCGATGGCCAGCGTTGCGGGCAGCGCGCTGGCGCAGCCGGCAGACACCGCCGCAACGCCAACCCCCGCGGTGGACACCCTCTCCGAGGTGGTCGTGTCGGCGAGTCGGCAGGCTCAGCGCAGTTTCAACGCGCCGGCCTCGATCCAGTCGGTGGATGCCCAGACCATCCGTTCCGCGGGCCCGATGGTCAATCTGTCCGAGTCGCTCTCGCGCGTGCCGGGTGTGGTGGTGCTCAACCGCCAGAACTACGCGCAGGACCTGCAGGTGTCGATCCGCGGGTTCGGTGCCCGTTCCGCGTTCGGCATCCGGGGCGTGCGCCTGATCGTTGACGGCATACCGGCCACCATGCCCGATGGGCAAGGGCAGGCGTCCACGGTGAGTCTTGCCTCGGTGGGGCGGCTCGAGGTGCTGCGCGGACCGCTCGCCCTGCTCTATGGCAATGCCGCAGGTGGCGTGATCCAGGCATTCAGCATCGATCCTCCCCCGCAGCCCGTGGCGTCGGCGAGCCTGTCGGCGGGCAGCGAGGGCGCGCAGCGCCTCGGGATCGGCGCCTCCGGGCAGGCCGGCAGCGCCAGCCTGCTGGCCGACTGGTCGCGTTTCCAGACCGACGGCTACCGCGACCACAGCGCCGCCCGTCGCGAACAGTTCAATGGCATCGTCCGCTGGCGCACGGATGCGGACACCCGGATCACGCTGGTCGCCAATGTCTTCGATCAGCCCTTGTCGCAGGATCCGCTCGGCCTCACGCGCGCCCAGATGCTGGCGGATCCCCGGCAGGTGGATGCGTCGGCGTTGAGCCAGGACACCCGCAAGACCGTTTCCCAGAATCAGACCGGCCTGGTGGCGGAACATCGGCTCGACGCCGACCGATCCCTGAGCGCGCGGCTCTATGCCGGACAGCGGGCGGTTTTCCAGACGCTCTCGACGCCGCTGTCGGCCCAGACCGCGGCCACCGCGCCTGGCGGGGTGGTGGATCTCGACCGCGACTATGGCGGGATCGGGCTGCAGTACAGCCACGGCATGCCGCTGGGCGAGTCACGCCTCACCACGGTGATCGGGTTGGACCACGACCGCCAGCGGGAACGCCGCCAGGGCTTCATCAACAACGCCGGCGTTCCTGGTCAACTCAAACGCGACGAACTCAACCGCGTCCAGAACACCGATGTCTATGCGCTGGCCATCCTGCGCCTGCCCGCCGACTGGAGCCTCACGGGCGGCGCCCGCTCCAGCCGGGTCGATTTCCGTTCCGATGACCGCTACATCGTGGCCGGCAATGGCGATGACAGCGGGGCGCGCCAGTATCAGGCGGTGTCGCCGGTGCTCGGCGTGTCGCGCGCCATCGGCAACACGGTCAATGTGTATGGCAATCTCGGGCGCGGATTCGAGACGCCCACCTTTGCCGAACTGGCCTATCGGTCGACCTCGGGCACGCTCACCGGCCTGAATCTCGGGCTGCAGGCCTCGCGCAGCCGCCAGGCCGAGGTCGGTGCGAAGTGGCGCAGCGGCGATGGCCGCCAGCGTGCCGATCTGGCGCTCTTTTCGATCGGTACCGACGACGAGATCGTGGTCGACGGCAATGTCGGCGGACGAACCACCTACCGGAATGCCGGACGCACGGTGCGCGAGGGCGTGGAGTTTTCCTGGCACGGTCAACTCGCGCCCACGCTCAGCGGGCGTGTGGCCTTCACCTGGCTGTCCGCGCGATTTCGTGACGGTTTTGTCAGCGGCAGCGGCAGTGCTGCCGTGAGCGTGGCGGCGGGTAATCGCCTGGCGGGTACACCCGACCGGCTTGCCTTTGGCGAACTGGTCTGGCGCCCGCGCATCGCCGGCCCGCTGAGCGGTCTGAGCGTGGCCGTGGAGGCGCTGACGGTCGGGGCGATACCGGTCAATGACGCGAACACCGATGCCGCCGAGGGCTACACGCTCTTTCATCTGCGGGCGGGTCTGCCGAAAGAGTTCGGTGCCTGGCGCCTGACATCGTTTGCGCGCATCGACAACCTCGCCGATCGGCGCCATGTCGGGTCGGTCATCGTCAACGAAGGCAATCGCCGCTTCTTCGAGCCCGGACCCGGCCGTGCCTGGATGGCCGGTCTGACGCTGTCCACCCGCTACTGAACTCGCCCTGCGAGACGGCGCCAACCCGCGCGGTCACGCTTCGGGTGTAGCATGGGCCGGCACCGTCATGGTGCGGTCGGGTCTGGCCCGGCCGACTCGTCGGATCGGAAATCAATCCACATGGGGTGGCCGTCGCCACCAGCCGATCCGGCGTCGCAATCCGCTATCCGAGGGGGAAAGATGATGACGAGATCCGCAGCGAGGTCGGCCGCCGTGCCGGCATGGAAGGCGCTGGTCGCAGGTTGCGCCCTGTCGCTCGGCATGACCGGGGCCTGGGCCCAGGATGCCAAGCCGGAAGAAGTCCCGTTCTGGGCGGTGGGCATGCCCAAGTCCGGTCCGGGCAAGCAGATGGCGCCAGTGCCGGCTTTCCCGGTGCCAACGCCCGCGGACAAGCTGCCGCTGTCCAAGCTGAAACTGCCGCCCGGCTTCAAGGCCGAGGTCTGGGCCAGTGGCGTGCTTGACGCCCGCGGCATGCGTCAGGGCGACAGTGGCACGGTCTTCGTGAGCACCCTCTTCGTGGCCGGCAAGATCTACGCGATCCAGGACAAGGGCGGCAAGCGCGAGATCAAGACCATCGCCGAGAAACTGTTCCTGCCCAACGGCATCGAGTATCACAAGGGCTCGCTGTTCGTGGCCACGCCCAAGGACATCACCCGCTACGACAACATCGAGGCCAATCTCGACAACCCGCCCAAGCCGGTGATGGTCTACGACAAGCTGCCCGGCCTGGTGCCTCACGGCTGGAAGTTCATCAAGATCGGTCCGGACGGCAAGCTCTATGTGCCCACCGGCGCGCCCTGCAACATCTGCGAGGAGAAGCCGGGCTTTGCCGAGATTGCCCGCATGAATCTCGATGGCACCGGCATGGAGGTGGTGGCGCGCGGTGTTCGCAACACCGTGGGCTTTGACTTCCACCCGGTGACCGGCGAACTCTGGTTCACCAACAACGGCCGCGACTGGCTCTCCGAAGACCTGCCCAACGACACCCTCAACCGGGTGGGCAAGCCGGGCAAGGACCACTTCGGCTATCCGTATTGCCACCAGGGCAACTTTGCCGATCCGGAGTTCGGCTGGGGCAAGGACTGCAACGAGTTCACCAAGCCGGCCGCGCTCACCGGGCCGCATGCCGGCACGCTGGGCATGCGCTTCTACACCGGCAAGATGTTTCCCAAGAAGTACCAGAACGCCATCTTCCTGGCCCGCCATGGTCCCTGGAACCGCACCACCAAGTTCGGTGCGGACATCATGGTGGCCTACCCGGATGGCAAGGGCGGCATCTCGAAGATGGAGCCCTTCATGACCGGGCTGGTCGAGAACAACAGCTATCTGGGGCGGCCGGTGGATGTGCTGGTTCTCAAGGATGGCTCGATGCTGGTCTCTGATGACCACAATGGTGCGATCTACCGCATCAGCTACGCCGGCAAGTAAGCGCCGCGTGGGCCCGGCCCGGGTGATGGTCGCCGCTGCCGCTCTGGCGGCGGCTTCCGTCGCGCTGCCCTGGCCATCGGCGCTTGTACCCGTGGCATCGGTCTGGGCCCAGTCGTCTTCGTCGACGCCGGCCCAGCCGCGCGCGGCTGCCGGCGCGCGTAGGGCCGCGCCTGCGGCGGCTCCTGCAGCGGCCTCCGGCCCGACGGCGGCCCAGCTCGCCGCGGAGCAGGCCCAGCGCCAGCGTTTCCAGACCGAATGTCTGGCCTGTCACGGTGAAGGGGGGCAGAGCCAGCAGCCGGAAGTCCCGTCGCTCGCCGGGCAGCATGCCTTTTATGCGATCACGCAGCTGTTTCTCTACCGGGAAGGCCGGCGGGGCAATCCGGTGATGAGCGCGGTCGCCAAGGGCATGAGCGACAGCGACATGCGCGCGTTTTCGGAACTCATTGCGGCCTTGCCGGTGGCGCCCGTCGCCGGTGGCGGTGCAGATGCCGATCCGGTGCGGATGCGGCGCGGCGCCGAGCTGGCGGTTCGGCATCGCTGCGCCTCCTGCCATGGCAGCGATTACGCGGGTGGCGCCCAGGTCGCCCGGATCGCCGGCCAGCGCGAGGACTATCTGCGCCTGGTGCTGAAGGAATTCCAGTCTGGCGCGCGCCTGGGATACACCACCGCCATGAACGAGACGCTGTCCGGACTGTCGCCCGACGATCTCGGCGATCTCGCGCATTTCCTGGCGCGCGTGCGCTGAAGCCTCCCGCCCCCGTCGGCTTTGTCGCACCCCTCGTCACGGCGTCGTCTTCCGGCGCCCTGAGGGCGATGCATTTCGGTGGGCGACAAGGTGCACGGCGTCGCGGTATGAGGCAAAGTGCGGGGTGATCTCGCAGCCCTGCGGAGGGGACACGATCCCGGTGGGTCGGCCGGGCTTCAAACCCGGTGGGCGGCGCCATGCGTTGCCGGGTGGGTTCGACTCCCATTCCCCTCCGCCACCATTGGGCGCATGCTCGCGTGCATCGTCGCGCTCGGAGCGCGTGCGCATCAGGGGGCGCGCACATCAGGGGGCGCGCGCATCAGGGGGCGCGCACATCTACCCCGGCCCGCACCAGCAGCTCACGCCAGATCGGGCGCTCGCGCGCATAGGTGGCCGCAAAGCTCGGGCCATCGGCTCCGATCGGCTCCAGTCCGAGTTCGAGCAGGCGCTCGTTGACCTCGGGCGTCTGGATCGCCGCCACGAACTCTGCGCCCAGCCGCCGCACGATCGGATCGGGTGTGCCGGCCGGCGCGACGATGCCGATCCAGCCTGCGGTCATGCGGTAGATGGGGGCCGTGAAGCCCTGCTCGGCGAGCGTGGGCACTGCCGGGAAAAGCTTCAGCCGTCGCGTGCCGCTCACGCCGAGCAGCTTCACCCGCCCCGCCTCGGCCAGCCCGCGCACGGCAGGCGGCGTGGCCAGCGAGATCTGGATCTGGCCGCTGGCCAGATCCTGCAGCAGCGGCGCCTCTCCCTTGTAGGGCGCATGCGTCATGTCGGCCTGGCTGGCATCGCTCAGTTCCTTGATGAGCACATGCCCGAAGTGGCCGACCGCCATCGAGCCATAGCCGAGCTTGCCGCGCTGCTCGCGCAGATACTTCGGGAGATCGGCGGCGCTGCTCACCGGCACCGAGGGGTGGGCCACCAGCAGCATCGGCGCAGCAGCGAGCAGCGCCACGAAGATCAGGTCTTTCGCCGGCTCGGGCGGAGACTGGGGATTGGTCAGGGGCGTGGCGATGAGGGTTGAAGTGGCCCCCACGCCCACGGTGTAGCCATCGGGCCGGGCCTGGAGGACAGCGTTGGTGCCGATCAGGCCGCCGGCGCCGGGACGGTTGTCGATCACGATCGGCTGCCCAAGGCGCTCGGCCACCTGCTTGCTCACCAGGCGCAACACCACATCGTTCGCGCCGCCGGGGGCATAGGGGACGACCAGCCGCACCGGCTGGCGGGGCCAGTCGGTCTGCGACCACGACGACCCGGCGAGCATCAGGAGGCCGCCGCCCGCAGCCGATTGCAGGAGTGCGCGGCGTTGCGATCGGGTGCTCTGGGTCATGGCTGTCTCCGGTGGGAAAGGCGGGTCAGGCGAGTTGCGTCAGGGCTTCGGCGGCGATCCGCTCTCCGTGCTCCTGCAAGAAATGCCCGCCTTCGGCGATGCGCAGCGCGGGCGGACAACCAGCGATGCCCTTGCGAAGATTCTCCATGTGCGCCGGCGTGAAGACCGGGTCCTGCTCGCCGACAGCCATCATCGCGCGGCCACGCCAGCGCTGCGCCCAGAATGCCTGCGCCTCGCGCGAGACCGCCACCCCGTCGTCATCCGGATGCGATGCCACGAGTTCCGGAAAGGCGCGGGTGGCCGCGCGGTAGCGTTCATCCGGGAAGGGGGCGTCATAGGCCGCGCATTCCGCCGCACTCAGATGCGGGTTCCCGCGCGCGAGCAGGCGGCCGATGGCGAAGTCGGGCTTCGCGCGACACATCGCGCGCCACTGCGTGAAGCCCTCGGGCAGCGGCTCGCGGGCGGTGGCGAGGAAGGTGTTCATCACCAGCAGCCCCTGATAGCGCTGCGGCGCGGCCATGGGCAGCGTCAGGCCGAGCAGGCCGCCCCAGTCCTGCACCACCAGGTTGACGCTGCGCAGGTCGAGATGCTCGACGAGTTCGAGCAGCACGGCGCGGTGCCAGCCGAAGCGATGCTGTGCGTCGTCCAGCGGCTTGTCGCTGCGCCCGAACCCGGGCATGTCGGGCGCGACCACCCGATCGCCGGCAGCGAGGAAGACCGGGATCATCCGGCGATAGAGGTAGCTCCAGGTCGGGTTGCCGTGAAGGCACAGCCAGGTGCGGGGCGCATCGCGCGGGCCTTCGTCGATCAGATGCAGGCGCAGGCCGCCCAGCGAGGGCAGCGCGCTGAGATACTGCGGCGCCCATGGGTAGCCGGGCAGGTTCGCGAAGCGGCTCTCGGGGGTGCGAAGGTGGGCGATGGCGGGGCGCATGGCGACAGTCCTGCGTGAGGGGTCCGATAAGCGCGGCCCGCGGGGACCGCGGGCCGGTGGCTGGGTAGGATCCAGAGATTGTGCCTTTCGGCCTGCCGACTCGCCCACCGCCCTGCCAGGAGCCGCCATGACCGTCCGGATCGCCCAGGTCAGCGATGCCCATCTCTCGGCCGACAAGCCGTTCTTCGCGGGCAATTTCGCCCGCATCGCCGAGGACATCCGCGCCGGCGGCTTCGACTTCCTGGTGGCCACCGGCGACCTCAACCTGCTCGGCGAGAACGACGAGGCGGCGCTTGCCCATGGCGTCCGCGCGCACGCGGCGATCGGGCCCGAGCTGCTGTGCGTGCCGGGCAATCACGATGTCGGCAACGACACCGCCCGGCCCCAGAATGTGGCCACCCCCGAGCGGGTGGCCCGCTGGAACCGTCAGGCCGGCCCCTCGGCCTGGGTTCGTGATCTGCCGGGCTGGCGTCTGGTGGGCCTGGATTGCCAGAGCCTGGACTTCCACGAGGCGCAGTGGGCGGTCCTGGCCGAGGCGTTGAGCGGTCTGGGCACCCGGCAGCTGGCGCTCATCCAGCACATGCCGCTCAGCGTCGGTGACCTGGCCGATCCGCGGCGCCTGTACTGGTCGATGACCCCGCCCATGCGCGCGCGCCTCATGCAGGCGCTCGGTGAGCGCCGACCCGCGGTGGTGATCAGCGGCCATGTGCATCAGTGGCGTGACCGGGTGGCCGACGGCATGCGGCAGGTCTGGGCGCCGTCCACGGCCTTCATCCTCGGCGATGCCTTTCAGCCCAGCTACGGCAGCAAGCTGGTGGGCTGGGTCGAGCACGCCTTTCATCCCGATGGTCGATACGACGCGCGGCTGCGCACCGTGGACGGCCTGCGGCTGGACGACATCGGGCAGATGCCGCAGGTCTATCGCGCCATGCCCACGCTCGCCGAACGACCCGACCTCTGGGACACGCCGTGATGCCCTCGCCGACCACCCGCTGCCGCCTGCCCGTGATGCGTGCCGGCCGCCCCGAAGGCCCGGATCGCGGCCGGCGCCGCTGGCTGGCCGCAGCCGCGGCCCTGGGCGCGGCGGGCCTGCAAACCGCCCGTGGCCAGGAGGGCTATCCGGCGCGTCCCCTGCGCTGCGTCGTGCCCTTCGCTGCCGGCGGCATCCTCGACATCACCACCCGGGTGGTCACGGGTCAGATGGCGGCTCAGCTCGGCCACCCGATCGTGGTGGAGAACCGCGCGGGCGCCAACGGGAACATCGGCACCGAGCAGGTGCTGCGCTCGCCCGCCGACGGCTACACGCTCATGGCCTGCTCACCCTATCTGGCGGTCAATCCGCACCTGGTGGCCAACACCCGCTGGAAAGCCGCCGATTTCGCGGGCATCGGCCTGATCGGGGCGCCACCCAATGTCTTCGTCGTGCCGGCCACGCTTCCGGTGGGCAGCCTTCGCGAGCTGATCGAGCATGTGAAGGCGCGGCCCGGCCAGCTGAATGTGACCAATCCCAGCGCCGGCAGCTCCAATCATCTCGGCCAGGAACTGCTCTTCGGCCTGACCGGCATGGAGATGCAGAATGTCATGTACAAGACCCAGGCCGAGATGCTGCCCGACCTGATCAACGGCCTTCACGCGCTGAGCCTGGTCACGGTGGGGCTGGCCCTGCCGCACATCCGCGAGGGGCGCCTGAAGGCGCTCGCGATCAGCGCGCCGCGCCGCTCGCCCGATCTGCCCGGCGTGCCCACCCTGGCCGAGGCGGGCTATCCCGAGGCGATGTTCCTGCCCTGGTTCGGGCTGGTGGCCGCTGCCGCCACGCCCCGACCGCTGGTGCGTCGCCTGTCGGAGGAGATGCTCAGGGCGCTGGCCCAGCCTGAGGTGGCCGCCCGTCTCGAGAAGACCGGCACCCAGCTCACGCCGATGGGCGCGGAGGAGTTCGATGCCTTCATCGGCCGCGAGAACACCCGCTGGGCGGGGGTGATTCGCCAGCGCAACATCAAGCCGCTGAGCTGAGTGCTGGCGCGCGGGGATCGGCCCCGCCCTGCGGGGCGCCGCCCCTACGGCTGCTGAGCCAGCCCGAATTCGGCGACGATCCGGCGCTCCTCCTCGAAGCGCTCGGCGCCATAGCGCCGGCAGGCCTCGGCATCCATGTAGATGACGGTCTGGTTGTCGGCATCGAGCACCTTCTGGAAGGCCGGGTCTGCCATGGCCTTGCGAAAGCCGTCATGCAGGCGCTTGACCACCGCCGGATCCATGCCCCTGGGGCCGGCGATCATCAGCATGGGCAGCACCTCGATGTCATGACCCAGCTCCTTGAGCGTGGGCACATCGGGCCAGGAGGGCAGACGGTTCGGGGTCATCATGGCCAGCAGGCGCACCTTGCCGGCACGGGCCATCGTGCCCCAGCCGCCGTCCGGGACGACATCGATGTGGCCGCCCACCAGCGCGGCCATGAATTCGGCGGCGCCCTTGAAGGGCACCAGCGTCATCTTCATGCCCGTGCTGCGCGAGATCTTCTCCATGGCGACATGGCCGACATTGCCCCGGCCCGAGGTGCCCATGGTCAGCTTGCCGGGGTTGGCCTTCGCGTCGGCCACCAGGTCGGCGAAGGTCTTCCAGGGCGCCTCGGTGCGCACCGCCACGCCGAAGGAGTAGGCGGTGACGCCGAGGATCCAGGTGAAGTCGCGCAAGGGGTCCCAGGGCACCTTCGAGACATGCGGCATGCGGAACTGCCCCGAGGAGACCACCGAGAGGGTGTAGCCATCGGGGGCAGCCGTGCCGGCCATCTGGCCGGGGGCGAGGGTGCCGGTGGCGCCCGGGCGATTGGAGATCACCACCGGCTGGCCGAACTCCCTGGCGGCGATCTGGGCGAGCGCGCGGAACTGCACATCGGTGACCCCGCCGGCCGGGAAGGGCACGATCAGGGTGATCGGGCGGCTCGGAAAGGCCTGGGCGCGCGCGCTGCCGGTGGGCATCGCCGACAGCAGGCTGGCACTGGCCGCGGCGCCGAGCAGGCGGCGGCGGGCGGCGTGGACATCTGGGTTGCCGGAGGGCGTGGCGCGGGGCGGCGAGGACCGGTTCAGGCGGGATGGGGGCATGGCGGCTTTCGAGGGCGTTGCAGGGCGCCGAGCCTGAGATTGGGCCCGACACCGTGACGCTAGCGCAGCCCCGTGCGCTCGGGTCGGGCCTGCGCCTGGGTGGGCCGCAGCCGGCCTGCTTATCGGAATGCCGGGCGGTTCAGCCGGTGAGCGCGGTCTGCGCGCAGAAGGCGCCGTTGGCAGCAGCCACGGCGCGGCCCTCAGATCTGGTCGATCGGGGTGGTGGTGAGCGCCGGGCGGTCCTGCGCATCCTGGATGGCGAAGCGGTCTCGCGTGGTGGTGTAGAAGCTGGCGCCGAATCGGCCGACCGGATGGTAGTCACGCAGGTTCACACGCCAGGCCTGGGTGTCGATGAGTCCGTCGCGCGCAGCCAGCCACCGCACACGGCCGATGAACACATACCGCGAGGGCGTCTCCAGGGTTTCCTGGAGCACGCACTCGAAGGCCACCGGCGCCTCGAGGATGCGCGGCGGCTTCACGCAATGGGAGGCGACCGGCGTGAGGCCCACCCTGGCGAGCTCGCTGACATCGGCCGGGAGGGATTCCCCGCAGGCATGCATGCGGGCAGCCATGGGCTCGTCGGACATGTGAACCACGAACTCGCCACTGGCCAGAATGTTGGCCGCCGTGTCCTTGAGCCGGCCGTCGGTGAGCCGGTTGATGCTGATCATCACGATTGGCGGGTCCTCGCCCATCATGTTGAACATCGAGAACGGAGCCGCATTGGCCACCCCGTTGGCGCCCATCGTGGTGACGAGCGCGATCGGCCTCGGAACGATCAGGCTCGCCATCAGCTTGTAGCGCTGATAGCTGCTGATCTGCTCGAAGTCGATCTCTGTCATGGCGCCGGGGTCCTGGAAGGCAGACACCCCGGCAGGCTACACCGGAAGCGCAGCCTCAGTCGTCGAACCCGACAAACACCGCGGCCTCGTCCACCGACTTGCGCTCGGAGATCACCGCGTTCGCCGGGAAGCTGTCGTCGGGCCAGCCCATGGCCACGCAGGTCTGGATCACCTGATCGTCAGGGATGCGGGCGTGTTCCCGCACCACGGGCGACTGCATGATGCCCTGGCTGTTGATGACGCAGCCCAGGCCGCGCGACCAGGCCGCGTTGACCAGGCAGTTGACCACGCCGCCGCAGTCGAAGGGCGCGATGTCGCTGCCCTGGATGGAGCGGTCATAGGTGATCACGATGGACACGGGCGCGTCGAACTGCCGGAAGCCGCGCAGCACCCAGTCCTGGCGCTTCTCCTTGTTGTCGCGCTCGATGCCCATGGCGGCAAACAGCTGCTTGGCGATCCCGATCTGGCGCTCGCGATGCACCCCCTGATAGCCCGGACCCATGCGGAACTCGCGCGAGTCGGGCACCCCGGCGAGGTTGCGCTCGACATTGCCCTCACGGATGCGATCGAGCACGGCGCCCCCCACCACATAGAAGTTCCAGGGCTGGGTGTTGAGCGAGGTGGGCGCGCGCATGGCGAGCTCGAGAATCTCGCGGATCAGGGCCTTGGGCACCGGCTTCTTCAGATAGCCCCGGATGCTGCGGCGCTGGCGGATGACATCATCGAATTCCATGGTCTTCTCCTCATTCGGGGCTGTGGCCGGCCTTGCGCATCATGTCGCCGAAGGACTGCACCAGGGCGGTCTGTCGGGCGGCGAACTCGGCCGGGCCGGCGGTGAGCACATCCAGGCCGGTGTTGTAGAGCTTCTGCTTCAGATCGGGTGACTCGGTGCAGGCCTTGAGCTCCTGGCTCCAGGCTTCGACCAGACCCGGCGCCATGCCGGGCGGCCCGTAGAAGCCGTAGAAGCCCTCGTAGCCCAGCGAGGGGTGGCCAAGCTCGCTCACGATGGGCAGGTCAGGAGCAAAGGGCAGCCGGCGCGAGGCGCTGAGCGCGATGATCTTCACCTTGCCCGCCTGGTGATGCGTGAGGAAGTCGGTCAGGCCGCCGCAGCCGGCGGTGATGTGCCCGGCCATGAGATCGGAGAGCAGCGGCGCGGCGCCCTTGTAGCCCACCGCCTCCAGCGGCGTGCCGATCGCCTTGCCCAGGAGCACGGCGAAGAAGTGGGTGTTGCTGCCCAGCGCGGTGGTGCCGAAGGTGTGCTTGTCGGGATTGCGCCGCAGCCAGGCGGTGTAGTCGGCCAGTGTGCCGACGCCGATCCTGGGCGACACCACGAAGACGGTCGAGGTGAGCCCGGTGAGGCCGATGGGGACCATGTCCTTGTCGAGCGAGAAGCCGGGCGTCTTGCGGGTGACCGTGAGCGCCACGGTGGTGGCCGCGGTGCCGTACATGATCACGCTGCCATCGGTGGGCGCCTTCTTGAGCGCGTCGATCGCGATCACGCCGCTGGCGCCGGCCCGGTTCTCGACGATCACATTGGCGCCGGTGCGTTCGCGCAGCTTGTCGGCGATGTAGCGCGCCATGACATCGGTGCCGCCACCGGCCGGAAAGCCCACCAGGATGCGGAGGGTGCCACCGGGGATCTTCTGCGCGGCAGCAGGTCGGATGGCCAGGCCGGCCAGCGCGGCGGCGCCGGCGGACTTCAGGAGGGCGCGCCGATCGGATCGGGCTGACATGGGGCACATCTCCAGGGAGGGTGTCGTCGCCTGCGCGGCGCGCGGCCCGCGGGGAATCGCGGGCGGACCGACCATAGGCGGGCGCGCCCGGGCGCGCAAGCCGGCGACGGTTCGAAAGCCGGCGGGCGGTCCGGTTCCGCGCGGCCGTGTCGTCATGGGGGCCGGAACGGCGCCCATGACGCGGTCACTCCGCGAGGGCCGCGTATCATGCCCTCGACCCGTCCCACCTACCGGCCGGCCTGCACCGGCCCGATCGCACCATGCGGCACGATGCCTGGCGTCGGGACCCCGACGCCTATCCGCTGCGCGGCGAAGTCCTGCCGCGCTATACCGATGTCGATGTCTGGCAGCACCTGAACAATGTGGCGCTGATCACGCTTCACGCCGAGGCCGTGCAGACCGCCCTGCGCGGCGTGTTCGGCGATCGGGCCTGGCGCGAGCGTTCGCCCGCGCTCGCCGCCAGCGCCGGGGCCACCGACTTTCTTGCCGAAGGGCAGTATCCCGGCGCGGTGCGCTGGGGCGCGCGACTGCTGGCCGCCGATGCCGGCGGTCTGCGCGTGGCTACCGCGCTGTTCCAGCAGGACCAGTGCATTGGCCTGCATGAGTCGCGATTGAGCGGTTGGTCCGACGGCAGCGACATCGGCCTGCCGGCGCCAGCGCTGGCCGCGCTCCGGGCGGCGGGTGTGCCCGCGACACCGGTGCTGCCCTGCGCGGCGCCTGCGGCTGTGTGGGTCGCCCCCGCCGAGCCCGACGCGTTCCCGTGGCGCACGACATTCCCGCTGCGCTTTGCCGACAGCGACGGCCAACGACTGGCGAGCGACACCTGTCTTGCGCGCGCCGCGGAGCAGCTCCGTGTCGAGTTTCTGAACGATGTCTTCGATGGCCGGCGCGAGATGCTTGGCGGCATGCTGGTTGCGCATGTGACCGTGCAGTGGCGACAGCGCGCGCTGGCTGCGGGCCAGTGGCAGCTGGGTTGCGGCGTGGCTCGCGTGGGCGATCGCTCGCTCGCGGTGCGCGGCGCCCTCTACGACGCCGACCGGTGCATCGCCACCTGCGAGGCGGTGATGGTGGCGATCAACCGGGGCGGCGCGCCCGGCGGAGCGCTGTCGGCGGCCGCCCGGGCGCGCCTTGCGGATTTCAGTCTGCCCACCTAGCGGGCAGCTCAGGCCCGGGTCTGGGGGTGTTCCGGCGTGATGCCTGGAACCGCGCCGACGGCATGCAGCCGGATGCGAACCGGGCCCACCTCCACCCGCTGACCGGGCCGCAGCTTGCAGCCGCGCCGCAGTTCCACGGCGCCGTCCACCCGGACCGTGCCGCCGGCGATGAGCACCTTGCCCTCACCGCCGCTGCCGGTCAGGCCCGCGGCCTTGAGCAGCGCGTCGAGGGCGATGTGCTCGCCGCGGATCTCGAAGTCGATCGCCCGGGCTGAGGAGGGTGAAGCGTTGCGCCTGCGCATGATGGGTTCCCTGGGATCGGTGCGGGGATAGAATCGTCGGCTGTCTCGAGTCCTGCCGGAGCCCGCCGTGGAAATCTTCGATTACGACAACATCCTGCTCCTGCCACGCAAGTGCCGCGTGGAGAGCCGTTCGGAGTGTGACACCACGGTGGAGTTCGGGCCGCGCCGCTTCAATCTGCCGGTGGTGCCGGCCAACATGAAGACCGTGGTCGATGAGCCGATCTGCGAGTGGCTTGCCGACCATGGCTACTTCTATGTGATGCACCGATTCGATTTCGACAGCGTGGCCTTCGTGCAGCGCATGCAGGCCCGAGGGCGCTATGCCTCGATATCGCTGGGCGTGAAGCAGGCCGACCGCGACGCGGTGGAGCGGCTGGTGGCCCTGGGCCTGACCCCGGAGTACATCACGATCGACATCGCCCATGGTCACGCCGACAGCGTGCGCCTGATGATCGAACTGCTCAAGCGCCGCCTGCCGGGCGCCTTCGTGATCGCCGGCAATGTGGCCACGCCCGAGGCCGTGATCGATCTGGAGAACTGGGGCGCCGACGCCACCAAGGTGGGCATCGGGCCGGGCAAGGTGTGCATCACCAAGCTCAAGACCGGCTTCGGCACCGGCGGCTGGCAGCTGTCGGCGCTGAAGTGGTGTGCCCGGGTGGCCACGCGACCCATCATTGCCGATGGCGGGATCCGCGAGCACGGCGACATCGCCAAGAGCATTCGTTTCGGGGCCACCATGGTCATGATCGGCTCGCTGCTGGCCGGCCACGAGGAATCGCCCGGCCAGACCGTGGAGGTGGATGGCCGCCGCTACAAGGAGTACTACGGCTCGGCGTCCGACTTCAACAAGGGCGAGTACAAGCATGTCGAGGGCAAGCGCATCCTGGAACCGATCAAGGGCAATCTCGCCGACACGCTCACCGAAATGCGGCAGGATCTGCAGAGTTCCATCAGCTATGCCGGCGGCACCCGTCTGATGGATGTGCGTCGGGTCAACTATGTGATCCTGGGCGGCGACAACGCCGGCGAGCACCTGCTGATGTGACCGGGTAGCCGCCCGCCACAAGGGGAGCGATCATGGGCAACATCGTCGTCACCGGAGGGTCCTCCGGCGTGGGCGCCGCGCTGGTTCGGCGGCTGGTGCAGGCCGGGCATCAGGTGTTCAACCTTGATGTGACCGAACCGGCCGCGCCGCTGGCCGGTCAGCGCTTCGTGCGTTGCGACCTCGGTGACGCGTCGGCCATTGCCACCGCAGCGGCGGCGCTGCCGGCGAGCCTGCAGGGGCTGGCCAATGTGGCCGGCATGGCGCGTGCGACCGACCCGGTGCGCGTGGTCGCCGTCAATTTCCTGGGCCTGCGCGAGATCACCCGCACGCTCACCCCGCGCCTGGCCGCGGGCAGCGGCATCGTCAATGTGTCCTCGATTGCCGGCCGAGACTGGCGCGCCCGCCTCGATCGGATCACCCCGCTGCTCGACACCGCCTCGATGGCCGACGGGCTGGCCTGGTGCCGGGCGCAGACCGAGAGTTTCGCCCGCGATCCGTACTCGTTCTCCAAGCGGTGCGTCACGGCCTTCTCGCTGCGTGAAGCCCGGGAGCATGTGCATCGGAGCACGCGCATCCTGTGCGTGAGCCCCGGGGGCATCGACACCCCGCTGTCGCCGCAGTTCGAGGCCCTCATGGGCAGCGAGCAGACGGCATGGTCACGCAGCCAGGTGGGTCGGCCCGCCGTGCCCGACGAGATCGCCCAGGTGATCGAGATGCTGCTGTGCCAGCCCTGCGGCTGGCTCAACGGGGTGGACATCCCGGTGGACCGCGGCTATTGCGCCGGCCTTGAGTCCGGCTGGATCGATTTCAGCCAGTCGCCGGTGATGCAGGCGCTCAGAGAGCGCAAGCGGCCGGCCTGAGCGCGGCCCTCGGGTCAGCGGCTGCGGGCCGGGCGGTTGACCAGCCACAGTCCCACCGCCACGCCGGCCAGTCCGATCAGCAGCGAGCCGGTGAGCTGCTCATCCAGCAGCACCACGCCGGCGAGCAGGCCCAGCACCGGCGTGAGGAAGGTGAAGGCCGAGACCCGCGCCGCCGGGTAGTGGCGCAGCAGCCAGAACCAGGCGAGATAGCTGAAGAAGGCGATCACCACCGACTGGTAGAACAGCGAGCCGATGGCGATTGGCGAGGTCCACTGCGGCGCCGGCTCGCCCATCAGCCAGGACCCGATCGCCATGAGGGGCGCCGAGACCGCCAGCTGCTGGAACAGCGTGCGCTCCGGCGCGGCCCGACCCACCGGGGTGGCCCGGATCCAGAGCGTGGTCAGACCCCAGAGCGCTGCCGCGGCAAGCGCGAGCAGATCACCCAGCCAGACCGTGCGGGCATCACCCCCACCGCTGGCCAGCCCCTCCCGGAAGGTGAACACCAGCGCTGCGAAGGCCAGCGCCAGGCCGGCGATCTGAGCGTGCCGCAGCCGTTCGCCGGGAGCGATCAGCGGCATGCCCGCAGCCACCAGAAAGGGGGCGAGGTACAGGAACACGATGACCCGCGAGGCGCTGGTGTACTGGACCGAGCCGTAGAGGCAGCAGAACTCCAGCGCGAAGAGCACGCCGGCGACGATGCCCGAGGGGTTGATCCCGTCGGGCGGCCACAGGGCGATGCCGCGGTGCCGCGCCCACAGCCCGACCAGCACCGCGGCGATGGTCGAGCGAATCGCGCCCTGCATCAGCGGCGGCACCACGCTCAGGGTGACCTTCATGACCACCTGGTTGGCGCCCCAGATCGCGCAGCAGGCCAGGATCAGCGCGATGGCCAGGCGGTCGAGGCTGGGCCGTCGGTCATCGGCCGCGGGCGGCGTCGGTGGCGCGGCGGCCGGGGAGGACGAGGAGGGTGAGGATGGCGAGGATGGCGAGGACTGCGTGGACGGCATGCCGCAAGGCTACCCCAGAGCGCCGCCCGGGCGCGGCGGTTTGGGTGGCGCCTGTGCCGGGAAGGGATGCGGTGCACGTGCCCGCCCGAGTTGCCGAGCCCGGCGCTCAGCGGGGGGGCACGCCACCGGCGGCCACGGAGCCTGCGGGAGGCGCCGAGGACGGGTTCGTGCCAGGGGTGGGTGCGACGGCCGGCGAGGCGCTCGCCGCCGGCGTGCTCGCCTTGATGTCGGTGCTCGACCCCATGATCACGGTGATCAGGCTGGGGTAGTCGTAAGCCGCGCCCGTGGACATGTCGACGCTCGCGCCGATGATGCCGCCGAACAGGATGTTGCCGAAGGCCATGGGCTTGGTGGACGACTGCACGCTGGCCAGCCCGGGCTCCAGGGGCTCCTTCTCGCAACGCACGGCGAGGTTCTCGTAGCTGCGGTTGACGGTGGCGGAGCCGGGCGAGGTCAGGAACCAGGTGCCCTTGTTGTTGCTCAGCTTGCATTGCGCGCCGCTCAGCGGCCCGGTCGGCGTGCGTGTCTCGACCGACACGCTCTGGTTCTGGCCGTTGACGATGGACGCGCAGCCCGAGCCGAGCGAGAGCACGGCAGCGAGCCAGCATGAGGAGGGGATTCGCAGGAAGGCAGTCATGCGGGAACTCCGATGGTGAACCGGCGCAGAGTCTGATGACTGCGGGTATCAGGGCGTGCGACTGCCCGCTCCACCGACCGCCTTCCGTCTTCCGCGGTTCGCCTCTCGCGGTCCGCCTTCCGACTTCCGCGCGCCGCGGGCGCGTGCGCCGGATTCGACGCCTATGATGGTTGCCGCGTCGATGTCGGCCCGTCAGGCAACCCTTTCCACAGGAACCGCCGTGAGATTCGCCTTTTCCTCCGAGCAGGAGATGTTCCGCAGCGCGGTCCGTCGCTTCCTGACCGATCGCTCCACCACCCGCGAGGTGCGCCGTCTGATGCAGACCGAGGCGGGCTGGGAGCGTGAGGGCTGGCAGGCGCTCAACAGCGAGCTCGGCCTGTGCGCGGTGCGCATCCCGGAAGCCTATGGCGGGCAGGGATTCGGCTTCGGCGAGCATTGCATCGTGCACGAGGAGATGGGCCGCGCGCTGCTGTGCGCGCCCTATTTCGCCACCACGGTGCTGGCGGCCGGCGCCATCCTCACTGGCGGCGCCGAGGCGCAGCGGCAGGCCCTGCTGCCGGGCATCGCCGCGGGAGACACCGTGGCCACCCTGGCCAGCGTCGAAGACGATGGCCGCTGGGAGGCCGAGGCCACCCGGCTGACGGCCACCCGGGTGGGTTCGGGCTGGCGTCTCGACGGCCACAAGAGCTTCGTGCTCGACGGGCACACCGCCGACCTGATCGTGGTGCTGGCCCGCGCACCCGGCTCGCAGGGCGATGACGGCCTGTCGCTCTTCACCGTGCGTGGCGATGCGCCGGGCCTGAGTCGCCGCGCGCTGAGCACGCTCGACCCCACCCGAAAGCTCGCCCGGCTGCAGTTCGACGGCGTGAGCGCCAGCCTGCTCGGCGACGAGGGCGCGGGCGCTGCCGCGTTTGACCGCACCATGATCGAGGCCGCGGTGTGCCTGGCCAACGAGATGGTGGGCGGCGCGGCGCGGCTGCGCGAAGATGCGCTGGCCTACGCGATGCTGCGGGTGCAGTTCGGTCGGCCGATCGCGTCCTTCCAGTCGATGAAGCACAAGCAGGCAGACATGCTGCTGGAGGTCGAACTGGCCAAGTCGGCGGCGTATTTCGCGGCGGCCGCGCTCGACGAGGGCGATGCCGACATCGCCGCCACGGCCTCGCTTGCCAAGGCCTGCGCCAGCGACACCTACCTGCAGACCGCGATCCACGCCATCCAGATCCACGGCGGCATCGGCTTCACCTGGGACAACGACACCCATCTCTGGTTCAAGCGCGCCAAGAGCGCCGAGATCCTCCTCGGCGATGCGCACCTGCACCGTGAACGCATGATGCGCCACTGGGCCGCCTGAGGAGACCTGCATGACCGAACTGACCGAATCCTCGGTGCGCGCCGAAGTCCGCGCCTGGCTCGAGGCCCACTGGAACCCCAACCAGTCGCTGATCGCCTGGCGCAACCAGCTGGTCGACTCCGGGTGGGGCGCGCCCCACTGGCCGCGGCAGTGGCATGGCCGCGACCTGCCGGTCGGGCTGGTGCCGGTGGTGGAGGAGGAATTCAACCGCATCGGTGCGGTGAGCGTGGCGCGGGTGGGCATCCGGACCCTGGCCGCCGCCACCATCCTGGCCCATGGCAGCGACCTGCAGAAGCAGCGCTTCCTGCGGCGCAGCCTCACCGGCGAGGATGCCTGGTGCCAGCTGTTCAGCGAACCGGGCAGCGGGTCCGATGCCGCCGGTGCGGTCACCCGGGCCGATTTCAACGGCATGCACTGGGTGGTCAACGGTCAGAAGCTCTGGACCTCCGGCGCCCAGAAGGCTGACTGGGGCCTGCTGCTGGCCCGCACCAACTGGGACCGCACCAAGCACGCCGGCCTGTCCTACTTCATCCTCAACATGCGCCAGCCCGGCGTCGTGGTGCAGCCGCTGCAGCAGATGAACGGCCATGCCACCTTCAACCAGATCTTCATCACCGATGCGCTGATCGAGCCCGAGCTGCTGGTGGGCACCGAGGGCGGCGGCTGGGCGGTCACCACCACCACGCTGATGCACGAGCGGCGCGGCGCCGACGCCCTGCGCAGCTGGGCCCAGGGCTCCGACCGGCCGGGCCAGGTCTACGAGGAGGAGCGCGCCGAGATCGCGGTGGCGCTCGCGCCCTACAAGTGGTACCCGAACCGGGCTGGGCGGGTCGATCTGGTCCTGAGCCGGGCGCGTGAAACGGGTCGCCTCGAAGATCCGGTGGTCCGCCAGGAGATCGCCCGCCTGCTGATCCTGTCGCGGTCGGCGGAATGGACCGCCCGCCGGGCCCGCAGCGCGCAGGCCCAGGGCCGGCCGCAGGGCCCCGAGGGGTCGCTCGGCAAGCTCGCGGCCAGCCATGTGGCCAGAGCGGCAGCCCGCGTGCATACCCAGATCAGCGGTGCCGACGCGTTGCTGTCGGGCGCCGACGGGCCCCTGAACGGCACCATTGCCGAGATCCTGGTGTCGGTGCCGGCCACCTCGATCGCCGGGGGCACCGACGAGATCCAGCGCAACATCATCGCCGAGCGGGTGCTGGGCATGCCCAAGGAGCCCAGCGTGGACACCGACAAGCCCTACCGCGAGGTGCCGCGCAACGCGGTGCGCTGAACCGTCGCGGCCACGGCCGGGCCCCTGACCCCAGGGTTGGTCCGGGGCCGGCGCCCCGGACGGCGGCCGCTCTAGGCCGGCTCGCTCTCGCGGGCCCGCGAGCGCAGTTCGAGGCCCTGCAGGCTGCCTTCCTTGCGCCAGGCATCGAGCATGCGGATGAACACCATCGGGCCGCGCCAGAACTGCGAGTTGCGGGCAGTGCGCTCGTTGGGCTGACCTTCGTTGTTGTAGTAGCCCGGGGTGCACTGGTTCAGGAAGGGCTGACGGGCTCTGGCCAGCTTGACGATGGTGTCCACCCAGGCGGCCTCGGCCTGCTCGCTGGCCTCGACCGTGTCGACGCCGCGCGCCTTGACCTCGCGCAGCAGGTACTCCAGATGCCGCGACTGCTCGTCGAGCATGTGCTGGAAGTTGGCGCTCTGACCCGACTGCTGGGTGGTCATCACGAACAGGTTGGGAAAGCCGCGGGTGAACAGGCCGTGGAAGGTCTGCGCGCCATCCTTCCACTTGTCGGTGAGCGTGAGGCCGCCCCGGCCGCGGACCTCGAAGCCCAGGCGCCGGGTGAAGTCGGTGCCGACCTCGAAGCCGGTGCCGAAGATCAGGCAGTCGAGTTCGTACTCGCGGCCGGCCACCACCACCCCACGCTCGGTGATGCGCTCGACGCCACGGCCCTCGGTGTCGATCAGGTGGACATTGGGGCGGTTGAAGGTGTCGAGGTACTGGTCGTGGAAGCAGGGCCGCTTGCAGAACTGGTTGTACCAGGGCTTGAGGGCCTCGGCGGTGGCGCGGTCCTTGACCACGGCATCGACCCGTGCCCGCACCCGCTCCATCTTGCGGTAGTCGGCGAGCTGGATGAGCTCCTCGACATTCTCGACCGTTTCGCCGGCTGCGGCCTGACGGCGCGCCGCCAGCAGGATGTTGCCGATGAGATCGGTCCAGCCGTCGTTGACCAGGTCGACATCGAACTTGCCGCCGGAGATCACGGCGGTGAAGTTGTCCATGCGCTCGCGCTGCCATCCCGGCTTCAGGCTGCGGACCCATTCCGGATCGGTGGGGCGGTCGTTGCGCACATCGACGGACGACGGGGTGCGCTGGAACACGAAGAGCTCCTTCGCGCCGGCGCCGAGATGCGGCACGCACTGCACGGCGGTGGCGCCGGTGCCGATGATGCCCACCCGCTTGTCAGCCAGACCGGTGAGGCCGCCCTCGGGGCTGCCGCCGGTGTAGGCATAGTCCCAGCGGCTGGTGTGGAAGCAGTGCCCCTGGAAGCTGTCCACGCCGGGGATGCCGGGCAGCTTGGGCCGGTTCAGCGGCCCGCCGGCCAGCACCACGAAGCGCGCGCGCAGGGTGTCGCTGCGGTCGGTGGAGATCAGCCAGCGCGAGGCATCGTCGAGCCAGCGCATGTCGGTGATGGTGGTCTGGAAGATCGCCGAGCGGTAGAGATCGAAGTGCCGGCCGATGCGCTGGGTGTGCTCGAGGATCTCGGGGCCGCGGGCGTACTTCGCCTTGGGCATGTAGCCGGTTTCCTCGAGCAGCGGCAGGTAGATGTAGCTCTCGGTGTCGCAGGCCGCGCCGGGATAGCGGTTCCAGTACCAGGTGCCGCCGAAGTCGCCGGCCTTCTCGATGATGCAGATGTCCTCGTAGCCGGCCTTGCGCAGGCGCGCGGCGGCGAGCAGGGCGCCGAAGCCGCCACCGACCACCAGCACATCCATGTCGCGCTCGATGGGCGCGCGGGTGTAGCCCGGGTCGACATAGGGATCGGTGAGGAAGTGGGCGAAGCGCCCGGTGATCTCGACATACTGCTCGTTGCCCTCGGGGCGGATGCGACGGTCGCGTTCGAGGTCGTAGCGGCGACGCAGCGCGTCGGGATCGAACTCGAGCTTGCTGACGGCGGAAGGGGCTGCAGTGTCGGGCATGGCGTATTCCGGAGAGGCGCGTTGGGGGCCCGGGCGCGGCGGCGCGCCGGGCGGGAGGATTACCCGAGTTTACGCGCCCCGGCGCCGCGCCGCGCGGGGCGGGCGCAGGGATTGCGGAACCCCGCCGGGATGCGCTCAGCCGCCAGCCGACAGGTCGAGCGCCCCCTCCGCGCCCTGACGGCGCAGCGCCGCGCGCTGCACCTTCCCGGTAGCGGTCTTGGGCAGTTGCGCGACCACTTTCACATAGCGCGGCCGGGCGAATCGGGGCAGGTGAACCGCGGCCTGATCGACCACCCGACGGGCATCGAGCGTGATGCCCTGATGCGGCACCAGGGCCAGCATGAGCTCGTCTTCGCCGCCGGGAATGTCGGAGGGCACCGCGTAGGCCGCCACCTCGGCCACCCCGGCGATCTCCTGCACCACCGACTCCACCTCGGTGGCCGAGATGTTCTCGCCGCGGCGGCGGATGCAGTCCTTGATGCGGTCGATGAAGGTGATCAGGCCGTCGGCGTCCATCACCCCGGCATCGCCGGTATGGAACCAGAGATTGCGCCAGGCCTCGACGGTCTTCTGGGGCGCGTTGAAATACCCGCTCATGAAGCCGAAGGGCACCTTCGGACGCACCAGGATCTCGCCCATGGTGCCGGCGGGCAGGGCCCGGTCGGTGTCGGGGTCGGCGATGCAGACCTCGAAGAAGGGTGCCACGGTCCAGCCGGCGGCGCCGGGCGCCGAGCGGCCGATGCGGCCCATGATCGGCATGTTCACCTCGGTCATGCCGAAACCCGAGATGACATCGCGGATGCCGAAGCGCTGCCGGAACTGCGCCTCGTGCTGCGGCAGGTTGGGCGCGTTCATGAGCGCGCGCAGCCGATGGTCGCTGTCATGGGGCCCCGGTGGCTGGGCGAGCAGGAAGGCGGCGGTGGCGCCCAGGAAGTTGCTGACCGTGGCGCCGTGCTCGCGGACATCGGCCAGCCAGGCGGTGGCGCTGAAGCGGGTGCGGACATGGGCCGGGATGCCGGCGAGCAGCGTGGCGGCGAGCTGAATCAGCAGGCCGTTGGCGTGGAACAGCGGCAGGCTGATGTAGTACTTGTCCTGCGGGCCGAGCTCGAGCGCGCGGATGTTGATGATGCCGTAGAGCGCGCAGTGCGCGTGCGGCATGAGCACGCCCTTGGACGGGCCCGAGGTGCCCGAGGTGTACATGATGCAGGCGGTGTCGGCGGCCGAGGGGCCGGCGCCGCTCCAGGGTTCGGCACGGTGGATGCCGGCCCAGTCGTGCGACCGCCAGGCGAGGGGCAGGCGCTCGTCGCTGCGGCCGACCACCACCAGTTGCCGCAGGTGGGTGAGCTCGTCGGCGATGGCTGTCAGCGCGGGCACCAGCTCGGCATCGACCACGGCGCAGCCCACCTCGGCATCATTGAGCTGGTGCCGCAGAAAGGCGCCGCGCAACTCGGTGTTGAGCATGACCGCCACCGCGCCGAGCTTGCCCAGACCCATCCAGGCGCGGATCTGGTTGCAGCTGTTGAGCATGAACACCGCCACCCGCTGGCCGCGCTCGACGCCGAGCTGATGCAGGAAACCGGCCGCCCGGCGTGCGTCGGCATCAGCCTGGCCGAAGCTCATGGCGTCACCGCCGCTGTCGCTCATCCAGGGGGCGTCTGGCCGGGTGGCGGCCATCTCGGCCAGCACATCCGGCAGGATCCAGCGGGCGGGATCGTCGATGGCGCTGTACATGGCAGGCTCGGTGGTTGACTCAGACGGAACCGACGCGCTCGTAGAGCGTGACGACGCAGGCTCCGCCCAGCCCGAGGTTGTGCTGCAGGGCGAGCCGTGCGTCGGGCACCTGGCGCGCGCCGGCGCTGCCGCGCAACTGCTGGACCAGTTCGGTGCACTGCGCCAGCCCGGTGGCGCCCAGCGGGTGCCCCTTGCTGAGCAGGCCGCCCGAGGGATTGGTGACGATGCGCCCGCCGTAGGTGTTGTCGCCGTCTTCGACGAAGCGCTGGGCGCCGCCTGCGGGGCACAGGCCGAGCGCCTCGTAGGTGATCAGCTCGTTCTGCGCGAAGCAGTCGTGCAGCTCGACCACATCGAGGTCTTCGGGGCCGACGCCGGCGTTGCGATAGACCTGGTCGGCGGCGGCGCGCGCCATGCTGTAGCCCACCACCTCGCGCATGTCGCGCGCGTCGAAGGTGGCCGGGGAATCGGTGGTCATGGCCTGGGCGCGGATGCGCACGCTGCGGTCCAGGCCGTGACGCTGCGCGAACTCGGGCGAACACAGGATGGCCGCCGCCGCGCCGCAGGTGGGCGGACAGGCCATCAGCCGGGTCATCACCCCAGGCCAGATCATGGGCGAGGCCATCACCTCCTCGGTGCTGACCACCTGGCGGAACAGCGCCATGGGGTTGTTCGCGGCGTGCCGGCTGGCCTTGGCCCGGATGCGGGCGAAGGTCTCGAGCGAGGTGCCGTACTGCTGCATGTGCGCCAGACCCGCGCCACCGAAATAGCGCAGCGCGAGCGGGATCTCGGCGTGGCCGACCAGATCGTCGGTGACCTCGTCGAAGCGCTTGAAGGGGCTGGGTCGATCGGGGAACTGCGTGCCGAGCGCGCCAGGCTTCATCTGCTCGAAGCCCAGCGCCAGCGCGCACTCCACCGCGCCGCTCTCGACCGCCTGGCGCGCGAGGAAGAGCGCGCTCGAGCCGGTGGAGCAGTTGTTGTTGACATTGAGCACCGGGATGCCGGTCATCCCCACCTCGTAGAGGGCGCGCTGGCCGCAGGTGGAGTCGCCATAGACATAGCCGACATAGGCCTGCTGGATCAGGGCGTAGTCAAGGCCGGCATCGGCCAGGGCGGCGCGCAGGGCCTGCGCGCCCATCTCGGGATAGGGCTGGTTGTTGCCCGGCTTGACGAACGGGATCATCCCGACGCCGGCGACATGCACGCTGCGGCTCATGGTGGGTCTCCTTGAGGGAAGGGTGTTCAGGCGGCGAGATCGAGTTCGCGGTATCCGCCCGCAGCGACGGCATCGGCCTTGGCGCGGAACTCGGGGCCGGTGCCGCTGTAGCGCGCGAGCACCCGTTCCGACTTGCCGTCGACATTGGCGTTGACGCCGGTCATCCAGGAGTTGACCTCGTTGGAGAGCAGGCCGATGGAGGCCTTGCGCACCACCTCCATCCAGGCATCGACGCTTTCGGGGCGGACCTCCACGCGCGAGAGACGGTGGTCGCGCATGTGGCGCAGCAGCCCGGTCACCCAGTCGACGTTGTACTCGATGCTGCGCACGATGTTGCCCAGCGCGCACATCGGGCCCATCACCATCAGCAGGTTCGGGAAGCCGGCGTTCTGGATGCCGAAGAAGGTGCGCGCGCCGCCGCGCCAGAGGTCCTGCAGCGAGATGCCGTCGCGGCCGCGAAGGTCGATGCGGTCATAGGCACCGCGCAGCGCGTCGAAGCCGGTGGCGTACACGATGATGTCGAACTCGAACTCGCGGGCCGAGGTGCGGATGCCGGTGGCGGTGACCCGGTCGATCGGGGTCTCGGTGAGATCGACCAGCTCGACATTGGGCTGGTTGTAGACCTCGTAGTAGCGGGTCTCCAGGGGCAGGCGGCGAGTGCCGAAGCCGTGGTTCTTCGGGATGAGCTTCTCGGCCACCGCGGGGTTCTTCACCCGCTGGCGGATCTTGCGCGCGACGAAGTCGGACATGAGGGCGTTGGCCTCGCGATCGACCAGCACATCGCGGAAGTTGCCCATCCAGATGCCGAAGCCGCGCTCGGCGTAGCGCTTTTCCCAGAAGGCCTCGCGCTCCCCGGGCGGCACATCGACCGTACGGCGGGGATCAGGGGTGTGGATGAAGCCTGCCGGGCTCTCGCGGCAGCGCTTCAGGATGTCGGGATAGCTGGCCTTGATCTCGCGCTGCTCGGCGTCGGTGATGGGGCCGTTGTGGAGCGGCGCGCACCAGTTGGGGGTGCGCTGGAAGACGGTGAGCTGGCCGGCGGTCTTGGCCACCTCCTGGATGGTCTGCACGCCGCTGGCGCCGGTGCCGATGACCGCCACGCGCTTGCCGGTGAAGTCCACCGGCTCCTTGGGCCAGTTGGCGGTGTGGCAGGACACCCCCTGGAAGGACTCGATGCCGGGGATGCGCGGCAGCGTGGGCACCGACAGCGCCCCGATCGCGGTGATGAGGAAGCGGGCGCAGGGCTGGCTGCCATCGTCGAGCTGCAGCCGCCAGACCCGCCCGGGCTCGTCCCAGCGGGCCGAGTCGACCCGACGGCCGAAGCGGATGTGCGGGCGCAGCTGGAAACGCTCGGCCACATGCTGCGCGTAGCGCAGGGTTTCGGGCTGGGGCGCGAAGTGCTCGGACCAGCTCCAGTCCTGCAGCAGCTCGGGCGAGAACGAGAAGCCGTAGGTGTAGCTCTCGGAGTCGAAGCGGGCGCCGGGATAGCGGTTCCAGTACCAGGTGCCGCCGACATCGCTGCCGGCCTCGATCACGCAGGCGCTCAGCCCGAGCTCGCGCACCCGGTAGAGCTGGTACAGGCCGGCCAGGCCGGCGCCGATGATCAGGACATCGAAGTCAGGGGTGGCGGGGGAAGCGGCGGCATCGGTCATGGCGGCGGGGGCTCGGTGGACACACGGCCCCATCGATGAAGGGGGTCGGCGGATGCTAACCCTCCCGCTTCGGCAGCGGCAATGGGCCGTTCCGGGATGCGCTCAGTACGCGGCCTGCGCCTGCCGCATCTGCCTGACTGCCGCCGCAGCCTCCTCGCGCAGCGCCGCCAGGTCCAGCCCCGGGATGGCGTCATCGACCACGGTGAGGCGCCCGGCCACCAGCAGCGCCCGCAGGGCCGGCCGCCCGCCCGCGGCCACGGTGGCGGTGGCGGGATCGTGCAGGCCGAAGAAGCGCGGCGCATCCAGCGACCACACCGCGATGTCGGCGGCCTGGCCCGGGGCAAGCGTGCCCACCGCATCCAGCCCCAGCACGCGCGCGCCGCCGGCGGTGCCGATGCGGATCACCTCGTCGGTGCTGATGGCGGCTGCGCCACCGACCGCCCGGTGCATCTGCCAGCAGGCATGGGCCTCGGCGAGCATGTCGGCGGCTTCGTTGGAGGCTGCGCCGTCGACGGCCAGCGATACCGGCGCGCCGGCGGCGATCAGCGCCGGCACGGGCGCGATGCCGGAGCCCAGCCGGCAGTTGCTCTGCGGGCAGTGCGCGATGCCGGTGCCGGTCTCGGCCACCCGACGCACCTCGGCGGGCGAGAGGTGAACCATGTGCGCGTACCAGACATCCGGCCCCAGCCACTCATGGCGCTCGACGAACTCCAGCGGCGTGCAGTCATGCACCTCGCGGCAGAAGCGCACATAGTCGACGCTCTCCGAGAGGTGGCTGTGCAGGCGGATGCCGAGAGCCCGCGCCGCCCGCGCGATCGGCGCCAGTTCCTCGGGCGCCACCGACCAGGTGGGCGTGGTCGGGGCGCAGGCCACCCGGCGCATGGCGTCGGGGGCAGGGTCATGGAAGCGGGCCGTGTCGTGCGCGACCGCCCGCAGGAAGTCCTCCAGCGGCTCGGGCGCGGTCTGCGGCGGCGGATCGACATCGATGCTGCGGGCGCGGGTCTGGCCCCCCCGGCACAGCACCAGGCGCTGGCCCAGGCGCGCGGCCTCGTCGAAGACCGCGGCCGAGGCATCGAAGGGCATGCCCGGCCAGTAGTGGTACTGGTGATCGGCCACCGTGCTGCACCCTGACAGCAGCAGCTCCACCAGTCCCACCCGCGCCGCGGTGCGCAGGACCGCTTCATGGTCGAAGTGCCGCCGCCAGCGCACCGGCACCGCCGACAGCCAGGGCACCAGGGGCAGGTCGATGCCTTCGGGCACTCCTTTGAGCAGGCTCTGAAAGAGGTGGTGGTGGGTGTTCACCCAGCCCGGCTGGACCACACAGCCGTGCGCGTCGATCACCTGCTCGCCCGGCGCGGCTTGCAGCCGGCCGATCTCGGCAATGCGTGAGCCGCGCACCCGCAGGTCGCCGCCGAGGCGGGCGACATCATGGCGCATGGCGGAGCCGGGCAGGCCGGTGAGCAGGACGCTTGCGCCGCGGATGAGCAGGCTGCCTGGAAGATCGGATGCGGTCATGGCGAGGTTGGGTGGTCGGAGGGGATCCGATGATGGCAGCAAGCCGCATGCCAGGGTTGCCGCGGACCGGGGCTGGCAAGATGCGGGTCATGACCCGCACACCACTCCCGGACGCCAATGCCGTCCTTGCCTTCTGGTTCGAGGAACTCGCCCCCGCGCAGTGGTGGGCGGCCTCCGCGAGCCTTGACGAGACCATCCGTGAACGCTTCGGCCCCCTGCTGGCCGCCGCCTCGGTCTGCGAGCTGGCGCACTGGCGGAACAGCCCGGAGGGTCGGCTGGCCGAGGTGCTGGTGCTCGACCAGTTTTCGCGACAGGTTCACCGCGGCCATGCCCGGGCCTTCGCGCAGGACCCGTTGGCCCTGGGCCTGGCCCAGACCGCGGTCAGCCTGGGGGCCGATCAGGCCCTGCCGCCGTCGCGCCGCCATTTCCTCTACATGCCCTACATGCACAGCGAGTCGGCGATCATTCACCGCGAGGCGCTGCGGCTGTTCCAGGCGCCGGGTCTGGAACGCGCGCTCGAGGCCGAGCGCCGGCACTGGGCGGTGATCGAGCGTTTCGGGCGCTATCCGCACCGCAATGCCGCGCTCGGCCGGGCGTCGACGCCCGAGGAGCAGGCGTTCATCGCCACGCCCGGCACCGGTTTCTAGCGTCCGCGCCAGTCAGCGCAGCAGCGCCTCCAGGCCCGCATCATCCGGCCGCTGCGCCCGGATCTCGCGCCACAGGCGGCAGGCCCGCTGCCGCGCGCCGAGCTCCTGCCACTGCGCGGCCTGCAGCACGCGGTGCGCCAGCGGCGCATCGGCGGCGGGCGCGACCTGGGCGAGCCGCGCCGCGGCATCGGCCGTCAGCACGCCGAAGCTGCCCACGCGCGTGCCGAGCAGCAGGGTGCCGCGGAAGGCCTGCACGCGCCACTCGTAGGTCTGGCCCGGGGTGAGCGCGATGCTGGCCGGCAGCTGCCAGCTGCGCGCGGGGGTGACCTGCACCCCGAGACTGCCCCCGCCGGGTGGCCCGATCGACACCCAGTAGGTGTCGGCATTGGCCACTGGCGTCCAGCGCAGCGTGCGCTCGTCGGCGCCGATCAGCGTGTCGGTCGGCTCCAGGCCCGCGGAGACCGGGTCGGCGTCGGGTTCGCAACCGACGAGACTGCGCATGCGGGTGGCGGCCATGGCGATGCGCGAGGTCTTTGACACCGCCGGCAACTGGCCGCCCGGCAAGGCCGAGGGGCTGATCGCGGCGCCGCCCGGGCCAGTGACCGAATCGGCCTCCAGGCGGAATTCGCCGGGCCCGCTGAGCGAGAACTCCCGACCGCTGGCCAGGTGCGCCAGCACCGCGCGGGCCTGGGGACCGAGGGTGAGCGTCTGCCCCGGCGCGAGGGTGGCCAGGATGGCCACCCGGCCGCCACTGGCCAGGCTCGCCGGCCCGACCAGGTCGGTCACCAGCAACTGGGCCCGCGCGCCACTGGCGGCGAGCAGGCTTGTCAGGAGGATCAGCAGTCGCATCAACATCGTTACTCCCCGGGGGGCTGATAACCGAACATCCGCATCGCGGCTCGCCCGCGCACCGCCATCGGACCGAGATCTTCAAGACCTTCCGGATGCGCGAGCCGGGATCGCGCCGCCTCGGAGACCAGCAGCGGATAGCCGGCCTCCTTGGTCAGCGATTCGATGCGCGACGCGGTGTTCACCGTGTCGCCCACCGCCGAATACTCGTAGCGCGTGGCCGAACCCACGAAGCCGGTGACCGCCGGGCCGGCGTGCAGGCCGATGCCGATCTGCAGCACTGGTCCGCCCAGCCGTGCCTGTTGAGTGTTGAAGTCCTTCAGGGCGGCCAGCATGTCGCGCGCGGCCGCCCAGGCGCGGTCGGCGTCGTCATCGCCGGTGGCCGGCGAGCCGAACACCGCCATGATCCCGTCGCCGATGAACTTGTCGAGCGTGCCGCCGTGCCGATGGATGACCGACACCATGAGGCCGAAGTAGCGGTTGAGCAGCTCGACCACCTGCTCGGGCGCCATGGTCTCGCTCAGCGTGGTGAAGCCGCGGATGTCCGAGAAGAGCACCGCGATCTCGCGGCGTCCGCCGCCGGCCTGCGGATCGAGACGGCCGGCGATGATCTCGCGCAGCACCCCGGGGCTGACCAGCCCCGAGAAGTGCTGCCGGAGCCGGTTGCGCTCCTGCGCCGCGGCCCAGGTCTCCTGGCCGGTGCGCACCGCGACGCCGATCAGCGGCGCCAGGGCCCAGGCGACGGCCGGCACCGCCCACGACTGGCGCAGCAGCAGCACGCTGCCTGCCAGCACCGCCAGCGACAGCCCGAGCATCCCGGCCGCGGCCAGACCGCCGGATCGGCGCCAGCCGATCAGGCCCAGCAGCGCCAGGGTCAGCCAGGCGATCGGCCAGGGCAGCTCGCGCACCAGGGTGTCATCGAGCAGATTGCGCACCTGCTGGGCGTGGATCAGCACGCCGTGCGAGGTGCCGGTGAAGCGGCCGTCCGCGGCCAGGGGCACCGGGGTCTGGAGCTGGTCGTCGAAGGGCAGCAGGTTGCCGAGCAGCACCACCTTGCCGCCGAGCGCGGCCCGCAGCGCGTCCTGGTTGCCCGATTGCACCCAGGCGATGAGCTGGCGCCAGGGGATCACCGGCACGGGATCGCCGTGGGCGTAGTGAATGAGCCCGTTGCGCGGCGCGGCGCCCGCCGCCCGGGCCACCTCGCCGCCGAGCGTGGGCAGTCGCTCACCCTGGCTGCCCAGGGCCTCGTCGAAGCCGCGGATCATGCCGTCGGCATCGGGGTTGACCACCAGGTAGGCGCGGCGCAGGCCCCGGCTGATCGCCTCGAGCAGCGGCTGCATCGCCTCGGGTTGCCCGTCGGCGCGCACGCCGATGCCCAGGACCACCGGCGGACCGGCGCGGACCGCGACCAGCGCCTGCGCGAGGGTCTGGTCCAGCCCCGGACTGAGCGCGTCGAAGGAGCGCTCGGGCAGGGTGAAATCCAGCCCCGCCGCCCGCGGCCGGGCGATGACCAGCGCCTGCAGGAAGGTGGCGATCTGCCGGTGCATGAGCGCGATCGGCACCTGGAAGGCATCGAGGTCTTCGGGATGCAGGCCCACCACCACCACCTCGCCGCGCGCGGCGACCGGCGCATGCTGGGCCAGCCAGCCGAAGGCGCGATCCCGCCATCGCGCCTCGAGCAGCCCGGTGCCGGCGACGACCATCATCAGGCTGGCGAGCGCGATCGCGGCCGCAAGGCCGGGCAGGCCGTCGAGGCGAAGGAGGCGGGCGGCAGGGGAGGGCTCGGAAGCGTGGGGGCTCATGGCGGCAGGAACTCGTGCAGGACGCACCTTACCGCGTCGGGGCCGTCGCGCCATCCCGCACCTGAATGACGCGCGGCCCGGGCCGTCGTGCGGCCCCCCGGGCATCGGGTATGCTGCCCGCGCGTGCGAGGCGCGGCCGGTCAGCCGCTCGCTGAAGACGCGCCACCTGCCCTGTATCCCGCCTTCCGGAGAACCCCGCCGTGAGCACCCCCACCAAGTACCTGCTGGATGAGTCCCGCATTCCGAAGTCCTGGTACAACATCCAGGCTGACCTGCCCAAGCCGCTGCCGCCGGTGCTCCACCCGGGCACGCACCAGCCGATCGGCCCGGCCGACCTCGCGCCGCTGTTCCCGATGGACCTCATCCTCCAGGAGGTCAGCACCGAGCGCGAGATCGAGATTCCCGAGCCGGTGCGCGAGATCTACCGGCTGTGGCGCCCGGCGCCGCTGTACCGCGCACACCGCCTCGAGAAGGCGCTGGGCACGCCGGCGAAGATCTTCTACAAGTACGAAGGCGTGAGCCCGGCCGGCAGCCACAAGCCCAACACCGCCGTGCCCCAGGCCTTCTTCAACGCGAATGCCGGTGTCAAGCGTCTCACCACCGAGACCGGTGCGGGCCAGTGGGGGACCTCGCTGTCCTTCGCGGGCTCGCTGTTCGGTCTGGAGGTGCTGGTCTTCCAGGTCCGGGTCTCGTATGACCAGAAGCCCTACCGGCGCGCCGTGATGGAGACCTACGGCGCACGCTGCCTGCCCTCGCCCTCCACCGAAACCGTCTACGGCCGCCAGGTGCTCGCCCAGCGCCCCGACCATCCGGGCAGCCTCGGCATTGCCATCTCCGAGGCGGTGGAACTTGCCGCCCAGCGCGAGGATACCAAGTACGCGCTGGGCTCGGTGCTCAACCATGTGCTGATGCACCAGACCATCATCGGGCTGGAGGCCATGGAGCAGATGCAGATGGCCGACGCCTGGCCTGATGTGGTGGTGGGCTGCACCGGCGGCGGTTCCAACTTCGCCGGCATCGCCTTCCCGTTCATCGGGCACGGCCTGCGCGGTGGCGCGCGTCCGCGCATCGTCGCGGTCGAGCCGGCGGCCTGCCCCTCGCTCACCCGCGGCCGCTATGCCTATGACTTCGGCGACACCGGCCACATGACGCCGCTCACGAAGATGCACACCCTGGGTTCGAGCTTCACGCCGCCCGCCTTCCACGCGGGTGGGCTGCGCTACCACGGCATGGCGCCGCTGGTGTCGCACCTGAAGGAGCTGGGCCTGATCGAGGCCGTCGCCCACACCCAGAAAGAATGCTTCGCGGCGGGGGTGCTGTTCGCGCGGGCCGAAGGCATCGTGCCCGCGCCCGAGGCGAATCACGCGGTCAAGGGGGCGATCGAGGAGGCGCTGCGCTGCAAGCGGGAGGGCCGGGCCGAGACCATCCTGTTCAACCTCTGCGGGCATGGCCACTTCGACATGAGCGCCTATCAGAAGTACTTCGCCGGCGAGCTCACCGACGAGAGCTACGACGAGGCCGAACTTGCCATGGCGCTGGCCGGGCTGCCCAGCGTGGCCGCTGCCTGAGGCCTCAGCGGGGTCGGGAGCGCTGCTGGCGGATCATGAACATCCCCGCTCCGATCAGCAGCGCGATCCCCGCCCAGGCGAGCGGGTTGGGGATGTCGCCCCACACCAGATAGCCGAGCACCAGCGCCCACAGCAGGCCGACATAGCGGAAGGGCGCCACCACCGAGAGCTCGGCGTTGCGCATGGCGGCGATCACCGCGTAGTAGCCGGTGGACAGGAATACCGAGGCCATGCCGAGCAGGCCGACATCGCGCCAGCTCATCGCCACCCAGCCCTGCACGGCCAGCACGCCCCCGGCCATCAGCCAGACCACGGTGGCGGTGCACAGCGTGACCACGATGGACGGCGCGTGCGCCGGGATGCGACGGGTGAGCAGATCGCGAAACGCGTAGATCAGCGTGGCCAGCAGGCACAGCCAGGCATAGCCGTTGAAATCGCCCGGACGCGGCTGGACCACCAGCAGCACCCCGGCGAAACCGGCGCCGATCGCCAGCCAGCGGACACGGTCGACCCGCTCGCCCAGGAAGACCATGGCGAGCACCGCGATCATCAGGGGCGAGGACAGGTTGATCGCGGTGATGTTGGCCAGCGGCAGGTGGAAGAGCGCCGCCAGGTACAGGAAGGTGCCCAGGCCCTCGCAGCCTGCCCGCAGCAGCACCCAGCGGTCGAGCACCTGACGCAGGCTGCGCAGCGCGCCCATGCGCCAGGCCACCAGCGCGATCAGGCTGATGGCCATCACGCCACGCACCACCAGCATCTGCGCGGCGGGCAGCCGCTCGCCCAGGGCCTTGATCATCGCGTCGTTGCCGATGAAGGCGCTCATGCCGAGGACCATCCAGGCGATGCCCACCCGGTTGTGGCGGGCTCGCTCGGCAGCAGCGCTCGGATCGGCCTGGGTCATGCGGTGGAGGAGTGGCGAGGGGGTGATGCCGGGCGGGGCGCTGCGCGGGGCTGTCGGGCAGCCGGTGGGTGGCGCAGTGTGGTGGGACGGGCCGGAGCCGTCAATGCGGCCCGCGCGCCGGCGTTCCGGGGCGCTGTGCGATCATCGGTCATGCCTCTCCGGAATTCGCGATGAGTCCGTCGTTCATTGGCTCCGCCGGCGGTTCGGGTACCGACCCCGGCGCCCTGATCGAGCCCCCGGCCCTGCAGACCCACCTCGATGCCGACGACAGTTTTGCCGCGCGGTTTCTGCGCTGCCTGGCTGCCATCGCCGCGAGCGATCGGGTGATCAATCTCGCCGAATACGAGGCGCTAGGCGCGGTTGTGGAGCGCATCCAGCATTCCGCGCTGGCGGCGCGTCTGGTGCTGCACAGCCTGACCCAACCGCTCGACACCGCCGCGGCGCTGCGCGAATTGCAGCGCACCGCGGCGTCGGTCGAGGAATCGCTGCGCCAGGAGGCTTTCGAGGCCGCCGCGCCGCTGCTCGCCCTGCAGGGTGAGCGCAGCCAGGATCTGGCCCGCTCGCTCGCCGATGCGCTCGGGCTGCGGCTCGAGGAGGGCCGGTTTTCGGTCTTCGAGGCCGGACCGCAGTCGCCCTTCTGGCGAGACATCGCCGGGCGTTCGGCGCGCCGCTTGCGCGGCCGTGACCTGCTGCCGTTGGCAAGCGAGTGCCTTCGGCTGAGCGGCGACCCGGAACTGGGCCGGGCGCGAGCGGCCTACCTCGATGGCACGCTCGACCGTGACCACCTGCAGTCGGCCGTGACAGCGGCCTCTCAGACCCTCGAGGCCCGATTGCAGACCTTCGAGACCAGCCTCGGGGTGGCCGCGGAAGCCGGCGCCCTCGCGCGGCAGTATCTGGCGGTGTCCGAGCGGCTGACCGCCCAGGTGCGTCAGAAGCTGGCGATGCTGCTGGCGCGCATCGATCACGAGAAGCAGGCCTTCGACGAGGACTTCGACGAGATGATCCATGACGCGGGCAATGCCTTCGAGCTGGCGGTGGCCAGCCGATTGCGCACCGATGACTGGAAGGATCGCCGCGCCTGGCAGGACATCGGGCGCTCGGCCTTCGGTCGCGAGCTGGAGCGCCGCGTGGACCGCATCGCCCGCCGCCACGAGCGGCAGCTGCAGCTGCTCAAGGAGGAGCTGCGCCTCTTCCAGGAAGATCTGCGGCTGGTCAATGCCTCGGTGCTCGAGCGCCAGCACCACAGCCGGCTGGCGCGGCTGGCGCCCGGGCTGCGGCCGGCCACCCAGCTCGTCAATGCCGTCGAGGGGGTGGCCAACTTCACGCTGGCCGCGGGCGGGGCCTCGGCGCTTGGCGCCGGCGCGGCCGCCTACCTGCTCGGCGGCGCGGTGGTGCTGCCGCTGGTGGCGCCGATCGCGCCCTATGTGGGCGGGGCGGTGCTGCTGGCGGGCCTGTTCAAGTGGATGAGCGATCACGACGGGCGCCGCGACGGCGAGATCGGCCACCAGCGCGAGGCCTTCGAGAAGGCGCTGCGCGAGCGCCTGGGTCAGGCCCGCGCCGGCTACTTCGCGCAGCTGGATCAGGCCCGGGGCGAGTTCATCGCCACCGCGCGGGCATTGATCGCCCCGCTCGGCCTCGAGGCGCAGGCGGCCCGCGACCTTGCCGAAGTCCGCCACGAGGTGGCCCGCCGCATCGTGGCCGACACGCGTCGCTCGCTCGGCGAACTGAACCAGGGCATTGCCCGCCTGCCGCCCTACAAGCCCACCCGATAGACCGCCGAGTTGACCGTGAAGACCATGGCGCCGCCCGTCACGAACACCACGCCCGGCGTGGTCTCCAGGCGCAGGGTGCGCACGCCGGTGGCGCTGTTCCAGCTGTAGACCCAGCCGCTTTCCCCGTAGATGACCTTGCCTTCGCCGCTGGCGTAGAGCGCGCCGCTGCTCAGGGGGGACAGCACGGTGGTGGCGGCGGCGGTGTCCGCTTTCACGGCCGGGCTGTTGGAAGCCGATTCGCGCCAGGCGAGCACGCCGCCACGCAGCGAGAAGCTGGTCGATGCGCCGCTGGCCACGGCGGTGGCGGCGCCGCCGGTGAGTGGCTGGGTGATCAGCGACACCGTGCCATCGACGCTGCCGCCCACCGGCGAGCGCTGCCAGGCGATGCGCGCGCCATCGGTCTGCGGATAGATGTTGCGCAGCCCGTCGCTGGTGACCCGCGTGGAGACGCCGGTGTCCGATTGCCAGCGGATGATGTCGAAGCTGGACGAGGTGCCGCTGCCGCCGGTCTGGCCCCAGGACACGAAGTGCACGACGCCGCCGACCACGGCCAGGTCGTAGTCGGTGTTGCCCACATAGTTGATGCCGGCAGGCGGGCTGATCCGGGTGAACTTGCCCGTGGCGGCTTCGTAGAGCGTGTAGCTGCCGGCGTTGGGCCCGTTCCAGTTGGTCCAGGCCACGAACCCGCCCCGGGCCACCGGGTTCTCCTGGTAGGCCGATCCGGCGGTGAACGGGCTGGCCGTGGAGAGGTTGCTGCGGGTGCCGCTGGCATCCCAGCTGTAGATGCAGTTGAAGGTGAGGGTGCAGTCGCTGTCCTTGGCCTGCGCGTAGACCCGGCCCCCGCTGATCTGCCAGTCGGTGGCGTACTGGATGCCGGCGGCGTTGCGCAGCACGACCTCGGCGCCGCTGACCAGATCGCGCAGATAGGCGCCCCCGTCAGAGGTGGCGACCAGCACCTGGGTGCCCTCGGCTGCCAGCAGGCTCGCCCCCGGGGGCAGCGTGAACACCGGCGTATAGCCGAGCGCGGGGCTGGAGGTGATGACCACCCTGCGCGTGACCACGCTGGCCAGGCCGTCCTTGTCGGTGGCGGTGACCGTCAGCGTGTAGTCGCGGGCCGAGATACCGGTGATGTCATAGAGGGCGTCGAAGCTGCCGAGCGTGGTGCCCAGCACCTGGACATCGCCGAGCCTGGCCACGGTGGTCACGGTGCCGCCCTTGTCGGTGACGGCGCTGCCGTTGATGCGCAGCAGGCCGTTGACGAAGGCGCCATCCGCCGGCCCCGCGAGCGTGATCACCGGTGCGTTGGAGACCGGCACCGGCACGGTGAGGGTTCGACGGCTGCCGTTGTTGTCGGTGGCGACGATCACCAGGGTGTGGCTGCCCGAGCCCACCGCGCCGGCGTTCACGGTGAACCGGTAGACGTCGTTGCTGCTGCTGCAGAAGCGGGAGCAGGCGTTGGGAGCCGTCAGGACGGTGGCGGGCCCGCCATCGAGGCTGCCGCTGACCGAGGCGATGCCATAGCTGGACGCGGCCCGCGCATCGATGGCGATGGTGCCGGTGGTGCCCGAGGGCGTGGCGGTGAGCAGCGTGACCGAGGAGTTGCCGACCGTGACCGTGCGCCGCACCTCCTGGTAGCTGTTGGCCCCCACCTGGATGCGGGCGATGATCGAGTGCGAGCCGTTGGCGTAGGACGCGGTGTTCCAGGTGATGGGCGCGCCCGCGGCGCCGGAGCCGGTGCCCATCAGCATGAGGTCGATGTACCAGGTGACGCTGCCCGCCACCGTTCCGGACAGTGACAGCTGCACCGAGCCCGACAGCGGTTCGGCGCTGCCGAGCACGATGGCCGGATCGATGACCTGCACCGCGGTGAAGCTGAGGGTGTCGATCGCGGATTGCCCGGCGCTGTTGGTGACCGTGAGTACTACCGTGTAGGTGCCGCCGAGGTCGGGGGTGATGATCGGCGTGGCGCTGCCGGGATTGGTCAGGGTGGCGCTGCTGCCCGTGGGTCTGGCGGTCAGTGTCCACTGGTAGCTGAGGCCGGCGGTGGGCGCGCTCCCGCTGCCATCGAGCGTGACCGTGGTGTTGGTGTTGACGGTGGTGAAGCGGACGATGCTGGCCGAGGGCGCGCCGCTGGCCGGTGTCTCGGCGCCGGGTATTCCACCGCCCGGCGACCCCCCGCTGGATGACCCTCCGCCGCAGCCAACCAGCACCGCGAGGATCGGCAGCAGGAGCGCGATGCCGCAGGCGAAGACGAACCGGAGCGGATCGGGGCAACGAGACATGGCTTCCTCGGGGGCGTTGCGATCGTCGCGGGCAGACCAGCGGTGGGATCGCAACAGGATAAGCGAACCCGACCACCATTCTCCCGCGGCATAGGCTCACCCGGTGAGCCTGCTCCCTCAGAACTCCATGTCGAGTTCGTCGAGCTCGTCGGGCTCGGCCAGCGCGCCCTCGCGCCACTCCGCCATTTCGGGCAGGGCCATGATGGTGTCGCGGTAGCGGGCGCCGGCTTCGCTCAGGGCCACCTGATAGGTGACGAACCGGCTGGCCACCGGCGCGAACATGGCGTCGGCCAGCGATCGCCGCTTCCCGAACAGGAACGGACCGCCGTAGCGGCCCAGGCAGTCCTGCCAGATCTCCTCGATCCGGTCGATGTCCTGCTGCGCCTTGGCCCAGACCTTGAAGCTCGACAGCCGGGCCTTGATGTTCATCGGCAAGGAGGCCCGCATGGCCGAGAAGCCGGAGTGCATCTCGCCGCAGATCGACCGGCAGTGTGCACGCTGCACCGGATCGGAGGGCAGCAGGCCCGCCTGCGGTGCAATCTCGTGCAGGTACTCGCCGATCGCCAGGGTGTCCCAGACGCGGATGCCACGGTGGTTGAGGCAGGGCACCAGGATGGACGGCGCCAGCAGGAGCAGCTCGGCGCGCGTGCCGGGCGCATCGAGCGCCACCTTGTCCACCTCGAAGCGCAGGCCGCTGAACTTGCACATCAGCCAGCCCCGCAGCGACCAGGAGGAGTAGTTCTGGCTGCTGATCGACAGGCGCGCGGGCGGTTCCGTCGTCACCGCGCGCGATCGGCTGCGCGCGGCTGGGGAGGTGTCGGGCACGGTGCGGCTCCGGGAGGGTCGTGGTGCATCGGCCGCAGCAAGTTCCGCGCCACGGCCGGACGGGTGTCGCGTCCGGGCACGGGTACGCTTCCTGCTTGCTGCCCGGTCATGATCTACGCCGCCTACGATGCGCTCGCCCGCCAGGGCGAGCTTATGCGGCAGTGGGCTGCCCTCGGCGCCGAGCTGGCCGGCAGCGCGCTGTCCCTGCCCGGCGCGCCCGCGTGGCGCCAGCTCGCGGCCGACCTCGAGGTGATGTCGCTGCTGGGCCTCACCCACACCCGGCCCGATTTCCCGCTGGCGCCGGTGACCGATGCCCGAGGTGAGCCCCGGCCCATCCTCGTCGACACCGTTGACGAGACCCCGTTCTGTCGACTGCTGCGCTTTCGCAAGGCCGGCGCCCGCGACGAGCCGCGGGTGCTGCTGGTGGCGCCGATGTCCGGGCATTTCTCGACCCTGCTCTCGGGCACCCTGCGCACCCTGCTGCAGGATCACGAGGTCTGCCTCACCGACTGGATCAATGCCCGCGACATCCCGCCGGAGTGCGGCCGGTTCGGCTTCGACGAGTATGTGCTGCATCTGATCCGTTTCCTGCAGGCCCTCGGCCCGCCCACCCATCTGGTGGGGGTCTGCCAGCCGACCGTGGCCTGCCTGGCCGCCACCGCGCTGATGGCGGCCGACCAGGATGACTGCCAGCCGGCCAGCCTGGTGCTGATGGCCGGCCCGATCGACACCCGCCACAGCCCGACCCGGGTCAACCAGATGGCCCAGGAGAACCCCATCGAGTGGTTCGAGCGAAACCTGATCAGCGCCGTGCCCGCGCCCTGCGCCGGGGCCGGCCGGCGGGTCTATCCCGGCTTCGTGCAGCTCACCGCGTTCATGAGCATGAACCAGGAGCGGCATCGGCAGTCCTTCCTGGCGCTGCGCGATGCGCGGGTCGCCGGCGATCACGCCCGCGCCGATGCGATCCGCGACTTCTACCGCGAGTACTTCGCGGTGATGGACCTGCCTGCGGAGTTCTACCTGGAGACCGTGCGCTCGGTCTTCCAGGCGCATGACCTGCCGCTGGGTCGCCTGCAGGTCCGGGGCCGGCCGGTGGACTGCTCGGCGATCCGCCGCCCCTTCCTGCTCACCATCGAAGGCGAGCGCGACGACATCTGCGGCATCGGCCAGACCCTGGCGGCGCAGGACCTGTGCAGCCGCATGCCGGTCTACCGCAAGGCCCATCTGCTGCAGCCCGGGGTCGGACACTACGGGGTGTTCAGCGGTCGCCGCTGGGAGCGGCGCATCTACCCGGCGGTGCGGGAATTCATCCAGTGGGCGCAGTAGCCGCCGGTTGCGGCGCGGGCTTCGGCGGGCGCTCCTGTCGGCGGTGATACCCTCCCGGCACACCGACTCCATACCTGCCATGACCCCTGATTCCTCACCCCGTGGTGGCCTGCTCTGGCGCTGGCTGGATCGCGTCGTGTTCTCCATCGGGCGCGAGATGCGCTGGTCGTACCTGCCGCCGCTGATGGTCTATGTGGCCGCAGGCGTGTCGGGTCTCACCGGCATCGTCGGCACCTTCTTCGTCAAGGATTACCTCGGGCTGTCGGCCGCCTTCCTGGCCTCGCTCGGGTTCTGGGCCGGCATTCCCTGGGCGCTGAAGATGCCGCTCGGCCACCTGGTCGACCTGATCTGGCGCTGGAAAGCCTGGCTGGTGTGGCTGGGCGCGGGCATCATCGCGGCCAGCCTGCTGATCATGGTCGGGCTGATCTCGCACACCGCGGCCATGACCGCGATCGCCTCGCGCGAGACCTGGTATGTGATCTCGGCGCTGCTCGCGCCGCTGGGCTATGTGCTGCAGGACTGCGTGGCCGACGCGATGACCGTCGAGGCGGTGCCCGCCACCGACGACGAGGGCCGGCCGATCGACGCCCAGACCCGCAAGGCCATGCACACCACCATGCAGATGCTCGGCCGGGTGGCGATCATCGGCGGCACGGTGCTGGTCGGGCTGATCAATGTCTGGGTCTTCCAGGGGTCGTCGGGCCTGCCCGAGGCGCAGAAGGTGGCGCTCTACGCCAATGTCTACCTGATGGCGCTGGTCATCCCGGTGCTCTCGGTGCTGGGCGTGATGCTTGCCGCCTGGATCCGCTGGCGGGCGGCCGCACGCCTGGCCCGCGCCGGCCGCAGCCGAACGGAGATTGCCGCACTGCTGCATGAAGCGCCGGAGAAGACCGAGCCGAACCGCTGGATCATCGGCGGCAGCCTGGTGTTCGTGGCGATCACGCTGAGCGTGGGCCTGGGCGGCGCGGCCTTCGCCCAGGAAATCGTCTTCGCCGGCTCGATGGTGGTGATCCTGTTCCTCATGGCCAGGCTCACCCGGGAGCTCGACGCCGACGCCCGCCGGGTGCTGATCGGCACCGCGCTGGTGGTGTTCGTGTTCCGGGCCATGCCCGGACCCGGGCCCGGGGCGAGCTGGTGGATGATCGACGAACTCGGCTTCGACCAGTCATTCCTGGCGCGGCTCTCGCTGCTGGGCAGCGTGCTCTCGCTGGCCGGCCTGTTCCTGTTCCGCCGCTTCATCGCCGAGCACAGCATCGGCCGGATCGTGGTGGTGCTCACCCTGTTCGGCGCGCTGCTCTCGCTGCCCACCCTGGGCATGTACCACGGCCTGCATGAATGGACGGCGGCGCGCACCGGCGGCGTGGTCGACGCCCGCTTCATCGCGCTGGTGGACACCGCGCTCGAGTCGCCGCTGGGCCAGATCTCGATGATTCCGATGCTCGCCTGGATCGCCAACTCGGCGCCGGCGCACCTGAAGGCCACCTTCTTCGCGGTGATGGCCTCGTTCACCAACCTGGCGCTGTCGGCCTCGCAACTGGGCACGAAGTATCTGAACCAGGCCTACACGGTGACGCGCCAGGTGAAGGGCCCTGGCGGCGCGATCCAGACCCCGGCCGACTACAGCGAGCTGGGCGCCCTGCTGCTCACCGTGCTGCTGATCGGGCTGGTGCTGCCGCTGGCCTCGGTGCTGGTGGTGCGACTGGCCCGCTGGCGAACCGCCTGACGCCAGCGCTGGCGCAGGCTGGCCAGCGCCACATCGTAGGCATCGGCCACTTCCTCGTGGGCCGACGCCGTGATGGCCATGTCGCGCAGCAGGCCGTCGTGCAGGCCATACACCCAGCCGTGCACCGCCACCGACTGACCGCGCTGCCAGGCGTCTCGCACGATGGTGGTCCGACAGACATTGCGCGACTGCTCCAGCACATTGAGCTCGACCAGCGCGTCGATCCTCAGTTCGTCGGGCAGGCCCGACAGAAAGGCCTCGTGGGTGTCGCGCACATCCTGGACATGGCGCAGCCAGTTGTCGACCAGGCCCGAGCGATGGTTGTCGAGCGCGGCCCGCACGCCGCCGCACTTGCTGTGGCCGACCACGATGATGTGCTGCACGCCGAGCACATCGACCGCGTACTGGATCACCGACAGCGCGTTCAGATCGGAGTGCACCAGCAGATTGGCGACATTGCGATGGACGAAGAGCTCGCCGGGAAGAAGGTCCACGAGTTCGTTGGCCGGCACCCGGCTGTCTGCGCAGCCCAGCCACATGTAACGCGGCGACTGCTGCGACAGCAGGCCGGTGAAGAAGCCCGGCGACCGGGCCTCGGTGCTGGCCGCCCACTGGCGGTTGCGATCGAAGAGTTCTGAGAGTTCCCGGCTCATGTCGGCATTGTAGGGGCGGGCCCGGGCGCCGCCCGAGCGATCAGTCGGCCGCCCCGGGGAGGGTCCGGCCCTGCACCAGAGAGGAGGGCACGCCGAACAGGCCCGCGCCGAGATGGTGCAGGGTGTGGAGGTCGGCATTGTCGGGCCTGAGCGACCAACGCCCCTGGCTGAAGACCCGGCTGTCGGCCAGTGCCGACACCGCCTCGACGAAGAAGGTGTCGTAGGCGTCCTCGGCATGCGGCTCGCGCAGCAGTCGGCATTCCATCCAGCCGGCGCAGCCCTCGACCAGCGGCAGCCCCAGCAGCGGTCCGGCGAAGCTGGCGATGCCGTACTGCGTGAACTTGTCGCGCGTCGGCAGGCTGTCGCGGCCGCTGACGCTGCCGACGGTCCAGGTGAGGTCGGCCTGAGCGCGGGTGGCGATGTTCAGCGCCAGGGTGCCCGACGCGAGGATGAGCTCGCGGGTGAGCGTGCGCTTGTCGATCACCACGGCGATCCGCGGCGGCGTGAATTCCACCGGCATCGACCAGGCGGCGGCCATGAGGTTGCGGACGCCGCCCGCCGCGCAGCTCACCAGAACGGTGGGCCCGTGGTTGACGAGACGGCTGGCGTGGGCGAGGTCGACGGGCGCGCGCATGATGGTGCCGATGATAGGGCCCGGCCGCTCGCCCGCCGACCGATTCCTTGCGAGAATCGGTCCTCCCGATTCGCATCGACATCCCCGGAGTTCCGATGGCAACCCACTTCCTGCGTCCTGTGCTGGCCCTGGTGCTGGTCCTGTTCTGCAACCTCGCCCTCGCCCAGGCGCCGCGCCCGGTGCGCATCCTGGTGGGCTTTCCGCCGGGCGGCGGCACCGATGCCATCGCCCGCGCCGTCGCCGATCGTCTGAAGGATGAGCTCGGCGTGCCGGTGGTGGTCGAGAACCGCCCTGGCGCGGGTGGGCAGATCGCCGCCCAGACCCTCAAGGCCTCGCCCCCGGATGGCACCACCTTCTTCATCTCGCACGACCACACCATCTCGATCCTGCCGCTGGTGATGAAGAACCCCGGCTTCGACCCGGCCCAGGATTTCGTGCCGGTGGCGGGCTTTGCCACCTTCGTGAACGGCCTGGCGGTATCGGGCGGCACGCCGGCCCGCAGCTATGCCGAGTTCCTCGCCTGGGTGAAAGGCCGGGGCGGCAAGGCCACCGTGGGTATTCCGGCGCCGGCCTCGGTGCCGGAGTTCCTGGTCAAGGTGATCGGCGAGCGCAACAAGCTCGACATCGTCTCCGCGGCGTATCGCGGAGGCGCGCCCATGATGGCCGACATGCTCGGCAACCAGATCCCGGCCGGGGTGGGCTCGGTGCCCGATTTCATCGAGTATCACCGGGCCGGCAAGCTGCGCATGGTGGCGGTCATCGGCACCGCGCGCCAGGCGACGCTGCCCGATGTGCCCACCTTCGCCGAGCTCGGCCTCAGCGGCTTCGAGGATCTGCCCTTCTACGGCTTCTTCGCGCCCGCGGGCACCTCGCCCCAGGTGATCGAGCAGTTCTCGGCCGCGCTCTCGCGCGCCATCGCGCAGCCCGAGCTGCGCGAACGCCTGACCAACTGGGGCCTGACCGTGGGCTTCATGAACCAGGCGCAGCTCACCGCGCGCGAGCGGGCCTACAGCCAGTCCTGGGCCCGGATCATCCGCGCCAGCGGCTTCCAGCCCCAGTGAGGGGCGCTGCCCGCCGGCGCGTCAGGCGGGCAGGGCAGCAAAGCGTCGGGCGTGCAGGGCCGCGTTGCCCATCGCGGCCTCGATGCTGAACAGCCGCTTGTAGAAGCGCCCAGCCAGGCAGGCCTCGGTCATGCCCATGCCGCCGTGCAGCTGCACGGTCTGGTTGGCGATGACCATCGCCGCGCGGCCCACCCGGGCCTTGCAGGCCGCGGCCAGGCGCGCTCGCCCGATGGCCTCGCCGGTCAGCGCGGCGGCGGCCCGCGCCACGATGGCCCGGGCCATGGTCAGATCGGCCTGCATCTCGGCCACCCGGTGACGCAGCGCCTGGAACTCGGCCAGTGGCTGACCGAACTGGCGCCGCGTGAGCAGGTAATCACGGGTGAGGGCCAGCGCCGCGGCCATCGCGCCCAGCGCATCGGCGCAGGCGGCCACCAGGGCGTGATCGCGGGCCGCAGCGACTGCCGCGGTGGTGGCGGCATCGGGGCCTGCCAGGCACTGCGCGGTATCGAGCATCACGCCATCCAGGTCGATCTCGGCGAGGTCGCTGCCGTCGATCGCCCGGCCCGCGCGCAGGCGCAGGCCCGGCAGATCGCAGGGCAGCCGGTAGACGGCGGTGTGTCCGGCCTGCGCGACGCAGACCAGCAGCTGATCGGCCAGCCCGGCGCCGGGCACGATCTGCGACGGGCCGCGCAGCCGCAGGCCGCCGTTGTGCGTCTCTGCCCTCAATGTCGGCTGGTCGGGCAAGGCGCCCACCACCGCCATCAGCATGTCGCCGCAGGTCAGGGCATCGAGCAGGGGCGCGACCGCGCTGGCTTCGACGGGCAGGGCCGCGAGCAGCTGACCCGGCAGCACCGACAGCGCGGCGAAGGGATAGGGCAGCAGCGCTGCGCCGAAGGCCTCCTGGATGGCGGCGATGGCGTCGCCGCCGCCACCGGCCCCGCCGAGCGACTCCGGCAGCCCCAGCGCGCCGAAGCCCTGCGCGGCCAGCGCCTGCCAGGCCTGGCGATGTGCCGCGCGATCGAGCCGCGGCCAGCGCTCGCGCCAGGCCGCGCCGAGCTCGCCGGCGGCGTAGCGCGCGGCGCTGTCGGCGAGCAGCGCGGTCTCGCCGGCGCGCGGCGCGGCGCCCTGGCCCTCGCCCTGGAAGAGCAGCCGCGCCATGATGTTCTTCTGGATCTCGCTGGAGCCGCCGTAGATCGTCGCGGCCCGCCGGAACAGGAACTCGGCCATCACGCCGGCGGCATGCGCGGCCTGCGGGCCGTGCGCCCCGGGTTCCTCGGGCGGGTGGAACA
>JAGWVN010000119.1 GCA_018970865.1 Betaproteobacteria bacterium
GCGCACCGGCGTTGTTGGCGGCCTCGGGACCGGCCACGCCCTCGATCGCGCCCTTGCCGAACTCCTCCGGGTGCTTGGAGAGCTTCTTCTCCATGGCGTAGGTGGAGAACGAGGCCAGCACCGCGCCGCCGCCGGGCAGGATGCCCAGGATGGAGCCCAGGGTGGTGCCACGCAGGATGGGGAAGATCGCGCGCTTGAACTCGGCGCCGGTGGGCAGCATCTTGCCCACCTTGCTGGTGAAGACCTCGCGGTTCTCGCGCTGCTCGAGGTTCAGGATGATCTCGGCGAAGCCGAACATGCCCATGGCCACCACGGCGAACTCGATGCCGTCGGAGAGCTCGGGCACATCGAAGGAGAAGCGGGCCACGCCGGAGTTCACATCGGTACCGATCATGCCCAGCAGCAGGCCCAGCACCACCATGGCCAGTGCCTTCCAGATGGAGCCGTTGGCGAGCACCACCGCCGCGATCAGGCCCAGCACCATCAGCGCGAAGTACTCGGCCGGGCCGAACTTGAAGGCGACCTCGGCCAGGGGCGGCGCGAAAGCGGCCAGCAGGAAGGTGGCCACGGTGCCCGCGAAGAAGGAACCGATGGCGGCGATGGACAGGGCCGCGCCGGCTCGGCCACGCCTGGCCATCTGGTAGCCATCGAGCGTGGTCACCACCGACGAGGACTCGCCCGGCAGGTTGACCAGGATGGCCGTGGTGGAGCCGCCGTACTGCGCCCCGTAGTAGATGCCCGCCAGCATGATGAGCGCCGAGGTCGGGTCGGTCATCTTGTAGGTGGCCGGCAGCAGCATGGCGATCGTGGCCAGCGGGCCGATGCCGGGGAGCACGCCGATCAGGGTGCCGAGCACCACGCCGACGAAGCAGTAGAAGAGGTTGTCGAGCGTGGCCGCGGTGGCGAAGCCGAGGGCCAGGTTGGCGAGCAGTTGATCCATGGCGATGTCCGGGGCGACTTACTTGGTCATGAACTTGGGCAGCAGCGGGAACTGCAGCTCAAGGCCCTTGACGAACACGAGGTAGGACATCAGCAGCAGCACCGCCGCCGAGATGAGGGCGTCACGCAGGCGGAACTCGAAGCTGGCCGTGGAAGCCACCACCACCAGCACCACCAGCGCCACGATGATGCCGAGCTGGGGCAGCAGCGCGGCGAACAGGGCCACCGAAACCAGCACCAGGATCAGTTCGCGCCAACCGACCTTGGCCACGCGGGCATGCTTGGCCTTGGAACCGAAGGCGCCGGCGGCGATGACCACGCCCAGCAGCGTGCACAGGCCGCCCAGCATGGTGGGGAAGTAGCCGGGGCCCATCTTGGCGGCCGAGCCCAGCTGGTACTGCTGGGACAGCGCCATGAACAGCAGGCCGAAGCCCGCGAACATGATGCCCGCCCACAGGTCGTGGTGGTTGCGAAGCTGCATGCTGTGTCTCTCCTGGTTATGCGGGACAGCGATTCGTGCCACCGCCCATCGCTGGCGCGAAGGATAGCCGGAACCTCGGCGCGGGCCAACCCTGGGCATCCCGCTTCACGACGGTGCCCGCCGTGGGGGCATCAGGGCGCGATCAGCTGGCGGCGTTCTCCGGCAAAGCGGGTGATGCCGGCACGGTCCAGGTACTCGAGCACCTCGATGGTCAGGTTGCGCCCGATGCCGCTGGCATCGCGATAGGCCGCGGCATCGAAACGGCCGTCGGGCGAAGCCCCTGCCAGCGATCGGGCGATTGCCGCGAGGGCGGCCAGGGCCTCGGGGGCGAAGAACCGGTTGGGCGCCACCGGCAGCACATGGCCCAGCGCGCTCATGCGGCGCAGAAAGGTGAGCAGGTCGGCGCGCTCCTGCCCGAGGGCGGCGGCGAGTTCGCCCACGATCGGCGGGCGCAGCAGGCTGGCGCGCAGCATCGGCATCACCCGCGCCAGCAGCGCGGCATCGGCCGGCGCCAGCCGCGGCTCATGGTCGGGCAGGCGCAGGCTCGCCCCCTCGCGCACCACCGCGCCGGCCGCAACCTGCGCAGCCAGGGCGGCACGGGCCACCTGCCGGGCCTGATCGCGGCCTGACGGCCAGACAGCGCTTTCCGCCTTCTGCTCGTCGATCATCGCGTCGAGCAGTTCACTTTCGATCGGGCCGATGCGCGCCGGTTCGACCTCGTGATGGCGGGCAAGGCAGCGCGTGGTCGAGGCCTGCCAGGCCTGCCAGCGCGCCGGGTCGATGGCCAGCGCCGGTCGAGGGCCCGCCGGCCGCGCGGTCTGCCCGGCGTCGAACAGCGCATCCAGCGCGTCGGGCAACAGGTTCCAGGCCCGGGCGAAGGGTTCGACCGGCAGGCCAGCCGCACTCGCCTGCAGCAGGGCCTGCAAGGAGCTCGCGGCATCGCTTCGGCCCCAGCCCGCCAGCAGCAGGCGCCGTTCCGGCCGGCTGCGTCCCCGGGCCGGCGCGAAAGGGTCGAGCACTTCACCGCCGCCCAGCGTGCGGCCCGCGGCCGGCTCGCGCAGCACGAGGCGGTCGCCGCGCAGCGCCGACACCGGCCGGGCGAGGATGAGCTGAGCCAGGCGCTCCGGTCCGGCCGGCGCATCGTCCTCGTCGAGCCAGGCGAGCTGGCAGCCCACGGCGTCGGCGCCGAGATGGACCTGCAGCTGAGCCCCGCGGCGCACCGCCGCGCCGCCCTCGAGGGGCAGCAGCCGCAGCCGGACATCGATGCGCTGGGTGGGCGCGTGCAGGGAAGGGGCGAGCAGCCACTGGCCGCGGCCGGCCTGCTCGGGCTGCAGCCCGCCGACAACCACATTGATCGCGCAGCGCTGGCCCTGCCGGGCTTCGCCGGCCGGCGCGCCCTGGGCATGGATGCCGCGCACCCGCCCTTCGCGGCCCAGGGGCGAGATCACCAGGCTGTCGCCGGGCAGGGCGCGGCCGCTGAGCACCGTGCCGGTGAGCACCAGACCCGCACCGGCGACGCTGAAGGCGCGGTCGATGGCCAGGCGGAAATGACCCTGCGGCTGATCGGGTGCGGCCGCCGCGGCGGCCGCGGCAAGGTGCGCGCGCAGCGCGGCCAGCCCCTCGCCGGTGGGGGTGCTCACCGGGAACACCGGCGCGTCGGCCCAGGGGCTGCCGGCGAGCAGGCCGTGGACCTGCGCCCGGGCCTGCGCCACCTGCGCCGGCGCCACCCGGTCGATCTTGGTCAGGGCCACGACGAGCGCCCGCGCGCCGGTCAGGCCCAGGATGGCAAGGTGCTCGCGGGTCTGGGGCATGGGCCCGTCATCGGCGGCCACCACCAGCAGGGCGAGGTCGACCCGGCTCACCCCGGCGAGCATGTTGCGCAGGAAGCGTTCGTGGCCGGGCACATCGATGAAGCCGACCGGCTCGCCGCCGCCCAGGGGCGCATAGGCAAAGCCCAGGTCGATGGTCAGGCCGCGGCGCTTTTCTTCGGCCAGCCGGTCGGTGTCGACGCCGGTGAGGGCGCGCACCAGGCTGGTCTTGCCGTGGTCGACATGGCCGGCGGTGGCGATGATCATGGGCCGGCACGGTAGCGCATGGCGGGCCGCGCCGTCGGCGCGGGGGTTTCGGTAGAATGGCCGATTCCTTGCAGATCAATGAATTGCCCCGCATGAACTCGGCCGAAATTCGCGAGAAGTTCCTGAAGTTCTTCGAGTCGCGCGATCACACCATCGTGGCCTCGAGCCCTCTGGTGCCCGCCAACGACCCCACCCTGCTGTTCACCAACAGCGGCATGGTGCAGTTCAAGGATGTCTTTCTCGGCAAGGAGCAGCGGCCCTACCGACGCGCCACCACCGCGCAGCGCAGCGTGCGCGCCGGCGGCAAGCACAACGATCTCGAGAATGTCGGCTACACCGCCCGGCACCACACCTTCTTCGAGATGCTGGGCAACTTCTCCTTCGGCGACTACTTCAAGCGCGACGCCATCCGCCATGCCTGGGACCTGCTCACCGGCGTCTATGCGCTGCCCGCGGAACGTCTTTGGGTGACGGTCTACGCCGAGGACGACGAGGCCTACCGCATCTGGGCCGACGAGATCGGCGTGCCCACCGAGCGCATCGTGCGCATCGGCGACAACAAGGGCGCGCGCTACGCGTCGGACAACTTCTGGCAGATGGCCGACACCGGTCCCTGCGGCCCCTGCACCGAGATCTTCTACGACCACGGTCCCGAGGTCGCCGGCGGCCCGCCCGGCAGCCCCGAGCAGGACGGCGACCGCTACATCGAGATCTGGAACCTGGTGTTCATGCAGTTCGAGCGCGATGCCGCGGGCACGCTCACGCCGCTGCCGCGGCCCTGCGTCGACACCGGCATGGGCCTGGAGCGTCTCGCGGCCGTGCTGCAGCATGTGCACAGCAACTACGAGATCGACCTCTTTCAGGCGCTGATCCGCGCCGCCGCCCGCGAGACCGGGGTGAGCGACCTCTCGCTGCCTTCGCTGCGGGTGATCGCCGACCACATCCGCGCCTGCGCCTTCCTGATCGTTGACGGCGTCATCCCCGGCAACGAGGGCCGCGGCTATGTGCTGCGGCGGATCATCCGCCGCGCGCTGCGGCACGGCCACAAGCTCGGCCAGACCCGGCCCTTCTTCCACCGCCTGGTGGCCGACCTCGACCAGCAGATGGGCGAGGCCTATCCCGAACTGCGCGCCGCGGCTGCGCGCGTGGCCGAGGTGCTGCTGCAGGAGGAGCAGCGCTTCGGCGAAACCCTCGAGCACGGCATGGGCATCCTCGAGGCCGCGCTGGCTGGCGGCACCCGCCTGCTCGACGGCGAGACCGCCTTCAAGCTGTATGACACCTACGGTTTCCCGCTCGACCTCACCGCCGATGTCTGCCGCGAGCGCGATGTCACGGTCGACGAGCCCGGCTTCGAGGCCGCCATGCAGCGCCAGCGCGAGCAGGCCCGCGCCGCGGGCAAGTTCCGCATGGGCGAGAGCCTGAGCTACGAGGGCGCGCTCACCCGCTTCGTGGGCTACGAGCAGCTCAGCCACGCCGGCCGGGTCACCGCCCTCTATGTGGGTGGCGCGTCGGTGCCGGTGCTGGGCGCCGGCCAGGACGCGGTGGTGGTGCTCGACACCACGCCCTTCTACGCCGAGTCGGGCGGTCAGGTGGGCGATGCCGGCGAGATCACCGCCGGGGCGGCCCGCTTCCTCGTGACCGACACCCAGAAGGTTCAGGCCGATGTCTTCGGCCACCACGGCCGTCTGGCCAGCGGCGAGCTGCGCGTCGGCGACACCGTGCAGGCAGCGGTCGATCTTGCCCGCCGCGCCGCCACGGTGCGCAACCACTCCGCCACCCACCTCATGCACAAGGCGCTGCGCGAGGTGCTTGGCGATCATGTCCAGCAGAAGGGCTCGCTGGTCGACCCCGACAAGACCCGATTCGACTTCAGCCACCACGCGCCGATGTCGGCCGACGAGCTGCGCCGCGTCGAGGCCCTCGTCAACCGCGAGGTGCTGGCCAATGCGGCCACCCGTGCCCAGGTCATGGCCTTCGACGACGCGGTGCGCGGCGGCGCCATGGCGCTGTTCGGCGAGAAGTACGGCGACAGCGTGCGGGTGCTCGACATCGGCAGCTCGCGCGAGCTCTGCGGCGGCACCCATGTGCAGCGCACCGGCGACATCGGGCTGTTCAAGATCGTGGCCGAATCCGGCGTGGCGGCGGGCGTGCGGCGGGTCGAGGCGGTCACCGGCGAGAACGCGCTCGCCTGGGCCCAGCACACCGCCGGCCTGCTCGGCGAGGCGGCCGCGGCGCTCAAGGCCACCCCGGCCGAGATCTCGGCGCGCATCGCGCAGATGCTCGACCAGGCCCGCGGCCTGGAGCGCGAACTTGCCCGGCTGAAGTCGCGGCTCGCGGCCTCGCAGGGCGATGACCTGGCTGCCCGCGCGGTCGAGGTCGGCGGCATCCGGGTGCTCGCTGCCAGCCTCGAGGGGGCCGACCCCAAGACCCTGCGCGAAACCATGGACAAGCTCAAGGACAAGCTCAAGACCGCGGCGGTGGTGCTGGCCGCGGTCGACGGCGCCAAGGTCAGCCTGATCGCCGGCGTCACCGCCGATGCCACCGCCCGGGTCAAGGCGGGCGATCTCGTCAACTTCGTCGCCCGCCAGGTGGGCGGCAAGGGCGGTGGCCGGCCCGACATGGCGCAGGCCGGCGGCACCGACCCCGCGGCGCTGCCGCAGGCCCTGGCCGGCGTGGCCGCCTGGGTGGCCGGGCAGGTGGGCGCCTGAGCAGCGCGCCGGGGCCGGCATGAGCCTGGCGGGCCCGTCCGGTACCGATTACCCGCCCCGGCTGTGGCCGGTGATCTGTCTGGGCGTCATCGGCCACACCGCCTTCAGCGCCAGCCGCATGACGGTGTCGCTGGCGGCCATCTCGCTGCACGCCTCGGCCTTCGTGGTCGGTCTGCTGCTGTCGCTCTACGCGCTGCTGCCGATGCTGCTGTCGGTGTCGGCCGGTCGCTGGATCGACCGGGTGGGCACCCGCGTGCCGATGCTGCTTGGCTCGGTGGTGGTCGCGGTGGGCTTCGTGCTGCCCGCGATCTGGCTGAGCCTGCCGGCGCTCTTCCTCAACAGCCTGCTGGTGGGCACCGGCTTCATGTTCTTCCACATGGCCGTGCAGAAGCTCACCGGCGACCTCGGCGAGGGCGCCCAGCGCATGCGGCATTTCGGTCATCTCGCGGTGGGCTACTCGGTCTCGGCCTTCTGCGGCCCGGTGTTCGCCGGGCTGCTGATCGACGGCTGGGGCGCGGGCTCGTCCTTCGGCGCCTCCTTCGTCGCGTCCACGCTCCTGATCGCGGCGGCCTTCGCGCTGCTGCGCTGGCGCTGGACCTTCTCCGGCCAGGCCTCGCGGGTGGCGCCGGCGCAGGCCCGCCGAGGGCGGCTGCTCGACCTGCTCGCCTCGCGGCCCTTGCGGCTGCTGTTCCTGTCGGTGGTGGTCACCTCCACCGTCTGGGATGTGCACATGTTCCTCACGCCCATCCAGGGCAGCCGCATCGGCCTGAGCGCCAGCCAGATCGGCGCGGTGCTCGGCGCCTTCTCGGCCGCCACTTTCACCGTGCGGCTTTCGCTGCCGCTGATCTCGCGCCGGCTGCGCGAGTGGCAATTGATCGGCGTGGCCCAGCTGGTGGCTGCGGCCGTGTTCCTGGTCTTCCCGCTGGTCACGAGCTTCTGGGGGCTGATCGGCCTGTCGTTTCTGCTCGGGCTGGGGCTGGGCGTGGGCCAGCCGGCGGTGATGTCGCTGCTGCATGAGGTCAGCCCGGCCGGCCGGGTGGGCGAGGCGGTGGGCCTGCGCATGAGCCTGGTCAACGGCACGCAGGTGGTGCTGCCCACGCTGTTCGGCGTGGTGGGCACGCTGCTGGCCAGCGTGATGGGCGGCGCGCTCGCCTACGCGCCGCTCTTCTGGTGCGTGTCCCTCGGGGCCGTGGCGGGTGGCCTCACCGCGCTGCGGCAGCGCGCGCAGCGCGGCGATCCGGTCGACCCGCCCGCCGCCAGCGGCTAGACTGTCGGGTTTCCCGCCCGGCAGGCGCGCGACGGGCCCTCGGCCCCGCGGCCTTGCGTGTCTCGTCGTGTTTGCGCCACCGGCACCCGTCCTTCCTGGAACCCTGTCATGAGCACCACCGCCCCTTCGCCCTCGGCCGACAAGGAAGTCGATGCCCGCGGCCTGAACTGCCCGCTGCCCATCCTGCGCGCCAAGAAGGCGCTGACCGACCTCACCAGCGGCCAGGTGCTGCGGGTGATCTCCACCGATCCCGGCTCGCAGCGCGACTTCACCGCCTTCGCGCGTCAGACCGGCAATGAGCTGGTCGCGGTCGAGCAGGGCGACCGGGAGTGGTCCTTCTACCTTCGCCGCCGCTGAGGAGCCCGCCATGACGGTCCACTTCGACTTCAGCGGCCGCACGGCGCTGGTCACCGGCGGCGTCTCGGGCATCGGCGCGGCGGTGAGCCAGGCCTTCGCGAAGGCCGGCGCGACGGTCATCGCCTGCGGCCTCACCGAGGCCGAGATCGGCGCCGCGGCAGCCGACCCGGCCTTCGCCGGCATCACCCTGCGTCGGCTCGATGTCACCGACCGTGCGGCGGTCGATGCCCTGGTGGGCGGGCTCGATCGGCTCGACTTCGTGGTCAACAGCGCCGGGGTCATCCGCCGCGATGCCGAGCACGACCCCGATGTCTTCGATCAGGTGCTCGATGTGAATGTCTCCGGCGGCATGCGGGTGAGCGCGGCCGCCCGGCCGCTGCTTGCCCGCAGCCGGGGCGCCATCGTGTTCATCGGCTCGGTGATGTCCTTCTTCGGCGGCCCGCGCCAGCCGGCCTACTCGGCCTCGAAGGGCGCGGTGCGCAACCTCACCATGTCGCTGGCCTGCGCCTACGCGGCCGATGGCATCCGGGTGAACGCGGTGGCCCCGGGCTGGGTGATCACGCAGCTGTCGCGCGGCGCCCGTGAAGACCCGGTGCGCTCGGCGGCCATCCTGTCGCGGGTGCCGGTGGGGCGCTGGGCCGACACCGCCGAGATCGCTGATCCGATCCTGTTCCTGTGCTCGGATGCCGCGCGCTACATGACCGGCACCGTGATGCCGGTGGACGGCGGCTACACCAGCGTGGGCTGAGGCCCCGTCTTTCCGGGAGGCCGCGCCCGGGCCGGGCGCGGCGTCTGCCACCGCCTACTTGCGCGGGTCGAAGAAGGCCTTGGCTACCGAGGCGCACAGCGGCGGGATGATGGTGCCGTGGTAGGTGCTCAGGCCACCGGCCGCCGCCACCTGCAGGTCGATCACCGGCTTCAGGGTGGGCACCTGTTCGACATCCACCGCCGTCACGGTCACGCCCTGGCTGGCGAAGTAGCTCACCGCCGAGGTCATGTTCGCCACCGGCACGGTGGGGTCACGCGAGCCCTGGCAGAGCTGGGTGGGCGCCTGCGGCTTGAAGTTCAGCAGGTCGTTCTGCGCCACGCGTTTGCGCGCCCCGAAGTTGGCGTCGGCCTTGTAGCGGGTGACGAAGCTGTCGGTGAGCAGGCCGCCCGCGCCGGTGAGCGTGGGTGGCAGCTTGCCCTGCAGGATCAGCTGCTCGAAGCTGAGCGTGCCCGGCAGCAGGGTCTCGATGCCGTTCACCCAGGGCGCCTGGAAGGCATCCGAGGCGGCGGTGTAGACATCGCCGTAGGCCTTCTGATAGCCGATCAGCAACATCGGCGTGAAGATGCTCGCGCCGGCCACCGGGGCGTCGAATCCGTCCAGCACGGTCTTGGTCAGCGCGTACGGGCCCGCGAGCGGCGACGAGGCGGTCACCGGCAGCTCGAAGGGATGGTCGCGCTCGAGCGCGCGCTGCGTGGCCATCGCGGCATGGCCGCCCTGCGAGTAACCGGTCAGGAACAGCTTGCCGTTGTGGGCCAGGCCCTTGTCGGCGAGCAGCCGGCGACCCGCGCGCAGGGCGTCGATGCTCACCACCGCGGTGTTGTCCGCATTCAGGTAGGGCGTGTAGCTCAGCGTGGAGCCCGAGTAGCCGAGGTAGTCGGGCATCACCACCACATAGCCCTGGGCGGCGAACATCGCCATCATGAGCTGGGCCTCACCGTTGGTGGGGCTCGACAGGGTGTCGGCCTTGATGACGGTGGTGCCGTGGTGGTAGACCACGATAGGGTAGGGGCCGGTGCAGCCGGTGCCCGAGGGGATCAGCACCCCGGCGCTTGCCGAAACCTGCTGGTTGGCCGGATCACGGGTGCCGTACAGAATGCGGTTGAGGGAGACATCGCACTTGGCGGCGCCGCCGATCAGGTTGATCAGGCCCGGCTGGGCGGCCACGCTGGCGTCGATGGCCGCCTTGGGCAGGGCGGCGGTCTGGGTGCTGCTTGCCAGCGTGCCGCGGTCGGTGTCCTTGTCGGACCCGCAGGCCGCCAGGACGACGGCCACGGCCGCCAGGGATGCGAGCCGGATGGCCCGCCAGGGGGTTTGCATGATGGTCTCCTCCTCGGGGATCGGGGCCTTCCTGAACCGGAAGGTCCTCGTCGGAGGAATCCTACCCGCGCCGCGTTGCCAGGGCGAGCCGGCGGCCAGCAGCGACGTTCGGCAGATGGCCCGGGACGCGCCTCAGCCCAGCCGCGCGAGCTGTTCGTTCAGCCGTTGCAGCAGCGCTTCGAATCCTGCCAGTCGTTCGCGCTCCTGCGCCACCACCGCGGGCGGGGCGCGCTCCACGAAGCTCGCATTTCCGAGCTTGGCATGTGCCCGCGCTGCCTCGGCCTGCACCCGCGCCACTTCCTTGCCCAGGCGCTCGCGCTCGGCCGCCAGGTCGATCGCCACCTCGAGCATCAGCCGGTTCTCGCCCACGATCTGCACCGGCGCCGGCGAGTCGGGCAGCTGCTCGACCACCCGCACCGCCTCCAGCCGCGCCAGCGAGCGCAGATAGGGCGCGCAGGAGCGCAGCAGGGCTGCGTCACCGGCGGCCACCAGCGGCAGCTTCTGCGAGGGCGCGATGCCCATTTCGCCGCGCAGGGCGCGGCAGGCATCGATCAGCGATTTCAGGTTCGCCACCCAGGCGAGCGAGGCCGGGTCGATGCGGCTGGCATCGCCCTCGGGCCAGGGCTGGGTGACGATGCTGAAGCGCTCCTCGGCCAGGGCGGCAGCCAGCCCGGCGCCGTCCAGCGTCTGCCGGCCGCCCTCGCCGTAACGCATGGCGAGCGGCGCGACCTTCTGCCAGAGCGCCTCGGTGATGAAGGGCATGAACGGATGGGCCAGGCGCAGCACGGCCTCGAGAGTGCGCAGCAGGGTGCGCCGGGTGGCGCGCTGCGAGGCCGGGTCTTCGCCGGCGAGCTGCACCTTGGCGAGCTCGAGATACCAGTCGCAGTACTCGTTCCAGACGAACTCGTAGAGCGCGCGCGCGGCGAGGTCGAAGCGGTACTCGGCAAAGTGGCGGCCGATGTCGATCTCGACCTGCTGCAGCGTGCTGGTCAGCCAGCGATCGAGCAGGCTGAAATGCAGATAGCCGCCGGGCACGCACTGCTCGGCGGTGTGCGGCGCGAATCCGTTGTCCTGGCCTTCGCAGTGCATGAGCACGAAGCGGGTGGCATTCCACAGCTTG
>JAGWVN010000120.1 GCA_018970865.1 Betaproteobacteria bacterium
CGCCGAGCCCAGCGCGCGCTCGGCGCGCGCGGCGCCGCCCGCAGGCCGGGCGGGCGTCGGCGCGCCACCGGCTGCTGCTGCCGCACCGGCCGCCGCACCCGCTGCGGCAGCCGACAGTGCCGGCGGCGAGAAGATCACCGTGAAGCGCGGCGATACGCTCGGCGGCATCGCCGGTCGGGTGCGTCCGGCCGCGGCCAGCATCGAACAGACGCTCGCGGCGCTCTACGAGGCCAATCCGCAGGCCTTTTCAGGCAGCGTCAATCGCCTGAAGGCCGATTCCACCCTCACCGTGCCGCCGGCAGGCGACATCGTTGCCTATGACTCGGCCAAGGCGCGCGAGCTGCTGCTTGCCCAGTCTGCCGATTTCTCGTCCTACCGCGCCAAGGTCGCCGCCACGGCGCCCGAGGTGGGGGGCGAGAAGGCCGGCCAGTCGGGCGCTGGCAAGGTGGGCGCCAAGGTCGAAGACCGCTCGGCCGCCACCAGCCAGGATCAGCTGCGCATCTCCAAGTCGGGCACGCCAGCCGCCAAGGCCTCCCCGGCCGGCGGCGTGGGCCAGGCGAATGCCGAGCAGACGGCGGCCCGTGAGGCGGCGCTCAAGGAGTCCCAGGCCCGTGTGGCCGAGCTCGAGAAGAATGTCGCCGATCTCCAGAAGCTGATCGACCTGCGCAGCCGGCAGCTCGCCGAGCTGCAGAAGCAGGCCGAGGCGGGTCGCGCCCCGGCTGACAAGCCGGCTGCCGAGGCCGCCAAGCCCGTCGCGCCGCCGGTCGACGCGGCCAGGGCGGCGCCCGATGCCGCAGCCAAGCCGCCCGAGGCCGCGCCCGCCCCGGCGCCGGCGCCTGCGCCTGTGGCAGCCAAGCGCCCACCGCCGCCGCCGCCGCCAGAGCCCAGTCTGGTCGACGAGCTCCTCGACAACCCCTTCACCCTGCCGGCGGTCGGCGGTGTGCTCGCGCTCGGTGCGGGCTACGGCTGGTTCGCCATGCGTCGTCGGCGCAAGGCGGCGCAGGCCGAGGAAAACCTGATCGGCGGCGAGGCGCTCTCGCCCAATTCGCTCTTCGGCTCCACCGGGGGGCAGAGCGTCGACACCAGCACCGCCTTCGGCACCGCCAATCCCGAGACCGGTGTCGATGTGCAGGCCACCGAGGTCGACCCGATCGCCGAAGCCGAGGTCTACATCGCCTATGGCCGCGAGGCGCAGGCCGAGGAGATCCTGCGGGAGGCGCTGCGCAAGCAGCCCCGTCGGCAGGCGATCCGGGCCAAGCTCCTCGAGATCTATGCCGGCCGAAAGGATGTGGCCTCGTTCGGTGAACTCGCCGCCGAGATGCACGAGATGACCGGCGGCCAGAACGAGGAGTGGCCGAAGGTCGCGGCCATGGGGCTGGCGCTCGACCCCGAGAACCCGCTCTACTCCGGGCAGGCCGGGGCCCCCGCCGAGGGCGAGCCGGCCGAGGGCCTGTTCGAGCAGGAGTCGCTCGATGCGCGCCTCGAGGCCGGCCCCACCATGGCCGCGCCCCCGGCCGAGCCCGAACCCGCGCTCGATTTCGACCTGGAGCTCGAAGACACCAAGATCAACCCGCCCACCGATCTGCAGAAAGCGGTTGATGGCAAGTTCGATCTGCCGGACCTCGATCTCGAGCCGCCGACGGTCGCCGCGCCGCCGGCGGAGGCGCAGCCTCTCGACCTGGATCTCGCCTCGCTGGACGGTGACGAGGCCCGCGCCGACACCGAGGTCGCGGTCCACGAGCCCGAGGACGAGGTCCGCTGGCAGGAGATGGGCACCAAGCTCGACCTGGCCTCCGCTTACGAGGAGATCGGCGACAAGGAAGGCGCGCGCGAACTGCTCGATGAGGTCCTCAAGGCCGGCGACGCCGATCAGAAGCGGCGCGCCCGGGAGATGCTCGACCGGCTCTCCTGAGGCCGCGGGCCCCGATGTCGGCCACGCGGATCGCGTTGCGCCTGGCCTACGAGGGCGCCGCCTTCCAGGGCTGGCAGACCCAGCCCGGCGGTCTTGCCGCCCAGGATGTCCTGGAGCGCGCGCTCGCGCAGGTGGCGGGGCATCCGGTGGCCACGGTGTGCGCCGGCCGCACCGATGCCGGCGTGCACGCGCTCGCGCAGGTGGTGCATTTCGACACCGCTGCCGTCCGGCCACCGGGCGCCTGGATCCGTGGCGTGAACGCCCACCTGCCGGCGGGCATCGCTGTCCAGCACGCGCTCGAGGCCCCGGCCGACTTCCACGCCCGGTTCCACGCGCAGCGCCGGCAGTACCGCTACCTGATCCGTCGGGCGCCCACCCGCCATCCGCTCTGGGCGGGGCGCGCTGCCTGGGTGCACCGGCCGCTGGCCGTGGCGGCGATGCGTGACGCTGCCGCCGCCCTCGTGGGTGAGCATGACTTCAGCGCGTTCCGCTCTTCGCAGTGCCAGGCGCGTTCGCCGGTGCGGCGCCTGGAAGCGATCGACCTCATCGAGCAGGGCGAACTCCTGATCATCGACCTGCGCGCGAACGCGTTCCTGCACCACATGGTGCGCAACCTGGTCGGCTCGCTGGTCTGGGTCGGCATGGGCCGCCGACCGCCTGCGTGGCTGGCCTCGGTGCTCGCCAGCCGAGACCGCACGCTGGCCGCTCCCACCATGGCTGCCCAGGGGCTATATCTTTCCGGGGTAGAGTACCCGTCGCTGCCCGGCCTCGGTGCCTGGCCGCCGCTCTTGCCGTTCTGACAGGTCGGCCGCCGCGCAGGCGCGCAGACGCCGATCGCCCTTTCCGCCTCTCGCCCGCCGTGCCCCGAACCCGCGTCAAATTCTGTGGCCTGGTCCGCCCCGCCGATGTCGACGAGGCGGTTCGCCTGGGTGTCGATGCGATCGGCTTCGTCTTCTATCCCCGAAGCCCGCGGGCTCTCGACGCCGAGGCGGCGCGGTCGCTGCGGCGGCGTCTGCCCTCCTGGGTGTCGGCCGTGGGCCTGTTCGTGAACGAGGCGCCCGAGCGCGTCCGTGCGACAGCCACCGAAGTCGGTCTTGATGTGGTCCAGTTCCACGGCGACGAGAACCCGGCTGAGTGCGCGCTCAGCCTGCCGGCCGGGCTGCCGTTCTGGCGCGCCGTCCGCATGCGGGGATCGGTCGATTTGCTAGAATCCGCGGGTTCGTTCGGGGCAGCGGAGGCGTTTCTGGTCGATGCATACACCGAGGGCTTCGGCGGCAGCGGCAAGGGCTTCAACTGGTCATGGCTGCCGTCCTCGCGAGGGTTTCGTCTCGTGCTCTCGGGCGGTCTCAATCCCCTGTCCGTGGGGGACGCCATCGCGCAAGTCAGACCCGAGATGGTCGATGTCTCCAGCGGCATCCAGGGAGCCGACCCCCGAACCAAAGACCCGGCCCTGATGGGCGCATTCATGGCGGCGGTCCTGCAGGCCGACGCCCGTCTCTCAACCCCTGACGCCATCGGCGCCCGCCCATGAAACCCTACGATCTTCCCGATGCGCGCGGCCACTTCGGCCCCTACGGCGGCATCTTCGTCGCCGAAACCCTCATGCATGCGCTGGAAGAGCTGCGGCTTTCCTATGAGCGCTACCGCGACGATCCGGAATTCGTCGCCGAGTTCCGCGATGAGCTCGAGCACTTCGTCGGCCGGCCCAGCCCGATCTACCATGCCCGGCGCTGGTCGGCCATGCTCGGCGGCGCCCAGATCTACTTCAAGCGCGAAGACCTCAATCACACCGGCGCGCACAAGATCAACAACACCATCGGCCAGGCGCTGCTCGCGCGCCGCATGGGCAAGCCGCGGGTCATCGCCGAGACCGGCGCCGGTCAGCACGGCGTGGCCACCGCCACCATCGCCGCGCGCTACGGCATGAAGTGCGTGGTCTACATGGGCAGCGATGATGTCGTCCGCCAGGCCCAGAATGTCTACCGCATGAAGCTGCTCGGCGCCGAGGTGGTGCCGGTCGAGTCGGGCAGCCGCACCCTCAAAGACGCGCTGAACGAGGCCATGCGCGACTGGGTCACCAATGTCGAAGACACCTTCTACATCATCGGCACGGTGGCCGGCCCGCATCCCTACCCCATGATGGTGCGCGACTTCCAGTCCGTGATCGGCATCGAGTGCCGCAACCAGATGCCCGAGCGGGCAGGGCGTCAGCCCGACTATGTGGTGGCCTGCGTCGGGGGCGGCTCCAACGCCATCGGCATCTTCCACCCCTACCTCGATGTGCCTGGCGTGCGTCTGGTGGGTGTCGAGGCCGGCGGCGAGGGGCTGCACACCGGCCGCCATTCCGCCTCGCTCACCGCCGGCATTCCCGGCGTGCTGCACGGCAACCGCACCTATCTGCTGCAGGACGAGAACGGTCAGATCGCCGACACCCACTCGGTGTCGGCCGGCCTCGACTATCCGGGCGTCGGGCCGGAGCACGCCTGGCTCAAGGACAGCGGTCGCGCCACCTATGTCCCCATCGACGATGAAGAGACCCTCAAGGCATTTCATGACTGCTGCCGCATCGAGGGCATCATCCCAGCGCTCGAGTCCAGCCATGCGCTGGCCTACGCCGCCAAGCTCGCGCCCACGCTCGCGAAGGACAAGATCATCCTGGTCAACCTGTCGGGGCGCGGCGACAAGGACATGCACACCGTGGCGCTGCGCGCCGGCCAGAGCGCCTGAGGCCCGCCCATGACCCGCATCCAGGCGGCGTTCGAGCGGCTGCGCGGCCAGGGCCGCAAGGCCCTGGTGCCCTACATCACCGCGGGCTTCCCCGAGCGGGGTCTGACGGTCGGGATCATGCATGCGCTGGTGGCGGGCGGGGCCGACATCATCGAGCTCGGCGTCCCGTTCTCCGACCCGATGGCCGACGGGCCCACCATCCAGCGCTCCAATGAACGCGCGCTCGCGCTGGGCGTGGGGCTTGGCGATGTGCTCGGCGAGGTGCGCGCGTTCCGGCAGACCGATGCCGCAACCCCGATCGTGCTGATGGGCTATGCCAATCCCATCGAGCGCATGGGCGCCGAGCGCTTTGCCGACGCGGCCCGTGAGGCGGGCGTCGACGGCGTCATCGTGGTCGACTACCCGCCCGAGGAGTCCAGCGCGTTCGCGCAGGTGGTGTCGGCCCGCGGCATCGATCCCATCTTCCTGCTCGCGCCCACCTCCACCGAGCAGCGGATCGCCGAGGTGCTCGCGCTGGCCAGCGGCTATGTGTACTACGTGTCGCTCAAGGGCATCACCGGCGGCACGCTCGATGTCGACGATGTCCGTCGGCGGGTGGGCATGATCAAGGCCCGCACCAGCCTGCCAGTGGGCGTGGGCTTCGGCATCCGCGATGGCGTCACCGCCCGCGCGGTGGGTGAGGTGGCCGATGCGGTGATCATCGGCACCCGCATGATCCAGATCCTCGATGACGGTGAACCGGCCGGCGCGGCCCAGCGCGCCCGCGACTTCACCGCCGGCATCCGTGCGGCGCTCGACGCCGAGTCCTCACCCTCATCCACGGAGGTTCGCGCATGACCTGGCTCGACAAGCTGCTCCCCCCGCGCATCAAGCGCGCGAGCCTTGGCGCCAAGCGCGTGCCGGAGGGGCTGTGGGTGAAATGCCCGGCCTGCGATGCGGTGCTGTACGGCGCCGATCTGGAAGGCAGCCTCGGGGTGTGCCCCAAGTGCAGCCACCACCTGCGCATCCGTGCGCGCAAGCGCATCGACGGCCTGCTCGACCCCGAAGGCCGCTACGAGATCGGCCAGGAGGTGCTGCCGGTCGATGCCCTGAAGTTCAAGGACAGCCGCAAGTACGCCGAGCGTCTTCAGGAGGCGCTCGATGCCACCGACGAGACCGATGCCATCGTCGTGATGGGCGGCGCGATCCGCACGCTGCCGGTGGTGGTCGCGGTCTTCGAGTTCGAGTTCATGGCCGGTTCCATGGGCTCGGTGGTGGGCGAGCGCTTCGCGCGCGGCGTGCAGGCCGCCATCGATCAGAAGGTGCCCTTCGTCTCGGTGGCCGCCTCGGGCGGCGCGCGCATGCAGGAGGGCGTGCTCTCGCTGATGCAGATGGCCAAGACCAGCGCGATGCTTGCCGAGCTGGCCGAACGCCGGCTGCCCTACATCTCGGTGCTCACCGATCCCACCATGGGCGGGGTGTCGGCCAGCTTCTGCTTCCTCGGCGACGTGGTCATCGCCGAACCCAAGGCCCTGATCGGCTTTGCGGGGCCGCGGGTCATCGAGCAGACCGTGCGCGAGAAGCTCCCCGAGGGTTTCCAGCGGGCCGAGTTCCTGCTCGAGAAGGGCGCCATCGACCTGATCGTCGATCGCCGCGAGATGCGCGACGAAATCGCGCGCCTGCTCGCGCTGATGCTGCGCCAGCCCAGCGAGTCGCTCGCCTGACCCTCGCGCCGGGCCGCTGTCGCGGCCGGCGGCAGCCCACCCCTCCCATGCCAACACTCGCCGACTGGCTGGCTCACGCCGAGCGCCTTCATCCGAAGGGCATCGCGATGGGGCTCGACCGCATCCGCGAGGTCGCCGGCCGGCTCGACATCCGCTTCGACTGCCCGGTGATCACCGTGGGCGGCACCAATGGCAAGGGCTCCACCTGCGCCATGCTCGAGTCCATCCTGCTGTCGGCGGGCTACCGGGTGGCGCTGCACACCTCCCCGCACCTGCTCGACTTCAACGAGCGGGCCCGCTTCCAGGGCGCCCCGGCCGACGACGCGCCGCTGGCGCGGCACATGGCCGAGGTCGAGGCCGCGCGCGGCCAGACGCTGCTCACCTATTTCGAGTTCACGCTGCTGGCGATCCTGCGCTGGTTCCAGTCCTGCCAGCCCGATGTGGTCATCCTCGAGGTGGGGCTCGGCGGCCGGCTCGACGGCGTGAATCTCATCGACGCCGACTGCGCGATCGTCACCTGCATCGACATCGACCACGCCGAATACCTCGGCGACACCCGCGAGCTGATCGCCCACGAGAAGGCGCACATCTACCGCCCCGGGCGGCCGGCGATCTGCGCCGATCCGATGCCCCCCGCGACGCTGATCCGCTACGCGGAAGGCATCGGGGCTGATCTGCGCCTGTTCGGCCGCGACTTCAATTACTCCGGCGATCGGCAGCAGTGGGCCTGGGGCGGGCGCAGCCAGCGGCGCGCCGGGCTGGCCTATCCGGCGCTGCGCGGCTCCAATCAGCTGCTCAATGCCTCGGGGGTGCTCGCGGCGCTCGAGGCGCTGCGCGAGCGTCTGCCGGTGAGCCAGCAGGCGGTGCGCCAGGGGCTGGCCACGGTCGAGCTGCCGGGGCGCTTTCAGGTCTTGCCGGGGCGTCCGGCGGTGGTGCTCGATGTGGCCCACAACCCGCATGCCGCGGCCCATCTGGCGCAGAACCTCGACAACATGGGCTTCTTCCCGGTGACCTGGGCGGTGTTCGGCGCGATGCGCGACAAGGACCTCGCCGGAATCGTCGGGCATCTGCGCGAGCGGGTCGACCACTGGCTGCTCACCAGCCTGCCCGGTCCGCGCGCGGCCACGGCCGCCGAGCTGCGTGCCGGCCTGGCGGCGCTCGGCATCGAACCCGGCCCGCAGCGACAGGTGCGTGTCTTCGATGCTCCCCGGGATGCGCTCGCGCACGCCCGGGCCGGCGCCGAGGAGGGTGATAGAATCTTGGCCTTCGGTTCGTTCCTCACGGTGGCCGACATTCTCGCCAGTCGCCGCTCCCCGGGCGGCGCCACCTGAAGCCCCGGATCCCACGCCTTGGTCTCGCGAGCCCAGCCCGATTCCCCCCCATCCAGTCCTGATCCCGCCCAGGGTCAGAAGCAGCAGGCCCGGCGTCGCCTGATCGGCGCCATCGCCCTGTCGCTCACGGCGGTCGTGATCCTCTCGGTGTTCTTCGATGCCGAGCCGAGGCGGCCCGGGCGTGACGATGTTCAGGTTCGCATTCCGGCGCGCGATGCCCGCCTGCCCGAGCGGCCGCTTGCCGATGCCGCGCCCGTGGCCGATCCCGGTCGGTCTGGCGCCGAGGAGCGGTCGGCGGCGGGCGCAGCCGGTCCCGGCCCCGAAACCACCACGCCGCCGGCCGATGCCCCGCCGGAGCGCGCCGACGCGGCTGCCGCTCGCTCCGATGCCGGCGCCGGCAAGGTCGATGCCCCCGTCGGCAAGGCCGACGCGCCGCCTAGCAAGCCCGAGCCATCCGACGCGAAGGTCGACCTGCCGGTGGTGCGTGCCGAGGCGGCCACGCGCAAGGCCGAACCACCATCGGCCAAGGCCGATGCGGTCGGCAGCGCCAAGGCGCCCGCGGTCAAGGCCGAGACGGCGCCGGCCAAGGCGCAGAAGGCCGAGCCGGCGGCGCCTGTCCGGGGGCCTGGTCACTACCTGCAGGTGGGCGCCTTCGCGAGCGAGAAGGCGGCTTCGGACCAGGTCGAGCGCATCCGCAAGCTCGGGCACACGGCGTTCACCGAACGCATCAAGACGCCGCAGGGCGAGCGCATCCGGGTGCGGCTGGGGCCCTATCCTTCCCGTGACGCTGCCGATCCTGTTCGCGGCAAGCTGCGTGCGGCCGGGATCGATGTCACGCTGATCGCCCCCTGAGGACGACGGGGCGTCGTCGCGATGCCTGCGCTCTCGGTCTGGGACTGGTTCCTCCTGCTCACCCTCGGCCTGTCGGTCGGCGCGGGCATGGTCATGGGGCTGTCGCGCACGCTGGCCGGACTCACCGCCTGGATGATCGCGCTGGCAGGCACCCCGCTGCTCGCCCCGGGTCTGGCGGCCGCCACCGGCATGCTGGCTCGCGAGGTGCTGGTCTGGCTGATCGTGTTCGTCGCCCTGATGCTCGTCGCACGCCTGATCGGTCTGGCCCTGGCCCGCCGCGGGAAGGGCAAGGGCCCGGATTCGATCGATCGCATGGCCGGCGCGCTCTGGGGGATGGCCCGCGCTGTCATCCTGGTGATCGCCGCGGTGGGTATCGCAGGTATGCTTGGCATGAATCAGGCGCCCGGCTGGCGCCAGGCGCTGTCCCGGCCTGTGCTCGATGCCCTGCTGCAGGCGGTCGAACCCCATCTTCCCGAGCCGCTGGTCGGCTCGCGTCGGAACTGAAAGCGAGCGCGCATGTGCGGCATTCTCGGCGTGGTCTCCCGCGCCCCGGTCAACCAGCTGCTCTACGACGGCCTGCTGCTGCTGCAGCACCGCGGCCAGGATGCCGCAGGCATCGCCACCGCATCGGGCAAGAAGTTCAGCATGCACAAGGGCAACGGCCAGGTGCGCGATGTCTTTCGCACCCGCAACATGCGGTCGCTGCCCGGCAACTCGGGCATCGCGCATGTGCGCTATCCCACGGCCGGCTCGGCCAATGACTCCGAAGAGGCGCAGCCCTTCTATGTGAACGCGCCCTTCGGCATCACGCTGGCGCACAACGGCAATCTCACCAACTCCGAGCAGCTCAAGGACGAGATGTTCCGGCGCGACCGCCGTCACATCAACACCGAGTCCGACTCCGAGGTGCTGCTCAATGTCCTCGCCAACGAGCTGCAGGCGGTGGCGGTGGGCTCGCGTCTCGAACCTGATGACATCTTCCGCGCGGTGGCCGAGGTGCAGCGTCGGGTGCGCGGCGCCTACGCCTGCGTGGCCGAGATTGCCGGCTACGGCGTGCTGGCCTTCCGCGATCCCTACGGCATCCGGCCCTTGTGCTACGGCGTGGCCGAGACCGACAACGGCACCGAGTACCTGGTGGCCTCCGAGTCGGTGGCCCTGGAAGGGCTGGGTTTCCGCATGGTGCGCGACATCCATCCCGGCGAAGCCGTGTTCATCCACCTCGATGGCAGCTTCCATGCGCGGCAGTGCGCCGACAAGCCGATGCTCTCGCCGTGCATCTTCGAGTATGTGTACTTCGCGCGGCCCGACTCGGTGATCGATGGCGCCTCCATCTACGCCACCCGCCTCAAGATGGGCGAGTACCTGGCCGAGCGCATCGCCAGCGAGCTGCGGCTGGGCGACATCGATGTGGTCATGCCCATCCCCGACACCTCGAGGCCGTCGGCGATGCAGCTCGCCCGCCGCCTCAATCTCGACTACCGGGAAGGCTTTCTCAAGAACCGCTATGTCGGCCGCACCTTCATCATGCCCGGCCAGGCGGTGCGCAGGAAGTCGGTGCGCCAGAAGCTCAATGCGATGAGCGTCGAGTTCAAGGGCCGCAATGTGCTGCTGGTCGATGACTCGATCGTGCGCGGCACCACCTCGCACGAGATCGTGCAGATGGCCCGCGACTCGGGAGCCAACAAGGTCTACTTCGCCTCGGCCTCGCCGCCGGTGCGCTACCCGAATGTCTACGGCATCGACATGCCCACCCGCGGCGAGCTCATCGCAAGCGGCCGCAGCGATGACGAGATCCGTCTGGCGATCGGCGCCGACGCGCTGGTCTACCAGGACATCGAGGCGCTCAAGCGCTCCATCTCCGATGTCAATCCGGCGCTGTCGCGCTTCGAGGCCTCGTGCTTCGACGCCCGCTATGTCACCGGCGACATCACCCCAGCCTACCTGGACCGCATCGAGGCGGCGCGCGATGCCGCCCCGCGCGGGCAGGAGGAGGAGGGCGGCAAGGCGCAGATGAACCTGCACTTCACCGTCGCCGGAGACTGACCCCGGCTTTGGTATACTCCGCGACCCCGGAGGGATGGATGAGTGGTTTAAGTCGCACGCCTGGAAAGCGTGTTCAGGTTAACGCCTGACGGGGGTTCGAATCCCCCTCCCTCCGCCAGGGACCCTTTCCGAGGGGTCCAAAGAAGTCCGAAGAAGACGCTTAAAGCCCTGAGAAATCAGGGCTTTTTGTTTTTCTGCGTTCAAGGGCGTCCGTTGACAGGCGGACCAATTCGGGGGCACTTTGGGGGGCATGTGGGGCATCGACCTGGGGGCATATCCCCGGGGGGCATGCCCTAGCCCCGGGAGATGCCCCCATGCCCCTCACCGATCTTGTCTGCCGTAACGCCCGTTGCCCGGAGGGAAAGCCCTATGTGCGCCTCACCGACGGGGAGGGCTTGTACCTGGAGGTCACTGCGGCCGGCGGCAAGCTGTGGCGCTGGAAGTACCGCTTCGCCGGCAA
>JAGWVN010000121.1 GCA_018970865.1 Betaproteobacteria bacterium
GGGGGCGGGCGCGATGGCCGGGGCGGCGGCGGGCGCGGCCGTCTCGCTCGCGGCCGCGGGCGCCGCGGCCGGCCGTTTGCGCCGCACCCGGGCGGTTGGCTCGGCGCTCAGGTCGAGCAGGGTGGCGGGCTTGGTCGGGGCTTTGGGTAGTGGCATGGGGCGCCGGCGCTGCGCCGGTGTGATCCGGCCGCGCGGGCGGCCGTGGGGGGCGTTGGACTACAGCGACCGGACAAAGGCGAGCACCTCGGCGGCATGACCCGGCACCTTCACCCCGCGCCATTCCCGCGCGAGCTTGCCGGTGGCGTCAATCACGAAGGTGGAGCGCTCGATGCCGCGCACCTGCTTGCCGTACATGTTCTTCATCTTGATGACGCCGAACTGCGCGCACAGCGCCTCGTCGGCATCGGAGATGAGCGGGAAGGGCAGGCCGAGCTTGCTGCGGAAGCCGTCATGCGAGCGCAGGCTGTCGCGGGATACGCCCGCCACCACCGCGCCGGCCTGTTCGAACTCGGCGTGCAGGTCGCGGAAGTCGGCGCTCTCGTTGGTGCAGCCCGGGGTGTTGTCCTTGGGATAGAAGTAGAGCACCAGCGCGCGGCCGCGATGGGCCGACAGGCTGAAGTCGCCCTGGGTGGATGCCGCCGAGAAGTCCGCCACCGGAGTGCCTGCTGCCACGGTCAATTGCTGCTCCCCTGCTGGGGCGGGGCGGCGGCCCCGCCGGTATGGTTTGGATGGTCGGGCGACGATAGCACAGGCGCCATGGGCCTCAGTCGGCCGGGGGAATGAGCGCGGCCAGCACCCGCCGGCCTTCGGCCATCAGGATGTTGTAGGTGCGGCAGGCGGCGCCGGTGTCCATGCACTCCAGGCCGATGCGCGCCGCCGACAGGCAGGCATGCAGGCGCGGATGGGCGAAGCGCTGGCGGCTGCCGGTGCCCAGCAGCACCACCTCGGGCGCCAGGGCGAGCATGGCCTCGAAGTCGGCTGTCGAGAGCGCCGCCCAGTCGGACAAGGCCCAGGCCCGCACCTCGCCCTGGGGCGAGACCAGCACCGGTCCGGCATGCCGCACCCGGTTGATCTCGACATAGCCGGCGCCGTAGCCGGTGAGGGTGTTCAGGGCGGGATCGACCAGCGACTGCATCTTCATGGGAGGCCTCGAACTGCTGTCTAAGCCCCTGATTATGCTACGATTGAGGGTTCTTCCCGGGAGATAAGCCTCATGAGTTCGCCGCGCGAGTTTTCTCGCATCAAGCGCCTGCCGCCCTATGTGTTCAACATCACGGCCGAGCTCAAGATGGCTGCTCGTCGGCGCGGTGAGGACATCATCGACATGAGCATGGGCGATCCCGACGGCTCCACGCCCCAGCACATCGTCGACAAGCTGGTCGAGGCCGCCACCAAGCCCGACACCCACGGCTACTCGGTCTCCAAGGGCATTCCGCGCCTGCGCAAGGCCATCGCCGACTGGTACCGCCGCCGCTTCGGCGTGGAGATCGACCCCGAGACCGAGGCCATCGTCACCATCGGATCCAAGGAGGGCCTCGCCCACATGATGCTCGCCACGCTCGATCGCGGCGACGTGGTGCTCGTGCCCAACCCCAGCTATCCCATCCACATCTACGGCGCCGTCATCGCCGGCGCCGAGACCCGCTCGGTGCGCATGACCCCGGGCGTCGATTTCCTGGCTGAACTCCAGGCGGCGGTCGAGAACACCAACCCCAAGCCCAAGATGATGATCCTGGGCTTTCCCAGCAATCCCACCGCCATGTGCGTCGACCTTCCGTTCTTCGAGCGGGTGGTCGAGATCGCGCGCGAGCACAACATCATCGTCGTCCACGATCTCGCCTATGCCGACATCGTGTTCGACGACTTCCGCGCGCCCTCCATCCTAGAAGTGCCCGGCGCGCGCGATGTCGCGGTCGAGTTCTTCACCATGAGCAAGAGCTACAACATGGCCGGCTGGCGGATCGGCTTCATGGTGGGCAATCGCGAGCTGGTGGCGGCGCTGGCGCGCATCAAGAGCTACCACGACTACGGCGCCTTCACGCCGATCCAGGTCGCGTCCATCGCCGCGCTCGAGGGCCCGCAGGACTGCGTCGAGGAGGTCCGCCTCAAGTACCAGCGCCGCCGCGATGTCCTCGCCCGCGGGCTGATCGAGTCGGGCTGGCCGGTCGAGGTGCCCAAGGCCTCCATGTACATCTGGGCCGAGATCCCCGAACCCTACCGGGCGATGGGTTCCCTCGAGTTCGCCAAGAAGCTGCTCAACGAGGCCAAGGTCGCGGTCTCGCCGGGCGTGGGCTTCGGCGAGCTCGGCGACACCCATGTGCGCTTCGCGCTGATTGAGAACGAGCAGCGCATCCGCCAGGCGGTGCGCGGCATCCGCGACATGTTCCGCAAGGACGGCCTGATCAAGCTGGCCGCCTGAGCCTCTTCCCTGCGTCGGCCCTGGCGCTTGGCGTCGGCGGCCGCGCGTCCTCACAGGGCACATCATGAGCGTCGAGAAATTCGGGCCGGTACGGGTCGGCCTGCTGGGCATCGGCACCGTCGGCAGCGGCACCTTCGAGGTCCTGTCGCGCAATGCCGCCGAGATCACCCGTCGCGCCGGCCGGCGCATCGAGATCACCCGGGTCGCCGACCTCGATACCGCCCGCGCCAGCGCGCTGGTGGCCGGCCGCGCCCGGGTTGATGCCGATGCCCGCGCCCTGGTGGCCGACCCCGAGATCGACATCGTGGTCGAGCTGATCGGCGGCTACGGCATCGCCCGCGAGCTGGTGATGTCGGCGATCGAGAACGGCAAGCATGTGGTCACCGCCAACAAGGCGCTGCTCGCGGTGCACGGCAACGAGATCTTCGCCGCCGCCTCGCGCAAGGGCGTGATGGTGGCCTTCGAGGCCGCGGTGGCCGGCGGCATCCCGATCATCAAGGCGCTGCGCGAGGGCCTCACCGCCAACCGCATCGACTGGATCGCCGGCATCATCAACGGCACCACCAACTTCATCCTGTCCGAGATGCGCGACAAGGGCCTGTCCTTCGACACCGTGCTCGCGCAGGCCCAGCAGCTCGGCTATGCCGAGGCCGACCCCACCTTCGACATCGAGGGCGTCGACGCGGGCCACAAGATCACCATCCTCTCGGCAATCGCCTTCGGCATCCCGGTGCAGTTCGGCAAGGCGCACATCGAGGGCATCACCGGCCTGCAGAGCGCCGACATCACCTACGCCGAGCAGCTCGGCTACCGCATCAAGCTGCTCGGCGTCACCCGCCGGCGGGTGGTCGACGGCCGCGCCATCGGCGTCGAGCTGCGGGTGCATCCCACGCTGATCCCCGAGCGGCGCCTGATCGCCAATGTCGAGGGCGCGATGAACGCGGTCTGGGTCAAGGGCGACGCGGTGGGCCACACCATGTACTACGGAAAGGGCGCCGGTGCCGAGCCCACCGCCAGCGCGGTGATCGCCGACCTGGTCGATGTCGCGCGCATGCTCACCGCCGATCCCGGCAACCGCGTGCCGCACCTCGCCTTCCAGGCCGAGTCGCTCTCCGACCTGCCGGTGCTGCCGATCGGCGAGATCGAGACCGCCTACTACCTGCGGCTGCGGGTGGCCGACGAACCGGGCGTGCTGGCCGACATCACCCGCATCCTGGCCGACGCGGCCATCTCCATCGACGCGGTGCTGCAGCGCGAGCCGGCCGAGGGCGAGAATCAGACCGACATCATCCTGCTCACCCATCGCACCATCGAGAACCGGGTCGATGCCGCCATCGCCCGCATCCAGGCGCTGTCCACGGTGCTGTCCGGCGTCACCCGCATCCGCCTCGAAGAGCTGAACTGAGCCGCCCGCCGATGCGCTACCTGTCCACCCGCGGCGGGCTCGCGCCCGCCGAGTTCACCGACATCCTGCTCGGCGGCCTGGCGCCCGATGGCGGCCTGGTCGTGCCCGAGCGCTATCCCCGCATCGACGCCGCCGAGCTCTCCGCCTGGCGCTCGCTGAGCTACCCGGCGCTCGCCTTCGAGGTGCTCTCGCGCTACGCCACCGACATCCCGGCAGCCGACCTGCGCGCGCTCGTCGAGCGCACCTACACCGCCGAGGTCTTCGGTTCGCCCGAGATCACGCCGGCCCGTCGCCTTGCGCCCGAGCTGCACCTGCTCGGGCTGTCCAACGGGCCCACCCTGGCCTTCAAGGATGTGGCCATGCAGCTGCTCGGCGGCCTGTTCGAGTACACCCTGGCCCGCGAGGGCCGGCAGCTGAACATCCTGGGCGCCACCTCGGGCGACACCGGCAGCGCCGCCGAGCACGCCATGCGCGGCCGTCGCGGCATCCGGGTGTTCATGCTCTCGCCGCATGGCCGCATGAGCCCCTTCCAGCGCGCGCAGATGTTCTCCCTGCAGGATCCGAACATCTTCAACATCGCGGTCGACGGCGTGTTCGACGACTGCCAGGACATGGTCAAGGCGGTGTCGGCCGATCTCGCCTTCAAGGCGCGCTACGCCATCGGCACGGTCAACTCCATCAACTGGGCGCGGGTGGTGGCCCAGGTGGTGTACTACTTCCGCGGCTACTTCGCGGTGGCCGAAGAGGTCGGCCAGCCGGTGTCCTTCTGCGTGCCCTCGGGCAACTTCGGCAATGTGCTCGCCGGTCACATCGCGCGCATGATGGGTCTGCCCATCCGGCGGCTGGTGGTGGCCACCAACGAGAACGATGTGCTCGACGAGTTCTTCCGCACCGGCGTCTACCGGGCCCGCTCCACCGCCGAGACCCGCCAGACCAGCAGTCCGTCCATGGACATCTCCAAGGCCTCCAACTTCGAGCGCTTCGTGTTCGACCTCCTCGGGCGCGACGGCCCCCGGGTGGCTGCGCTGTGGCGCGAGCTCGAGGCCACCGGCGGCTTCAGCCTGGCCGAAGACCCCGCCTTCGCGCGCATCGCCGAGTTCGGCTTCGCCTCGGGCCGCAGCCGTCATGCCGATCGCCTGGCCACCATCGCCCAGGTGCATCGCGAGCACGGCGTGGTGGTCGACCCCCACACCGCCGACGGCCTGTTCGTGGCCCAGCAGTGGCGCGAGCCGGGCGTGCCCATGGTCTGCCTCGAGACCGCGCTGCCGGTGAAGTTCGCCGAGACCATCCGCGAAGCGATCGGCATCGAGCCGCAGCGGCCGGCGGCCTTCCAGGGCATCGAAGACCTGCCGCAGCGCGCCACCCGCATGCCGGTCGACACCGACGGGCTCAAGCGCTTCATCGCCAGCCACTGCGATTGAGCGGCGGCGCCGCGCGGGCCATGCGGGTCTTCGGCATCGCCGGCTGGTCGGGGTCGGGCAAGACCACCCTGATCGAGGCGCTCATCCCGCGCCTGTGCGCCGGCGGCTGGCGGGTGTCGCTGGTCAAGCATGCCCACCACGGCTTCGACCTCGACCGCCCCGGCAAGGACTCGCACCGGCTGCGCGAGGCCGGCGCCCACCAGGTGCTGCTCGGCTCGCCGCGACGCTGGGCGCTGATGCAGGAGCTGCGCGACCAGCCCGAGCCGGGCCTCGAGGAGCACCTGGCGCGCCTCGGCCCGTGCGAGCTGGTGCTGGTGGAGGGCTACAAGCGCGCGGCCATCCCCCGCCTGGAGGTCCACCGGCCCGCGCTCGGCCATCCCTTGCTGTACCCCGCTGACCCGCATATCGTCGCGGTGGCATCCGACATCCCGCTGGCCTGTCCGCTGCCCTGTCTCGATCTCGCCAGCCCGGACGCGATCGCCGCCTTCATCCGCTCCCACTTCGCATCCCATCATGCCGCCACCGCTGCGCCCCCTCGACGAGGCCCTTGAAGACCTGCTGGCGCGGGCCGAGCCGGTTCCCGGCACCGAGTCGCTGCCCACGCTCGAGGCGGCCGCCCGCGTGCTGGCCGCCGACCTGCGCTCCGGCATTGATGTTCCCTCGGCCGACAACACGCAGATGGACGGCTACGTGGTGCGTGCGGCTGATGTCGCCGCGCCCGGCGCCCGGCTGCCGGTCTCCCAGCGCATCCCCGCCGGCCATGTCGGCCAGCCGCTCGTCCCGGGCACGGCGGCGCGCATCTTCACGGGCGCCTTCATCCCGCCGGGCGCCGATGCGGTGATCATGCAGGAGCAGTGCGAGGCCGACGGCGAGGCGGTGGTGATCCGCCATGCCCCGCAGCCCGGCGAGTGGGTGCGGCGTCGGGGCGAAGACATCCTCAGCGGCTCGGTGATCCTGCGCGCCGGCGATCGGCTCAGCCCCCAGGCGGTGGGCCTGGCGGCCTCGGTGGGTCTGGCCGCCATCCCGGTGCGCCGTCGGGTGCGGGTGGGGTGCTTCTTCACCGGCGACGAGCTCGTCATGCCCGGCGAGCCGCTGCCGCCGGGCGCCATCTACAACAGCAACCGCTTCGTGCTGGTGTCGCTGCTGCGCGCCCTGGGCTGCGAGGTCACCGACCTGGGCATCGTGCCCGACAGCCTGCCGGCCACCCGGGACGCGCTGCGCGAGGCCGCCGCCCGCTGCGATCTGGTCATCACCTCCGGCGGCATGTCGGTGGGCGAGGAGGACCATGTCCGCCCGGCGGTGCTGGCCGAAGGCGAGCTCCACCAGTGGCAGATCGCGATCAAGCCGGGCAAGCCGCTCGCCTATGGCCGGCTGCGGCGCGCCGTGGGCGATCACGCCCACTTCATCGGCCTGCCCGGCAATCCGGTGTCCAGCTTCGTCACTTTCCTGCTGCTGGTGCGCCCCTTCGTGCTCAGGCTGCAGGGCATGAGCGCGGTGGCCGCCCCGTCGCGGGCGATGCGCGCCGATTTCGATTGGCCCCGGCCCGATCGCCGGCGCGAGTTCCTGCGGGCTAGAATCAACCCGCAGGGCGGGCTCGATCTCTTCCCCAACCAGAGTTCGGCGGTGCTCACCTCCACGGTCTGGGGCGACGGCCTGGTCGACACGCCGGCAGCCTGCCCCATCGCCCGTGGCGACTCCGTCCGCTTCCTCGCCTTCGCCGATCTCCTCTCATGACCCTCACCGTGCTGTTCTTCGCCAGCCTGCGCGAGGCGCTGGGCACCGGGCGCGAGCTCATCGAGGCGCCGTCATCCGGCCTCACCGCCGGCCAGCTGCGCGAGCAGCTGCGCGCGCGCGGACCGCAATGGGCGCAGGCCCTGGGCCCCGATCGCGCGGTGCGCATCGCGGTCAACCAGGTGATGGCGCAGGCCGACACCCCCATCCCGGCCGGCGCCGAGGTGGCCTTTTTCCCGCCGGTCACCGGCGGCTGAGCCCGGAGCGCGCCATGACGGTCAGGGTCCAGACCGAGGATTTCGATGTCGGCGCCGAGATCGCCCGGCTGCGCGCGGGCAACCCGCGGGTCGGCGCGGTGGCGGTGTTCATCGGCACCGTGCGCGACCTCAATGACGGGCAGGGCGTGGCCACGCTCACCCTCGAGCACTATCCCGGCATGACCGAGCGCGCGCTGCAGGAGATCTGCGATCAGGCCCGCGGTCGCTGGCAGCTCGAAGACCTGCTGGTGATCCATCGCGTCGGTCCGCTCGCGCCCACCGACCAGATCGTGCTGGTGGCGGTCACCTCGGCCCATCGCGGCGAGGCCTTTGCGGCCTGCGAGTTCGTCATGGACTACCTCAAGACCCGCGCGCCCTTCTGGAAGAAGGAAGCCACGCCGCAGGGCGAGCGCTGGGTCGAGGCCCGCGACAGTGATGAGCAGGCGGCGCGCCGCTGGTCGGCCGCATGAAGACCCTCGTCGCCGGTTCGCCTGGCGCGTCGGCTGGAGCGACGGCGTGACCCTGTCGGCGGCGCTCGCGGTGGCCGCGGGCGCGGTGCTCGGCGCCTGGAGCCGCTGGCTGCTCGGGCTGTGGCTCAACCGGCCGGGCGCGGCCTTGCCGCTGGGCACGCTCACCGCCAACCTGGCCGGCGGGCTGCTGGTGGGCATGGCGCTGGCCTGGTTCGAGTCGCACCCCGGCCTGTCGCCCGCCTGGCGCCTGTTCGCGGTCACCGGCTTCCTGGGGGCGCTCACCACCTTCTCCACCTTCTCGGCCGAGTCGCTCCTGCTGGTTCAGCGCGGCGAACTCGGCGTCGCGCTCCTGCACAGCGCCGTCCATCTCCTGGGCTGCCTGGGGGCCGCCGCGCTCGGCTGGCGGCTGCTGCGATGAGCGCCGCCGACCCCCCGGCCTGGCTGTGGGTGGTCTTCACCCTGGTGGCGGCCTGCTCGCAGACCTTCCGCAACGCCATGCAGCGCAGCCTCACCGCGCGGCTGGGCACGGTGGGGGCCACCCATGTGCGCTTCCTCTTCGGGCTGCCCTTCGCCTGCGTCTTCGTGGCCCTCATCCTCGTCACCGCGCCGCCGCTGCGCGAGCCGCGCTTCGATCGCCTGTTCTGGGCCTGGGTGGTGGTGGCCGGGGTCAGCCAGATCATCGCCACCGCGCTCATGCTCGCGGCCATGCAGCTGCGCTCCTTCACCGTGGCCACCGCCTATGTGAAGTCCGAGCCGGTGCTGGTGGCGATGCTCGGCTTCGTGTTCCTGGGCGACCGGCTGGGCGCGCTGGCCATCCTGGCCATCCTGGTGGCCACCGCCGGGGTGCTGCTGATGTCCACGTCGGGCGCGCAGGCCCAGCCCGGCACGCGGCTGCGGGCGGCGCTCCTGGGCATCGCCGCCGGGGCCATCTTCGCGCTGTCGGCGGTGGGCTTTCGCGGCGCGATCGTGGCCCTGGGCGACGACCCTTTCCAGGTGCGTGCCGCCATCACCCTGGTGATCGGGCTGGCCGTGCAGAGCGTGCTGCTCACCGCCTGGCTGAGGCTGCGCTCGCCCGGCACCATGGGCGAGATCCTGCGCGCCTGGCGGCCCTCGCTCGCAGCGGGCGCGCTGGGCTCGTTCGCCTCGCTGTGCTGGTTCACCGCCTTTGCGTTGCAGAGTGCCGCGGCGGTGCGCACGCTCGCTCTGGTCGAAATCCTGTTCGCCCAGGCGATCTCGCGGCAGCTGTTCGCCCAGCGCGCCAGCGCCGCCGAGGCGCTGGGCATCGCGCTGGTGGTGGCCGGCGTGGCCGCGCTGCTGCTCGCGGGATGAGCCGGCTCAGCGGCCGTTGAACACCGGCTCGCGCTTCTCCACGAAGGCCTTGGTGGCCTCGCGGTGGTCTTCGGTCTGGCCACAGTGCACATGGTGGGTGGCCTCCAGATCGAGGCAGTCATCCACCTCGCCAGCCATGGCGCGGTTCAGGTTTTCCTTCATGTACCGGTAGGCCACCGTCGGACCGCTGGCCAGGCGCAGGGCGATCTCGCGGGTGCGCGCGGGGAGCTCCTCGGGCGGGCACACCCAGTTGGCAAGCCCGAGCCGCAGCGCCTCGTCGGCGCCGATGCGGTCCGACAGGAAATAGAGCTCGCGGGCCTTGGCCGAGCCGACCAGCTGGGTGAGGAAGTAGGTGCCGCCGTAGTCGCCCGAGAAGCCCACCTTGGCGAAGGCGGTGGTCATGATGGCCGTGCTGGCCATCACCCGCAGGTCGCAGGCCAGCGCGAGCGACAGACCGGCGCCGGCCGCCGCGCCCGGCAGCGCCGCGAGGGTGGGTTTGGGCATCTTGAACAGCTTGCCCGCGGTGGCCCGCTGGTTCACCCGCTGACGGTGGATGGCGCCATCGATGGTGTTGTTCCCCACGGTGCCGTCGCCGCGCGCGGCCATGCCCTTGACATCGCCCCCGGCGCAGAAGCCCTTGCCGGCGCCGGTGAGCACGACGCACTTCACCGCATTGTCGAGTTCGGCGCGGGCAAGCTGCTGCGAGAGCGCCTCGGTCATCTCGCGCGACATGGCGTTGCGCGCCTCGGGCCGGTTCAGGGTGAGGGTGAGCACCCCCGCCTCCAGGGAGGCGAGCAGGTCCTGGGTGCCGGTGTCGATGGTCTGGGCTGGCATGAAACGGGTCTCCTGAAAGGGGGCGCTCGGTCGGCGGGTCGGGACACTTCCATTCCCCGGTTCGCTGGCATGGCGCGACGGCCGGTCTTGTGGACAATGAGGCCACCCGGCCAACCCGCCAGTCGATGGAGAAAGACCGATCATGCAGCAGAAAGCCGCCAACGCCGGTTCCGCTTTCGGAACCACCCCCCAGGATGACCTCAACGACCTGCGCATGAGCGACAAGTCGATGCCCCTGCTCGAGCAGGTCCGCCGCTTCGTGAGCGAGGTGGTCGATCCCATGTCCGAGAAGTTCCACGCGCTGGGCGAGGGCCGCGCCGACCGCTGGAGCTATGTGCCGGGCCAGCTCGAGCTGCTCGAAGAGGCCAAGAACGAGGCCAAGCGCCAGGGCCTGTGGAACTTCTTCCTGCCCGATGCCGAGACCGGCGAGGGCCTGTCCAACCTCGACTACGCCTACATCGCGGCCGAGCTCGGCAAGAACCCGCTGGCCTCGCAGTGCATGAACTGCTCGGCGCCCGACACCGGCAACATGGAGGTGCTCGAGCGGGTGGGCACGCCGGCCCAGAAAGAGAAGTGGCTCAAGCCCCTGCTCTCCGGCGAGATCCGCTCGGCCTACGCCATGACCGAGCCCGACCGGGCCTCGTCGGATGCCAAGAATGTCGGCATGCGCGCGGTGCTCGAGGGCGACGAGTGGGTGCTCAACGGCGAGAAGTACTACATCTCGGGCGCCGGCGATCCGCGCTGCAAGATCATGATCACCATGGTCAAGACCAGCCCCGACGCGCCGCCGCACAAGCAGCAGTCGCAGATCCTGGTGCCCATCGACACCCCCGGGGTCAAGATCCTGGGCCCGATGTGCGTGTTCGGCGACGATGACGCGCCGCATGGCCACATGCACATCCGCTTCGACAATGTCCGCGTGCCCAAGGAGAACATGCTCCTGGGCGAGGGCCGCGGCTTCGAGATCTCGCAGGTGCGCCTCGGCCCGGGCCGGATCCACCACTGCATGCGCTCCATCGGCCAGGCCGAGAAGGCGCTCGATCTCATGCTCAAGCGCGGCCT
>JAGWVN010000122.1 GCA_018970865.1 Betaproteobacteria bacterium
TGGCCGACCAGATCTACGCCAATGTGCGCGAGTACGCGAAGTACACCGGCCTGCGCTCCACGGTGGTGTTTGGCGGGGTGGACATCGCGCCGCAGATCGCCGCGCTGCGCCAGGGCGCCGAGGTGCTCATCGCCACGCCGGGCCGGCTCCTCGACCATGTCGGGCAGCGCACGGTGTCGCTGGGCGTCACCGAGGTCTTCGTCATGGACGAGGCCGACCGCATGCTCGACATGGGCTTCCTGCCCGACATCCAGCGCATCATCAACCTGCTGCCGCCGGTGCGTCAGAACCTGATGTTCTCGGCCACCTTCTCGGGCGAGATCCGCAAGCTCGCCGAGTCCTTCCTGAAGAATCCGGTCTCGGTCGAGGTGGCCCGGCGCAATGCCGCCGCCGAGAATGTCGAACAGCTCGTCTACCGGGTGCCCGATGCCGAGAGCAAGCGCGCGGCGGTGGCCCAGCTGGTGCGCGATCGCCAGCTCTCGCAGGTGATCGTCTTCACCAACACCAAGATCGGGGCCGGGCGCCTGGCCCGCCAGCTCGAGAAAGACGGCCTGAACGCCAACGCCATCCACGGCGACAAGAGCCAGCAGGAGCGCCTCGCCACGCTCGAGGGCTTCAAGAAGGGCGAGATCGCGGTGCTGGTGGCCACCGATGTGGCCGCGCGCGGCCTCGACATCGCCGAGCTGCCGGCGGTCATCAACTACGACCTGCCCTATTCCCCCGAAGACTACGTGCACCGCATCGGCCGCACCGGCCGCGCGGGCGCGAGCGGGGTGGCGCTTTCGCTCATGACCGGGTCCGACGAGCGCCTGCTCGACGGCATCCAGAAGCTCATCAAGCGCGAGATTCCGCAGCAGACCCTCAGCCTCGACGCCGCCCTGGCCGAACGGGCCCGCGATGGCGAGCGCGAGCGGCGCGGTCCGCGCGAGGCCCGGCCCTCGCGTGAAGGCTGGCGTGAAGGGTCGCGTGACGGTGCCCGCGACGGTGCCCGCGACAATGGCCGTGAGGCCGGCCGTGGCCCGTCCCGCGATGCCGCGCGCGACACCGCGCCCCGTCGCGAGCCGCGGCCGCGCACCCAGCTGCCCGGCCACTCCGAGGATCCCTTCTTCTACAAGCCCTACGAGCCGGGTGCGGGCGCGCCGGCCGGGGCCGGCGAGTCGGTCGATGCCGCGGCGGCCCCCGCGCCCGGCACCGTGGCGCCCGGCGCCGGCCCGCGTCGGCGTCAGGCCCGGCCGGTGGCCGCGCTGCTTGGCGGGGTTCGCAAGACCTGAACCGCGCCGCGCTCAGCGCGCGGTGCCGGTGTGCGCAGCCCAGGCCGGCACGGCCCGATCCCAGAAAGCCGGCAGGCTGTCCGCGCCGGTGGGCGCGATGCCCAGGTGCGCCAGCGCCTGCTCCAGCGCTGGCAGGGCCTGATCGCTTCGCAGCGCGGCCGCGCCGGTCTGCTTGGACAGCTTCTCGCCTCGCGCATCGGTGACCACCGGCAGGTGCCGGTACACCGGTCGCGGCCAGCCGAGCAGCTGCTGCAGGTGGATCTGCCGCGCGGTGGCGCCCAGCAGGTCGTCGCCGCGAACCACATGGGTCACGCCCTGCAGCGCGTCGTCGACCACCACCGCGAGCTGATAGGCCCACAGGCCGTCGGCGCGGCGCAGCACGAAGTCGCCCACGCTGCGCGCGAGCGCCTCCTCGCAATCGCCGAGGGCCTCGTCGTGCCAGCGCACCACGATGTCGTCGACCCGCACCCGCCAGGCCCGCACCGCCTGGCCGGGTCGCAGGCCGTGACGGCAGGTGCCGGGATAGACCCGCTCGCGATGGCGCTCCGGGGCGCTGCCCCGCTGCTGCAGCGAGTCGGCGATCTCCTTGCGGGTGCAGCCGCAGGGATAGACCCAGCCCGCGTCGCGAAGCCTGTCGAAGGCCTGCTGGTAGTGGGGGTGGCGCTGGCCCTGGAAGACGATGGGACCGTCTGGCGTGAAGCCGAAGGCCGCGAGCGTGCGGATGATGTCCTCGGCGGCGCCGGGCACTTCGCGCGGCGGATCGAGATCCTCGATGCGCAGCAGCCAGCGCCCGCCGTGGGCGAGGGCGTCGAGCCGGCTGGCCAGCGCGGCCACCAGCGAGCCGGCGTGCAGCGGCCCGGAGGGCGAGGGCGCGAAGCGCCCGATGTAGCCGCGCTCAGCCATGGCGCGGCCGCGCCGAGACGCGCGGCGGGGGTGGCGGGACGGAGGCTGACGGCGTGGTGGCCGCCGGCACCGGGCCGGCCAGCAGCTGCTGGCGCACGCGGGCGACCTCAAGGCGCTGCAGCCACCAGGCCTGGGCCTTGCCCCGGGCGGCGCGCCGCCAGGCGTACTGCGCGGGCCCGCTCAGCGGCGGGCGCAGGGTGCGCCGGGCCACCAGCCGGCCGGCGTCCAGGTGGGGGCGGGCGAAGGCCTCGGGCAGATAGCCCGCGCCCAGGCCGGCGATCTGCAGCGCGATCTTCTGCTCGAGCGTGGCCACGGTGAGGGTCTCCTGCCCCGACAGCAATCCGGCCGAGCGCGGCGGCAACGCGCGGGCGCTGCTGGCCAGCGCCACGGCGCGATGACGCACCAGCCGCTCGGGGGCGATCGGTTCATCGGCCTGCGCGAGGGGATGATCCGGCGCCACGCACCACACGAAGCGCACCGGGCCGAGCGGCTTCGCGCTGATCTCGCCGCTGGCCGCCAGCCCGGCCGGCGCCTCGCCGCTCATGCCGATGGCGAGATCGGCGCGCCCGGAGAGCAGCGCATCCCAGCCGCCATCGAGCACCTCGACCGAGAAGCGCAGGCGCGTGGGCGCCCCCAGGCGATAGAAGTCGGCGAGCAGGGGCTCGACCCGGTCGAAGGCGATCACGGCATCGAGGGCGATGCGCAGCTCGACCTCCCAGCCGCTGGCCACCTCGCGCACTCGACAGGCGAGGTCATCGGCCGCGCGCAGCAGCAGCCGGCCCTGATCGAGGAGTTCCTGGCCGGCCGGCGTGAGCCGGGCGCGGCGCCCGCGGCGGTCGAAGAGCAGGACATCGAGCTGTTCCTCGAGGCGGCGCACGGTGTAGGTGAGCGCCGAAGGCACCTTGCCGAGCTCGGCCGCCGCCGCCGCGAAGCTGCCGCGGCGCGCGATGGTGTCAAGCACGGCAAGCGCGTCGAGCGTGATCATTGTTCAATCAATTTGAATGAAGTCGACGAATCCTAGCAGTCCGGCAGCCTCGGCGCGAGCCTACACTTCGGCATCTCGCAGCTCTCAAAGGGGCTGTCGTCCGAACCCGCCAGAGCAAATCATGATCGAGATCCGTCACAGCGAAGACCGGGGCCATGCCGACCACGGCTGGCTCAAATCCTTTCACAGCTTTTCCTTTGCGGGCTACCACGACCCGGCGCACATGGGCTTCGGTCCGCTGCGGGTGATCAACGAGGACCGGATCGGGCCCGGCACCGGCTTTCCGCCCCACGGCCACCGCGACATGGAAATCCTCAGCTATGTCCTCGAGGGCGCGCTCGCCCACCAGGACAGCCTGGGCAACGGCTCGGTGATCCGGCCCGGCGAGGTGCAGCGCATGAGCGCCGGGCGCGGCGTCACCCACGCCGAGTACAACCATCAGCGCGAGGCCGACACCCACTTCCTGCAGATCTGGATCGAGCCGGCGGCCCGCGGCATCGATCCCGGCTACGAGCAGTGCGTCATCGACCCCGATGCCCGGCATGGCCGGCTGGCGCTGGTCGCCTCGCCGCAGGGCGGGCCGGGGGTGGTGCGCATCCACCAGGACGCCTGGCTGCACGCCGGCTGCTTCGATGGCGAGGCTGCCGCGCGACTGCCGCTGCGGCCGGGCCGGCGCGCCTATGTGCACCTTGCCCGCGGGCGTCTGCAGGTCAATGGCCATCCGCTGGTCGCGGGCGATGCGCTCAAGCTCACCGGCGAGCCGGCGGTCGAACTCGGCGCCGGCGAGCAGGCCGAAGTGCTGGTCTTCGATCTGCCCTGACCCTTCCCAACCCTTCCCGACCCTCACCCGAGAACTTCCATGACCGCCATCGTCATCGCCTATCACTCCGGCTACGGCCACACCCGCCGCGTCGCCCAGGCTGTCCAGCAGGGCGCGGCCGCGCTTGCCGGCACCCAGGTCACCCTGCTCGATGTCACCGCCATCGACGACGCGGGCTGGGCCGCGCTCGGCGCGGCCGACGCGATCGTGTTCGGCGCGCCCACCTACATGGGCGGGCCCTCCGGTCCGTTCAAGGTCTTCGCCGACGCCACCGCGAAGGCCTGGTTCACCCAGGCCTGGAAGGACAAGCTCGCCGGCGGCTTCACCTGCTCGCTCAGCATGTCGGGCGACAAGTTCTCCACCCTGAGCTACTTCGTCACGCTGGCCATGCAGCACGGCATGATCTGGGTGGGCACCGGCACGCATCCCGCGGCCACGCCCGGCGACCCCAATGCCATCAACCGCCTGGGCGGCTACCTGGGCGTGATGGCGCAGGCCGACAATGTGCCGCCCGAGCAGAGCCCGCCCGAGGGCGACCTGGCCTCGGCCCGCGACTACGGCCGGCGCATCGCCGAGACCGCCCGCGCGCTGCGCCGCTGATCGGCGTCAGCCCGCCAGCAGCCGCTCGGCGAGTTCCTCGAAGCCCGCGCCGTGGCTGGCGCGGGTGATCCAGGCGGGGGGCATCGGCAGTCGCGGCAGCGCCGGGGCGATGTTGGCCACGCCCACGCTGAGCGGGAACTGCTCGTACATCGAGGCGTCGTTGGGCGCGTCGCCCACGAAGAGCCAGGCAGCGCGGGCTTCCTCCGCATCGATGCCCCAGCGCTCGCGCAGGCAGCGCAGCGCCATCGGCGCCTTGTCGAACTCGCCCAGCCAGGCATTGATGTGCACGCTGCTCGCGCGGGCGCGGTAGCCCGCAGCCCGCAGCGCGGCGATCACCGCCTCCACCTGCGGGGCGGCCACCGGGGCGACCTCCTCGCACCAGTCGATGGCGACATCGACCCGGCGATAGGCGTTGTCGCTCGCCCAGGCCAGCCCGGGATGGGCATCGATCAGGTCGGCGGCGAGCGCGAGCAGCGCCGCGCGCCCGGCCGCGATCTCGGCGGGCGGCTGGTGGGTGACCTCGATCAGGCGGCCGGCGGCGTCGCGCGCCAGGTAGAGGCCGCCGCTCTCGGCCACCACCGCATCCACCGGCCAGGTCTTGAGGATCATGTGAGCCCAGCCGGCCGAGCGGCCGGTGACCGGCACCACCCGCAGGCCGGCCTGATGAAGCCTTTCGAGCGCGCGGTAGGCCGAGGCCTGCAGCCGGCCTTCGGTGGTGAGGGTGTCGTCGATGTCGGTGAGCAGGCCCCGCAGCGGCAGCGGCGGCATCTCGGCCAGCGGCCGGGGCGCGCCGGCGGGTCTGGCCGCCCCCGACACCCCTTGCCCGGCGTCTGCGCTCATGCCGACCGGGCGCCCGGGGCGCGCTGCAGCCAGGCATTGAGCGCCAGGGCGGTCACCACGGCCAGCCCGCCCTGCACGGTGGCCGCGCCCACCGCCTCGCCCGCGCCCAGCCAGGCCCAGACCGGCGCCAGCACCACCTCGAGCAGGCTGATGAGGGCGATCTCGTGCGGGGCGAGATGGCGGGCGACGCGCACCAGGAGCAGACAGGGGATGCCGAGCTGGACGAAGCCGAGCAGGGCCAGGATGGCGAGGTCGGACCCGCTGGCCGACAGCGGCCAGGCCAGCGGCAGGGTGATCAGGCAGGAGAGCAGCGCGCCCCCGAGCACCGCCGGGGCGAGGTCGACGCTGGCCTGCTGCCGACGCAGGACCACCAGGTTGAGCGCCGCGGCGGTGGGCACGCCCAGCGCCACCAGCATGCCGCCGAGGCCCTCGGCCGAGACGCCCTCGTGCACCATCCAGGCGATGCCGGCCAGCGCGGCGGCGATCGCCCAGGCCGTGCCGGCGCTGATCCGCTCCCCGAGCAGCAGCCGGCCGAGCACGGCGGCCATCAGCGGCGACAGGCCCGTGACCAGCATGACATTGGCCACGCTGGTGAGCGTGAGCGCGACCATGAAGCAGGTGAACATGGCCGCCCACATCAGGCTGGAGACCAGGCCCGGCAGGCCCATGGCCCGCAGCGCCCGCCACGGCCGGCGCTGACCGCCCATGGCCATGGCGCCGGTCACGCAGAGGATGCAGAACAGGCTGCGCCAGAAGGTGATCTCGAAGCCCTCGGCGCGCTCGAGCAGGCGGGTGAAGACCCCGGCGATGCTCCAGCACAGGGCGCAGAAGACGAGCAGGACAACGGCCTGGCGATGCGTGGCGGGGAATGTCATTGGGTGAAGCCGGCAACCCGCCGGGGGCCGACGGAGGGGTAAAATTCTACCGATGCCAGCCCCCCAGTTCGTCCATCTCCGGGTCCACTCCGAGTTCTCGGTGAGCGATTCCATCGTGCGGATCGACTCCCTGGTGCAGGCCGCGGCAGACGATCAGCAGCCGGCGGTGGCCATCACCGACCTCGCCAACCTGTTCGGCTGGATCAAGTTCTACAAGGCGGCGCGGGCCCGCGGCCTGAAGCCCGTGCTCGGCGTCGATGCCTGGCTGACCAACGAGGCCGAGCGTGATCGCCCCCACCGCATCCTGCTGCTGGCCGCCAGCCAGGCCGGCTATCTGCGCCTGTGCGATCTGCTCTCGCGGGCCTGGCTGGGCAACGAGTACCGCGGCCGCGCCGAGATGCTGCCGCGCTGGTTCGACGAGCCCAATGACGGCCTCATCCTGCTCTCGGGCGCGCAGCACGGCGATGTCGGTCAGGCCCTGCTGGCCGGCAACGCCGAGGCGGCGGCGCGCCTGGCCGGGCAGTGGGCGGCCCGCTTCCCGGGCAACTATTTCCTGGAGGTGCAGCGCACCGGCGCCCAGGAGGCCGAGACCCACACCCGCGAGGCCGCGCGGCTCGCCGTCCGCCTGGATCTTCCCCTGGTGGCCACGCATCCGGTCCAGTTCATCCGGCGCGAGGAGTACCGAGCGCACGAGGCCCGGGTGTGCATCGCCGAGGGCGAGATCCTCGCCAATCCGCGGCGGGTGCGCCGCTTCACCGAGGAGCAGTACTTTCTCAGCCAGGCCGAGATGGCCGAGCGCTTCGCCGATCTGCCCCAGGCCCTGGCCAACTCGGTGGCCATCGCCCGCCGCTGCAACCTCGCCATGACCCTGGGCAAGGCCCGGCTGCCGCAGTTTCCCACGCCCGAGGGCGTGGGCCTCGACGACTTCCTGCGTCAGGAGGCGGCCCGGGGCCTGGCCGGGCGCCTGCCGGTGCTGTTCCCCGACCCGGCCGTGCGCGAAGCCCGCCGCCCCGAGTACGAGACGCGGCTCGCCTACGAGTGCGACACCATCGTCCAGATGGGCTTTCCGGGCTACTTCCTCATCGTGGCCGACTTCATCAACTGGGCCAAGGCCAACGGAGTGCCGGTCGGGCCGGGCCGGGGTTCGGGCGCCGGCTCGCTCGTGGCCTTCTCGCTGGGCATCACCGACATCGATCCGATCCCGTACGCGCTGCTCTTCGAGCGCTTCCTGAATCCCGAGCGGGTGTCCATGCCCGACTTCGACATCGACTTCTGCCAGGACAACCGCTACAAGGTCATCGAGTATGTCCGTCGCCGCTACGGCGAGCAGGCGGTGAGCCAGATCGCCACCTTCGGCACCATGGCCTCCAAGGCGGTCATCCGCGATGCCGGCCGGGTGCTCGACATGAGCTACACCTTCTGCGACCAGCTCTCCAAGCTGATTCCGGTGGTGCAGAACAAGCCGGTGTCGCTGGCCAAGGCGCGCGAGAGCGAGCCGCTGCTCGCCGAGCGCGAGCGCCAGGAAGACGAGGTGCGCGAGCTGCTGGCGCTGGCCGAACCCCTCGAGGACCTCACCCGCAATGTCGGCATGCATGCCGGCGGCGTGCTGATCGCGCCGGGCCGCCTCACCGATTTCTGCCCGCTCTACAAGGCCCCGGGCACCGACTCCGTGGTCAGCCAGTACGACAAGGACGATGTCGAGGCGGTGGGCCTGGTCAAGTTCGACTTCCTCGGCCTGCGCAACCTCACCATCATCCAGCTCGCGGTCGAGTATGTGAATGCCGGCCGTCCGCACGATCCCATCCGCCTCGACACCCTCGCCTTCAACGATCCCGCCGCCTACCAGGTCCTGAAAGACGCGAACACCACCGCGATCTTCCAGGTGGAGGGCGACGGCATGAAGAAGCTGCTCAAGAAGCTGGCGCCCGACCGCTTCGAGGACATCATCGCGGTGCTGGCCCTGTACCGCCCCGGGCCGCTGGGCTCGGGCATGGTCGATGACTTCATCCTGCGCAAGAAGGGCCTGGGCGAGATCGACTATTTCCACCCTGACCTGAAACAGACCCTCGAGCCCACCTATGGCGTGATCGTCTACCAGGAACAGGTGATGCAGATCGCGCAGATCATCGGCGGCTACACCCTGGGTGGCGCCGATCTCCTGCGCCGGGCCATGGGCAAGAAGAAGCCCGAGGAAATGGCCCAGCACCGCGACCTGTTCGTCGAGGGCGCAGTGCGCAAGGGCTACGGCGCGCCCCTGGCCAACAAGCTGTTCGATCTGATGGCCATGTTCGCCGAGTACGGCTTCAACAAGTCGCACACCGCGGCCTATGCCGTGGTCACCTACCAGACGGCCTGGCTCAAGGCGCACTACCCGGCGGAGTTCCTGGCGGCCACGCTGTCCTCCGACATGGACGACACCGACAAGGTGCAGCTGTTCGTGTCCGACGCCAAGGACAATGGCGTGCCGGTGCTGCCGCCCGACATCAACCGCTCGGCGTACCGCTTCGAGCCGGTGGCCGCGCCCGAGGGCATGAAGTCGCGCGCGGGTCGGGCCATCCGCTACGGCCTGGGCGCGGTCAAGGGCGCCGGCGAGACCGCGGTGCTCAACATCCTCAAGGTCCGCGCCGACGGCCCCTTCAGCAGCCTTTATGATTTCTGCGCCCGCATCGACCGGCGGGTGGTCAATCGCCGCTCGGTCGAGGCCCTGGCCCGCGCCGGCGCCTTCGACGCACTCGACCCCGATCGCGCCCGCACCCTGGCCAATGTCGCGCAGGCCATGGAAGCGGCCGAGGCCCGCGAGGCGGCCATCCATCAGGTCAGCCTGTTCGGCGGCGATGACGGCGGCGAGGGCGATGCCCCCATCCGCTGGGCCAGCGCCACGGCCTGGAGCGAGCGGCAGCGCCTTCAGGAGGAGAAATCCGCGCTCGGCTTCTTCCTCACCGGCCACCTCTTCACCGGTTTCCAGGAGGAGGTCCGGCGTTTCGTGCGGCAGCGCCTGGCTGACCTGCAGCCCGCGCCCCAGCCGGTCTGGCTGGCCGGCATCGTGGCGTCGCAGCGCACCCAGATGACCCGCCGCGGCAAGATGAGCGCGGTGGTGCTCGATGACGGCAGCGCCAAGCTCGAGGTGGCGGTCTACAACGAACTCTTCGAGCGCTGCCGCAGCCTCATCCGCGACGACGAACTCCTGATCATCCAGGCCAAGGTCAGCCGCGACGACTACAGCGGCGGCATGCGGGTGGTGGCCGAGCGGGTGCTCGATCTCACCGCGGCGCGGCAGGAGTTCGGCAAGCGGCTGCGCATCTGCCTGAACGGCGTGGCCGAGGTCGGCCTGCTGCGCGACGCCATCCAGCCCTATGCCGGCATGGCCGACACGCCCCTGCCGGTGGTCGTCGAGTACGGCAACACCGAGGGGCGGTGCGCGGTCGAGCTCGGCGAGCGCTGGCGGGTGTGCCCGCGCGAAGATCTCCTCGCCGCGGTGCGCGAACGCCTGCATCCCCTCGCGGTCCAGATCGAGTACTGAGTTGAGCGCCCCGGCCGTGGCCATCGTGCGGGCCCGTTACAACCCGCACGGCGGGGCCGAGCGCTACACCCGGCAGGCCATGGCCGCCCTGGCCGGCGCCGGGGTGGCCCTCACCGTGATCGCGCGCCGCTGGCCCGCCGCCACCGAGGGCGAAGGCCCGCCGGTGCGCCTGCTGCGGGTCGATCCCTTCCACCTCGGCAGCGTCTGGCGCGACAGCGCCTTCGCCCGCGGCGTGCGGGCGGTGCTGGCGCGCGAGCGCTTCGACCTCGTCCAGAGCCATGAGCGGATCGCCGGGGTGCCGGTCTACCGGGCCGGTGACGGGGTTCATGCGTCCTACCTGCAGGCGCGCGCCCGCGTGCTGCCGGCGTGGCGCGCGGCGCTGATGCGCGCCGATCCCCATCACCGCTGGGTGCTGCGCGAGGAGCGGGCGCTGTTCACCAGTCCGGCCCTGCGCGCGGTGATCTGCAACTCGCGCGCGGTGCTCGAGGACATCTCGGCGCGTTTCGGTGTGCCGCGCGAGCGCCTGCACCTGCTGCGCAACGGCGTCGATCTGGAGCGCTTCCGCCCGCCGGTGGGCGAGGAGCGCGCGCAGGCCCGGGCTGCGCTGGGCCTTCCGGCGGGCGCGCCGGTGTTCGCCTTCGTGGGCTCGGGCTTCGAGCGCAAGGGCCTGGCGGTGGCCCTGGCGGCGCTGGCCCGCGTGGGCGGCGATGCCCGGCTGCTGGTGGCCGGCACCGACCGGCGCATGGCCCGCTACCGGGCGCAGGCCGCAACCCTCGGGCTGCAGGAGCGGGTGGCCTTCCTGGGCGGCGTCGACGATGTGCGCGGGCTGCTGTGGGCCTCCGACGCGATGCTCGCGCCGGCTCTCTACGATCCCTACCCGAATGCCGCGCTCGAGGGGCTGGCCTGCGGTCTGCCGCTGGTGGCGAGCCGGGATTGCGGGGTGGCCGAACTGGTCGACCCGGGTTTCAACGGCTTCGTGCACGATGCCCTCGATGTCGAGGCCTTCGCCGGCTCGCTGGCCGAGGTCGCCGGCGCGCAGGCCGGGCCGCGCGGGCCGGCGCTGC
>JAGWVN010000123.1 GCA_018970865.1 Betaproteobacteria bacterium
CATCGGGAGTGGGCCTTCGGCACGCTGCCCGAGATCATGGAACTCAGGCGCGGCCGCGACACGCTGATCGGCTACCCGGCCCTGGTGGATGCCGGTGATGCGGTGGAGCTGCAGGTCTTCGATTCCCCCGACGAGGCGCGCGCCACCCATCGGCGCGGCCTGAACCGGCTGTTCGCCATCGTGCTGCGGGAGCCGCTGCGCTTCTTCGAGCGCAACCTGCCCGAGGCGCGGCGCCTCGAGCTGGCCTACGCCCCCTTCGGCGGCGCTGATGAGCTGCGTCGCGAGCTGGTTGGCGTGCTCATCGACCGGGCCTGCCTGGCCGAGCCGCTGCCGGCCGACGAGACAGCCTTCGCGCAGCGTCTGGCGCAGAGCCGGCCGCGGCTCAACCTGATTGGCCAGGAGGTGGCGCGCGCGCTGCTCACGGTGCTCGAAGAGCACCAGGCCGTGCAGCGCAAGCTGCCGCAGGCCCGAGCGCATCCGGCAGTCATGACCGACATCACCCAGCAGCTGGCCGCGCTGCTGCCGCCCCGCTGGCTCTCGCTCACGCCGCCGCCGCAGCTCGCGCACCTGCCGCGCTACCTCAAGGCGATAGCCCTGCGCCTGGACAAGCTGCGCGCCGATCCCGCCCGGGATGCCGCGCTGATGGCCGATCTGGCCGCGCTGCAGGCGCCGTGGCGCCGGGCCCTGGCGCAGCGCCGCGGCCAGCCCGATCCGCGGCTCGAGGAATTCCGCTGGCTGCTCGAGGAGCTGCGGGTGTCGCTGTTCGCGCAGGAGCTGCGCACGCCCATGCCGGTGTCGGTGAAACGGCTGCAGAAGGTCTGGGCAGCCATCGTCGCAGCGGGCTGAGCGCCCTAGGCGCGCAGCCCGAGCAGCCAGATCACGGTCGACACGCTGATCAACGACACGAAGGTGCCGGCCAGGATGGCCGAGCTGATCTCATGCGCGGGCAGCTGGTAGCGCTGCGCGATGATGAAGGTGTTGCTCGCCGCGGGCAGGCTGGCCGCGAGCACCCCGACCGCGGCGGCGCGATGGTCGACATCGAGCACGCCGTAGAGCAGCAGGGCGGCGAGCGCGGGATGCACCAGCAGCTTGAGCACCATCAGGCCGGTGACCGTGGCGTCGATGCTGATCCGGCGGTCACCGAGCGAGGCGCCGATCGCGAACAGGGCGCAGGGCCCCGCCGCCGCGCCCATCAGGCGAATGAAGTTGTCGAGGGCGCCCGGCATGGGCGGCGCGGCCAGCGACCAGGCCAGGCCCAGCCCGATCGACATCACCAGCGGGCTGCGCACGAGGCCGCTCAGGATGGTCACCGGCACCGAGCGGGTGGGGCCGCTGGCACCGCCATGGCGTCGGCGCTCCAGCTCGAGCAGGGCGATGGCCAGGGTGATCACCAGGAAGATGTCGCTCATCATGGCGAGGATCATCGACGGCACCAGATCACGGCCGAGCTCACCCACCAGCGGCACACCGAGGTAACCGACATTGCCGTGGGCGGTGTTCAGGCCGAAGGTGGTCGCGCGTGAGCGCTCGAGGGCCCGGGCCTCGGGGCTGTCTGGCGGCCCCTTGCGGGGCGGCAGCGCGGCGGCGCGGGTGAACAGGAAGACCGCGAGCGTGGCCAGGGCATAGCCCAGCGCGAAACGCCAGTCGGTGAGGGTGGTGACCGGCTGAGTGGCCACCACCCGGAACAGCATGGCCGGCAGGGCGAAGTAGAAGACGAACGCGTTCAGGCCCTGCACCGCCTGAGCGGGCAGCAGCCCGCCCCGCTGGCCGAAGAAACCGCAGAAGACGAGGGCAAAGACCGGGAGGGTGACTTCGAGAACGCTCAGCATGGCCGGAACCGAGCCCGCAGTCTAATAGAATGCGGACAGCGGCCGATTCCCGATCGGCCCCCGCGGCCCGCCGTCACGCGGGCCATCCCGTTGCCTTCAGGTGTGTCATGACCCTCGCTTCCGTCTCCCGCCGCGTGTTTGCGCTCCAGGCCGCGCTGGCGGCCGCCGGGGCCGGGGCCCAGACGGGATCAACCGGCGCGAGCCCAGCCACGCTGCCGCTGGCGATCGTGCTGAACAGCCGCGATGCCTCGGTCTCGCTGATCGACCAGAAGAGCTTCCAGGAGGTGGGTCGGGTGGATGTGGGCAAGGAGCCGCATCATCTCTATCCCAAGCCCGATGGCCGCTCGCTGATCGTGGCCAACGCCATCAGCAACGACCTGCACTTCCTCGATCCCGCCACCGGGCAGGTGCAGCGCCGCCTGCGCCAGATCGACGATCCCTACCAGATCGGCTTCTCGCCCGACAACCGCTGGTTCGTCGCGGTCTGTCTGCGGCTCGATCGTGTCGACCTCTATCACTACGACGGCGTCGACATCCGGCTCGCGCGGCGGGTGCCCGCGCCCAAGGCGCCCAGCCATGTCTGGTTCTCGGCCGACAGCCGCATGGCCTTCGTCACGCTGCAGGACAGCGACGAGATCGCCGCCATCGACCTGCAGACCCAGGATGTCGCCTGGAAGCTTCGCCTGGGGCGCCAGCCTGCGGGCATCCTGGTCACGCCCGATGACCGCCTGCTGATGGTTGGCGTCATGGGCCAGGACCATGTCGATGTCATCGACTGGCGGGCCCGCCGCAGCGTCGCCCGCCTGCGCACCGGGCGCGGCGCCCACAATTTCCGCGGCGCCGGCGATCGCCGGCATGTGTATGTCTCCAACCGGGTCGACAACAGCATCTCGCGCATCGACATGAACAGCCTGCAGGTGGTGCAGACCATCCCCGTGCCGGGCGGCCCGGACTGCATGGAGATCCTCGACGACCGTCGCACCATGTGGATCACCGCGCGCTTCGCGCGCCAGGTCGCGATCGTCGACCTCGAGGCGGGGCGCGTCACCCGCACCGTGCCGGTGGGACGCTCGCCGCACGGTGTCTACCTGCACAACCGGGCGCCGCTGATCTGATGCGCCGGATGCCCGCGCTGCAAGCACCGCCGACAGCGGGGCGAGCCCGGCGCCGGGTCGCGTCGCTGCTGATGGCTCTGGTCCCGGCGCTGGCGCTCGCGCAGTCCGGCGCAGTGCCGTCGCCGGCGTCCATGGCGGCGAGCGCCGTGCCGGCATCGGCGGCGCCAGCCTGCCGGGGTCAGGTGTATCTCACCTTCGACACCGGCAACATGAGCCAGGCCGAGCTGATCGCCGACACGCTCTCGCGTCACGGCGTGAAGGCCACCTTCTTTCTGGCCAACGAGCGCACCCCGCGGGGCGATCACTCCCTTGACGACGCCTGGGCGGCTTACTGGCGGGCGCGGGTGGCCGAGGGTCACGCCTTCGGTTCGCACACCTTCGACCATGTCTATCTGCGCGCCGCGCCGGCCGGTGACGAACGGGTGGTCGCCCTGGCCAGACCCCAGTTCGGCCCGCAGGCCGGCCGAGCCCAGCGCTGGGATGGCGCTGCGCTGTGCGCCGAGCTCGGCCGGGTCGATGCCCGGCTGAGGGCGCTGGCCGGCCGCGGGCTCGATCCCTTCTGGCGCGCGCCGGGCGGTCGGGCGCCCGCCGCCGCCATGCAGGCAGCGCAGGCCTGCGGCTATCGGCATGTGCACTGGGCCAGCGCCGGCTTCCTCGGCGACGAGCTGCCCTCCGAAACCCACCCCAATGCGCAACTGCTGCGTCAGGCCCTGGCCGGCATCCGCCCCGGCGACATCCTGATCGCGCACCTGGGCATCTGGTCGCGGCGCGATCCCTGGGCGCCGATGCTCGATCCGCTGATCACCGGCCTGAAGGCCCGCGGCCTGTGCTTCGCCACGCTGCGCGAGCATCCGAACCTGCCGCCCTCCTGAGCGCCGCGCCCAGACCGCACGCATCGCCACCCGCCCACGCCACATGACTGCCGCCGCCCTCTTCGATGCGATCAGCCCGCTCTGGAACTGGCCGATCGACCGTTTCGGCGACGCGCAGCGCTGGCTCTTCGAGCAGCTGGTGCAGCCGGCGCTCTACCAGCTCGGCGCCATGCACCTGGCCGAGATGGCCTTCGACGCGGTGGAGTGGTTCCTGGTGGGCGTGCTCGAGGTGGCGCTGCTCGCGCTGGTGATGGGCGCGCTCGAGCGGCGTCAGCCTGCCGAGCCGCTGCGCGACCGCGCCGCGGTGCGCACCGACATCGTCTACACCCTGCTGCACCGCCTCGGTCTGTTGCCGCTGCTGGCCTTCGCGCTGTTCACCCCGCTGATCGACGGGCTGGAGGCGCAGCTGCGCTTCCTCGATGTCTCCCGTCCCAACATTGACCAGCTCTGGCCGGGCATCACCGACCAGCCGCTGCTGGCCTTCCTGATCTACCTGGTGGTGCTCGATCTCCTCGATTACGCCATCCACCGCGGACAGCATGCCTGGCGCTGGTGGTGGGCCCTGCACGCCGTGCACCACAGCCAGCGGCAGATGACCTTCTGGAGCGACGATCGCAACCACCTGCTCGACGCGCTGATCCGCGACGGCCTGTTTGCCTTCGCCGCGCTGGCGATCGGGGTGGGGCCCGGGCACTTCGTGGCCCTGGTGGTCGCCTCCCGCCTGATGCAGAGCCTTCAGCACGCCAACCTGCGCTGGCGCTGGGGCGGGGTGCTCGAGCGCGTGCTGGTCAGCCCGAGCTTTCATCGGCGTCACCATGCCATCGGCGTGGGGCACGAGGGGCCGGCCGGCGGCTGCAACTTCGCGGTGCTGTTCCCGGTGTGGGACATCCTGTTCCGCACTGCCGACTTCCGCCCCGGCTTCCTGCCCACCGGCATCGCCGATCAGCTGTCGGGCGAAGACTACGGCCGGGGCTTCTGGCGGCAGCAGTGGCTCGCGCTGCGCCGCATGGGCGCGGCCCTGTGGCGTCGCGATTCCCGCCCGGCCTGAGCGCCGGGTTTCTCACGCTTCGGAGATCACTCATGAGCCGCGTGCTCGCCGCCTTCTGGCGATCCCTGTCCAGTCAGCTCCATCCGCGGATGATGGGCTTGCTGGTGCTGCCCTTTGCGGCCACCCTGGTGTTCTGGATCGCGGCCTGGATCTGGCTCTGGGACCCGCTCAATGCCTGGCTGCGCAGTCTCATGTACGGCCGCGACAGCCTGCCGATGATCAGCGGCTGGCTCAACCTGGTGGGCCTGCAGCGGGTGGGCACCCTGGCCAGCGCCCTGGTGGCGCTGATGCTGCTCGCGCCGCTGATGTTCGTGCTGGCCATGGTGCTGGTCTCGGTGGCCGCCACGCCCGTGGTGATGCGCCACCTGTCGCGCCGGCACTATCCCGAGGTGAGCGCCGCCGGCGGCTGGTCGGTGCTCCGCGGCATCGGCGTGGCGCTGGGGGCGCTCGCCATCTTCGCCCTCGGCTACCTGGTGACGCTGCCGTTCTGGCTGATTCCGTTCGCGGGCTTCCTGGTGCCCTGGTTCTGGTGGAGCTGGCTCACCGCGCGCATGCTGCGATTCGACAGCCTGTCGGAGCATGCCAGCGCCGCCGAGCGCGACCTGCTGATCGCGCGCCACGGCCGCAGCTATCTCGCCCTGGGCATGCTGGTCACGCTGCTCAACTATGTGCCGCCGCTGTTCCTGGTGACGCCGGTGCTGTCGGCGCTGGCCTTCGGTCACTTCTCGCTGGCGGCCCTGCGCGAGCTGCGCGCCGCGGGCGGCGCCGCGTCCCCGCCCATTCCCGCGCCCAATCCCAATCCCACCCTCGAGCGCTGACCATGGCATTCGGTCTGATCATCATCGGTGACGAGATCCTGTCCGGCAAGCGGCAGGACAAGCACTTTCCGCGCGTGCTCGAGCTGCTGTCGGCCCGCGGCCTGACCCTGGCCTGGGCGCGCTATCTCGGCGATGACCGCGAGCGGCTGGTGGCTGCGCTGCGGGAGTCCTTCGCGAGCGGGGACACGGTCTTCTCCTGCGGCGGCATCGGCGCCACGCCGGATGACCACACCCGCCAGGCCGCGGCCGCGGCACTGGGGCTGCCGCTCGCGCTGCACCCCGAGGCCCGCGCGCTGATCGCCGAGCGCACGGCCGAGATGGCGCGCGAGGGCAAGGGCAGCGCCGACATGAGCACGCCCGAGAACCGCCAGCGCCTGCGCATGGGCGAGTTTCCGGCGGGCGCGCAGATCATTCCCAATCCCTACAACCGGATTCCCGGGTTCGCCATCCGGCAGCACTATTTCGTGCCCGGCTTCCCGGTCATGGCCTGGCCGATGATCGAGTGGGTGCTCGATCACCATTACGCCCACCTGCACCACCGGCAGCCCCAGGCCGAGCGCTCGCTGCTGCTGTTCCAGACCCCGGAGTCGGCGGCCACCCCGCTGATGGAGGCGATCGAGGCCCGTTTTCCCGGCGTGAAGGTGTTCTCGCTGCCATCCGTGGGCGACGACCGCCGCGCCCGGCACATCGAGCTCGGCGTGAAGGGCCCGGTGGCCCTGGTCGAGGCGGCCTGGCCCGAGCTGGAGGCGGGCGCGCGAGCCCTCGGACCGGTCGAGGATCTTGCCGACGCCAGCACGAGGGCCGAGCGCCGCTGAGCGGATGGACGATGGGTGGGAGCCCTCAGGGCTCGGTGTTCGGCCTGTCCGAACAAACGGCTTGTGAGGCCGAGTCCTGCCGCGCATACTCGCAGGGCGTCGCGTGGCGCCGCCGATCGTCGGCCGGTCTGCGCGCCGCGGGCGTCCTCCGGGCGCCCTGTCCACGGCACATCCGCATGAGACAGATCGTCGACCGGCTCGGAGCCCTGCTCGCCCTCTACAGCTTCGAACGCCCGGAGTGGGGCGTGACCGAGGCGGCGCGGCGCCTCGGGCTGGCCAAGAGCACGGTGAGCGAGCTGCTCGCCAGCCTCGCCGCGCAGGGATTCGTCGAGCGCACTCCCGGAGGGCGCTACCGGCTCGGCTGGCGGCTCTTCGAGCTCAACCATGTGCTGCTCGAGTCCAAGCCGCTGGTCCGCGAGGCCCGACTGGCCATGCAGGAGCTGGTGGAGCGCCATGGCGAGTCCAGCCATCTGATGGTGCTCGATCGCCACCAGGCGGTGATCGTCGAGAAGGTGCAGGCCACGCTCGCCACGCAGATCCTCATGTCGCGTGCCGGCCTGCGCATGCCGGCCCACTGTTCGGCCTGCGGCAAGCTGCTGCTGGCCTGGCAGCCATGGTCGGCGGTGGCCGAGATGTTCGACCATGTCGAACTGATTGCCTTCACGCCGGCCACCATCACCCGCCTGAGCGCGCTCGCCGACGAACTCGCCGCCATCCGCGCCGCCGGGGTGGCCTTCGACCGCGAGGAATACATGCCCGGCCTCACCTGCGTGGCCGCTCCCATTCGCGACGACAGCGGCGAGCCGGTCGCCGGCATCAGCATCACCGTGCCCACCTACCGTTTCGCCACGCCCGAGGTCGACCCGGTGCGCCTGATCACCCAGGCTGCCGAGCGGGTTTCCCGCCGCCTCGGTTATCGTGGCCTGTCGTCGGCGCCGCGTGCGGCGTCGGCCACGGCCACCTCCCCGTCGCGGCGCGACGATCGCGGCGCGCCGCAGCGACCCTGACCCGAAGGAAGCCACCATGAACATGCCGATCGATCCCGGTCTTCGCCAGGTCACCCTCGACGACAAGTACGACGCCACCGAGGGACGGGTGTATCTCACCGGCACGCAGGCCCTGGTGCGCCTGCCGCTGATGCAGCGCCAGCGCGATCTGGCCGCGGGTCTGAATACCGCCGGGTACATCACCGGCTATCGCGGCTCGCCGGTGGGCGGATTCGACCAGGCCCTGTGGCGGGCCCGGCGTCAGCTCGACGCCCATCATGTGCGCTTCGTGCCCGGCCTCAACGAAGACCTCGCGGCGACCGCGATCTGGGGCACCCAGCAGGTCAACTGCTTTCCCGGCGCCCGCTACGACGGCGTCTTCGCGATCTGGTACGGCAAGGGGCCGGGTGTCGATCGCAGCGGGGACGCGCTGCGTCATGCCAACCAGGCCGGCACCTCGCGCCACGGTGGCGTGCTCGCGGTGGCGGGCGACGACCATGGCGCCAAGTCGTCCACCATGGCGGCCCAGACCGACTACATCTTCAGCGCGGTGGGCATTCCGGTGCTTGCGCCGGCCACCGTGCAGGACTACATCGACCTCGGCCTCCACGGCCTGGCCCTGTCGCGCTTCGCCGGCGTGTGGGCGGCGCTCAAGGCAGTGACCGACACCATCGAGACGGCCGGCATCGTCGATGTCGGACCCGACCGGGCGCGCCCGGTGCTGCCCGAGCTCCCCGACCTGCCGCCGGGCGGCCTGCACCTGCGCCTGCCCGAAGACACCTTCCTCAAGCTCGAGGAACGGCTCATGCGCCACAAGCTGCCGGCGGCGCTCGCCTACGCGCGGGCCAACCGGCTGGATGTGAACAGCTTCGGCCGGGATGACCTCGATGCCGGAGGCGAGTCCTGCCGGCTGGCCATCGTGAGCACCGGCAAGAGCTGGCTTGATGTCATGCAGGCCCTGGCCGACCTCGGCATCGACGATGCCACGGCCCGCCGCATCGGCCTGAAGGTGTTCAAGGTCGGCATGCCCTGGCCGCTCGAGCCCGCGGCGATCACCGCGTTCTGCGCCGGCGCCGCCGAGGTGCTGGTGATCGAGGAAAAGCGGCCCCTGATCGAGCAGCAGCTCAAGGAGCATCTCTACGGCACGGCCGAGCGGGTGCCGGTGGTGGGCAAGCGCGACCAGGACGGGGCGCTGCTGGTGCCCGACCACGGCGAGCTCTCGCCGGCGTTCTGCGCCCGGCTCATTGCGGCCCGGCTGGCGCGCCAGCAGCGGCTGGCGCCGGATCAGACCCGCCGCGGCGTGATCGACGCCGCGGTGCAGGCCGGCATCGACCGCCGGCTGGCCGCCCTCGATGCCCGCGAGAAGCCTGATGGACGGCACTTCGAGACGATCGAGCGCATCCCCTACTTCTGCTCCGGCTGCCCGCACAACACCTCCACCCGGGTGCCCGAGGGCTCGCGGGCGCTGGCCGGCATCGGCTGCCACTACATGGCGCAGTGGATGGACCGCTCCACCGCCACCTTCACCCAGATGGGCGGCGAGGGCATGACCTGGGTGGGGCAGGCGCCGTTCACCGACACGCCGCATGTCTTCCAGAACCTGGGCGACGGCACCTACAACCACTCCGGGTCGCTCGCCATCCGCCACGCCGTCGCCAGCGGCGTGCGCATGACCTACAAGATCCTCTTCAACGACGCCGTGGCCATGACCGGCGGGCAGACCCATGACGGTCAGCTCACGCCGGCGGCCATCGTGCGGCAGGTGCAGGCCGAGGGCGTTCGCCGGGTGGTGGTGGTCACCGACGAGCCTGCCAAGTACCCCGCCGGCTACTTCCCCGGCGAGGTGAGCGTGCGGCATCGCGCCGACCTCGATGCCGTGCAGCGCGAGCTGCGCGAGCTCGAAGGCGTGACGGTGCTGGTCTATGACCAGACCTGCGCGGCCGAGAAGCGCCGCCGCCGCAAGCGCGGCAGCTTCCCCGATCCGCAGCGTCGCGCCTTCATCAACGAGGATGTCTGCGAGGGCTGCGGCGATTGCGGGCAGAAGTCCAACTGCGTGTCGATCGAGCCGGTCGAGACCGAGTTCGGGCGCAAGCGGGCCATCAACCAGTCGGCCTGCAACAAGGACTTCTCCTGCGTGAACGGCTTCTGCCCGAGCTTCGTCACGGTCGAGGGCGGCAAGCCGCGCAGCGGCCGGGCCGGCGCGGTGGCCGACGACGCGGTGGCGATCGGCCTGCCCGATGTGCCCCTGCCGTCGCTGGCCGGCACCTACTCGCTGATGGTCACCGGCATCGGCGGCACCGGCGTGGTCACCATCGGCCAGATCCTCGGCATGGCGGCGCACCTGGAAGGCCGGGGCGTGACAGTGCTCGACATGGCCGGGCTCGCCCAGAAGAACGGCGCGGTGATGAGCTTCGTGCGCTTCGGCCTCGACCCCTCGCAGCTGCACGCGCCGCGCGTGGGCACCGCCGCGGCCGACGCGGTGATCGGCTGCGACATCGTGGTCACCGCGGGCAAGGATGCGCTCATGCGGATGGCGCCGGGCCGCACCCGCGTCGTGGCCAATGTGGCGGCCACGCCCACCGCCGAGTTCACCCGCAACACCGAGTGGCGGTTTCCGCTGGGCAGCATGGAGGCCGCAGTGGCGGCGGCGGCCGGCGAGCAGGCGGTGTCGTTCATCGATGCCACCCGGCTGGCCACCGGCCTGATGGGCGATGCCATCGCGGCCAACATGTTCATGCTCGGCTATGCCTTCCAGAAGGGCCTGATCCCGGTCTCGGCGCGGGCCATCGATCGGGCCATCGAACTCAACGAGGTGGCCATCGAGGCCAACCGCAAGGCCTTCCTGTGGGGCCGCCGGGCGGCCGTCGATCCGCAGCGGGTGGCCGAGATGGCGGCGCCCCCGCGCGCGCTGCCGCCCTCGCGTCAGCGCTCTGAAACGCTCGACGAGCTCATCGCCCGGCGCGTGGACTTCCTCGGCGCTTACCAGAACGAGGCCTGGGCGCGGCGCTATCTCGCGGTGGTCGAGCGGGTGCGCCGGGCCGAATCCGCCCTGCCGGTGGCAGCCGCCGCGGAGGGGCTGGAAGGCGGCCGCTGGCCGCTGACCGAGGCGGTGGCTCGGGGCCTGTTCAAGCTGATGTCCTACAAGGACGAGTACGAGGTGGCCCGACAGTACGCGAGCCCGGCCTTCCTGGAGCGCCTGCGCGTCCAGTTCGAGGGCGAGTACAGCCTGCGCTTCCACCTGGCGCCGCCCCTGCTTGCCCGACGCAATGCCGCGGGCGAACTGGTCAAGCGGCCCTTC
>JAGWVN010000124.1 GCA_018970865.1 Betaproteobacteria bacterium
GACCAGCCGGCGTAGCGGTTGGCCGACAGGCTCAGGCTGGGCCACAGCGTGCCCCAGCGGGTGTAGGGATCGCCGAGGCGCCAGCCGTAGGCCGCGGAGAGCCGGTCGGCGTTGAGCGAGGCGGCCGGCTCGCTGATCGAGGCGCGACGCCAGGCCACCTCGAGGGTGTGGCCTCGCTGCGGACGCACCAGCCCGCCCAGCGTGAAGGCGTCAATGACCAGCGAATCGCGATCGCGCGCCCACTCGTAGGCGGCCCAGCCGCTGCGCCCGGTTTCGCGCGCGGTGCGCCAGTTGCGCAACCAGGCGGCATCGGCCAGATCGACCCCCTGAAGCGTGTCGTGGGCGAGATCCTCGAAACCGGCCCAGCGCAGGCCGCGCGCGACCTCCCGCTTTTCTTCCGGGCTGCCGGGGGCATCGATCTCGCGCCAGATGGCGAGCGCCTGGCGGTGCCGACCCGCGAAGTTGAGCGCCTGGGCCAGCCCGAGCTGGGTCAGCCGATCGGCCGGATCAGCGGCGGCCAGCGCCTGGTAAGCCGCGATCGATTCGGCGTGACGGTCGGTCCAGAGCAGCATCTGCGCGCGCTTGCGGGCGATGTTGCGGTCGGCCGGATTGAGGGCCAGGGCGCGATCGTAGGCCTCCAGGGACTCGGTGAGCCGGCCCAGGTTCTGGCGACTCTCGGCCGCGCCGCGCCAGGCCTCGGCGCGCACCGGCTCGTCGTAGATGGACGCCTGCGCCACCTCGAGGAAGAGCGGTTCGGCCTGCGCGGCATCACCCGCCCAGGCGGTCTGCCAGGCGAGACTGGGCAGCAGCTCCGCGCGGCGCTGCGGCGCCTGCGCGACCACGCGCCGATAGAGGGCGGCCGACTCGGCATTGCGGTCGGCGAAGCCGAGCACCCGGGCGACCTCGATGGCCATCTCGGCGTCATCAGGATCGGACGCTGCAAGCATCAGGTACATGGGCAGCGCGGCCTGGTAGTCCCTGGCCTGCGCCAGTTGCCTGGCCGTGCCGAGGTCGGCGATGACCTCAGGCCTGGGTGGGCGATCGACGATGACGCCGCCGGCGCGCACCGTGTAGCCGCTGGCCAGGGCGAGCGCGGGCGCGACCGACATTGCGGCCAGCAGCAACCAGCACCCCCGCGACAGCCAGCGACTCATGCACCCTTGCCCTTTCGCTGCGTGTTCCAGGTGATGGAATCCTTGCCCGGCTGCTTCAGCAGATAGGGCAGCGCCCAGGTGGTCGAGAGCGCGAGCAGCATCCAGTAGATGATTGGATACCAGACCGCGTAGGGGTAGTACCGGCTGATGAACGGGTCATATCGGCGGTCGATGAGCGCCCCCGCGGCCAGTTGCATGAGACAGATGGTCCCGATGGTCATGCCCCAGAGGTTGGGCATCGGCGTGGCGCCGGCCGGCGGCAGACCGGTGGCAAGGCACAGGAACCAGATCAGCGTGAGCGCCACGAAGCACAGGCACCACAGGGTGGACATGACCGACTCGGTGAACACCGGCCACATCCGGCGCAGCTGCCATCGGGTGACCACATCGTGGTGCTTGCGCAGCACCTGCATCAGACCCCGGGCCCAGCGCAGCCGCTGACGCCACAGACCGCGCAGCGAGACCGGCACGGTCATCCAGCAGATCGCCCGCGGCTCGTAGCGGATGTCGTAGAACCGCTTCTGCATCTTCCAGGTGAGCTCGATGTCCTCGGTGGGCATGTTGGGGCTGAAGCCGCCGACATCGAAGACCGCGCTCTTGCGCAACATGGTCACCACGCCGGATACGGTGGTGATGCGGCCCCAGATGCGCTGAGAGCGGCGCAGCAGGCTGACGATCGAGGAGAACTCGATCGCCTGAAGCCGCGCCAGGAAGGAGTTGGTGTTGCGCACCCGCGGGTTGCCGGTGACCGCCGCAACCCGGCCGTGGGTGAAGTGCGGCACCATCCAGAGCAGCATGTCGGGCTCGGGCTGGGCATCGGCGTCGAGGATCAGCAGCAGTTCGCCCCGCGCGAGAGGCAGCACATCGTTGAGCGCCAGCGCCTTGCCCTCGTTGTTGAGCTTGCGCACCACGCGGACCGCCGGCCCGGGGAGCATCGGGATCATCGCGTCGAAGGTCTGGTCGGTGGAGCCGTCGTCGACCACGATGATCTCGAGGTCGGGATAGTCGAGCGCGATCACCGACGCGAGCGACTGACGGATCACCGCCTGCTCGTTGTGGGCGGGAATGATCACCGTGACCGGCGGCCAGCCGTTGGGCGGCGCCACGATCTCATGGGAAGTGTCCTCCCAGCGCAGGCGGAACATCCACGAGGTGGTGATCCACATCACGCTGGTGACGATCGGGTACGCGGCGAAGTAGAACAGCGCCCACCAGTAGATCGTGGTCTGCTGGACCCAGATCAGGAACTCCTGGAGCGGCGTCATCGCGTGCTGGCCACCCGGTAGTTCTTGCCGAACTCGTCGATCTCGATGACGATCACGCGGGACCGGCTGAGCGCATCCCAGTCGGCGGTGACCTCCCGGCCGGTCCAGTCCACGTCATAGACCGGCTTGACCTCGCGCATGCCCTTGCGGGGACCCTTGCGCTTGTAGATGCCCATGTTGTGGAAGATCCACAGCAGGGTGATCAGCGGCGCCGCGATGATCGACAGCACCAGCAGCAGCAGCAGCGGGCCGCTGTCCCAGGGACGGGCAACCACCAGCGACCACATCCAGATGAACAGCACCCAGCCGGCCAGCACCATCAGGAAGTGGCCGACCTTCTGCAGCAGGGTGAGCGGCGGGGAGTGGCGCTCCGGGTACTCCCGAGGGAGATGACGATCAGCGGAGGCCATGCATCACAACAGCCGTCCGGCGATCAGGCTGCGGGACGGCGGCGACGGGCAGCCCAGCCGAACAGGCCGGCGATCGCGCCCAGCGCCATGGTGCCGGGCATGCTGACGCTGGCAACCAGGTTCTGCGCCGGGATCAGGGTGAAGTCGGTGGCCCCCGGCAGACGCCAGCGAAGATCAACCGCGCCCGCCTCGAGCCGATCCCAGGCGCCAAGCTCGAACTGATACAGGCCCTCGCTCAGCACCAGGTTCTGGGAAAACTTGTCGACATTGCGGGCGTTGAGGAAGTCACGCGAGATCGACTGCTTGGCGCCGCCCGCGCCGTACAGATCGAAGAAGAAGCCGTCATCGGACAGCACGCTGAAGTTGTAGGCGCCCGGCGTGGTGATGCGGATGAAGCCGGTGAAGCGCGAGGTCCAGTTGTTCAGGTTGTCGGCCACCGCGGGGCCCGGGGGGCAGGCCGACGGTGCGGCCGACACCGGGAACGGCTGCGCCACCGGGCTGCTGGAACCGAAGGCCTGGTTGTAGCAGTTGTTGCCGTAGTTGATCACCGGCGCGAGCATCGAGGCCGAGGTGAGCACCGGCACGGTGCTGCCCGGCGAGTTGATGGTGTTCCAGTCAGCCCGGCCCCACAGCCCGGTGCCCCAGGCATAGGACCCGATCGGCGCGAAGCCGGCCGCGCTGGGGTCGTTGCCGTACTGGCGGGTGCTTTCGTTCCAGAGCACCGTGCTGCCCTTCCAGTTGCCGTCGATGGCGATGAAGGTGGCATTGGCGCCCGTGCCCGCATCGGCCGGACCGGCGAAGGTGGGGTTCACGGTGATGTCGGCGTGGGAAACGCCGGACAGGGCGGTCATGGCAATGCCGATCGCGGAAAGGGCAAGACGGTTCATGTTGACCTCAATCAGTGGCGGCGCCCGTGACCGGTGCAACACTCGCACCCGGGACCGATGAATGGCTTTGTAGCACGGACGAACGGCGCGTCTGCGGAACTAAGTCACACTTTTTGCGTTTGGCGGACTTTTGTCACGCCGACGGGACGGCTTCGGCCGGCTCCAGGCCGCTCCAGAGTGCCGGCCGCTTCGCCTCCCGCGCGATCCCGGCCAGGTAGTCGAGGTGGGCCTGGCACTCTTCCGGCAGCGGCGCGACCACCTTCAGGCCGATGGGCGGCCAATGGGAAGGTTCATTCATCGAAACCGCCTGCGCGCCTCCCCCGTGCAACGCGATCTCGAGGCTGTCCTGACCCCGGGTCATGGCCAGATAGACATCGGCGAGCAGTTCGGCATCCAGAAGAGCGCCATGCAGCTTTCGGTGGGCGTTGGAGATGCCGTAACGCTCGCAAAGCACATCCAGGGAATTGCGTTTGCCGGGGTGCAGTTCGCGGGCCAGGCGCAGCGTGTCGGTCACGCGGCAACCGGACGAAAAGGGCGGCAGCCCCACCCGGGCCAGTTCGGCATCGAGGAAGCCGACATCGAAGCTGGCGTTGTGGATGAGGACCTCGGCGTCGGCGACGAAGCCGATCAGCTCGGCGGCGACCTCGGGAAAGCGTGGCTTGTCGAGCAGCATGTCGAGCGACATGCCGTGAACGGCGCGCGCGCCCTCGTCGACTTCGCGTTCCGGGTTCAGATAGAGATGCAGGTGCCGGCCGGTGAGGCGCCGGTTGATGACCTCGACACAGCCGATCTCGATGATGCGGTGACCGTCCTCGACGGTGAGGCCGGTGGTTTCAGTGTCGAGGACGATCTGTCGCATGGGCATATCCTGGGAGGCCGGTCCAATCTAGCACAGGCCGCCGAGCGCGCGCGGCGGCCCTGGCGGCGCGTCCGGACGCCGGGGCTTGCCGAGCCGGCCTGATATCGTGCGCGCTTCGTCGCGCGGACCCGACCATGCCAGAACAACCTGTCCATCCTGCCCTCGCCCGCGAGGCGATTCGCGAGCTGCCCGCCTCCCGCATCCGGGAAGTGGCCAATGCCGGGCTGGGACTGCAGGGCGTGCTCCCGTTCTGGTTCGGCGAACCGGATGCGGTCACCCCGGCGCCCATCCGCGAGGCGGCGGCCGCGGCGCTGGCCGGCGGCGACACCTTCTATGTGCACAACCTCGGCACCCCCGCCCTGCGGGCCGCGCTCTCGGCCTACCTCGGCGCCCTGCACGGCCCGGTCGATGCCAGACGGATCGCCGTGACCAGCGCCGGGGTGAACGCCCTGATGCTGGCGGCCCAGCTGGTGCTCTCGCCCGGCGACCGGGTGGTGGCGGTGACGCCCTTGTGGCCGAATCTCACCGAGATACCGCGCATCCTCGGCGCGCAGGTCGTGCGCGTGCCCCTGCAGCCCGACGCGCAGGGACTCTGGCAGCTGGACCTGGACCGCCTGCTGGCCGAGCTCACCCCGGGCACGCGGGCGGTGATCATCAATTCGCCCGCCAACCCCACCGGCTGGACCATGACCGCCGAGCAGTGGCGCGCGGTGGTGGCCCGCGCGCAGGCCCATGGCATCTGGATCCTGTCGGACGAGGCCTACGAGCGGCTGGTCTTCGACGGCTCGCGGTGCGCGCCCTCCGCGCTGGATTTCACCGGTCCCGACGACCGGGTGATCGTGGCCAACACCTTCTCGAAGGCCTGGCAGATGACCGGCTGGCGACTGGGCTGGCTGGTGGCCCCGGCTGCGCTCGAGGACGATCTCGGCAAGCTGATCGAATTCAACACCTCCTGCGCGCCCGGGTTCCTGCAACAGGCCGCGGTGGTGGCGCTGGCTCAGGGAGAGCCCGGCGTGCGCGCCTTCGTGGACGGCCTGCGGGAACGGCGCGACGCCCTGGTGGCCGCGCTGGCGGGCATCGGCGGCGTGACCGCGGCGGCACCGCCGGGGGCGATGTACCTGTTCATCCGCGTGGCCGGCATGACCGACAGCGTGGCGCTGGCCAAGGCGCTGGTGCGCGAGAGCGGCCTGGGCCTCGCCCCCGGGGCGGCCTTCGGCGCCGAGGCGGAAGGCTGGCTGCGGTGGTGCTTCGCCAAGCCGTTGCCCATGCTCCAGGAAGGCGCAGCCCGCCTGGCCGCTCACCTGAGCCGCTGAGCCGCGGGCCGGGCGCGATCAGGCCGCCGGCCCCGCCCGGCCAGGTGCCCCGCCCGGCCAGGTGCCCCGCCCGGCCAGGGGCCGCGGCCGGCCGGTTCAATCGGGACGCAGGCCCACGCCCCGGTTGGCCAGGGCATCGGCCCGTTCATTGCCCGGGTGGCCGGCATGGCCGCGCACCCAGCGCCAGTCGATGCGGTGGGCGCCGACGAGCGCGTCGAGTTCCCGCCAGAGGTCGGCGTTCTTCACCGGCTTGCGATCGCTGGTCATCCAGCCGCGGGCTTTCCAGCCATGGATCCAGGCCGAGATGCCCTTCTGCACATACTGCGAATCGGTGTGGATGACCACGCGGGAAGGCCGCTTGAGCGCCTGGAGGGCGCGGATCACCGCGATCAGCTCCATGCGGTTGTTGGTGGTGAGCGGCTCCCCGCCGAAGAGTTCGCGCTCGTGTTCGCCAGCCTGCAGCAGCGCCCCCCAGCCGCCGGGGCCGGGATTGCCCTTGCAGGCGCCATCCGTATAAATCTGGACGGTGTCGGTGTCGGTGCGGGAGGTGTCGGTCATGGCCGGATGCTACCGCGACCCGAGGCGCGGGCCGCCCCGCTGCGGCCGGACGCGCCCTCGCGAACCCGGGCGGCGCCCACCGGCGCGGCCACCGGCGCGAGCCGCCGCACCGCGCCCACCAGGCGCATGCCGCGCACCCGCTTGACCGCCGACAGGGTGTAGGCCGCCCCGCAGACCGGCCACCAGCGGTCACCGGCCCGCTCGAGGAATGCCGAGCGGGCGAGCCAGGCTTCGGTCTGGCAGGCCGGTCGAAAACAGCCATAGCGCGCCGGGGCGGGCTCGAAGGACAGGAGCTTGAGCCAGTCGCGCAGGCGTGGCGCGACGATGGACTGCCCGCCCGAGGGCAGAAAGGGCGGCGCCATCCAGCCCGGCAGCAGCTGACGGGCGCCCCACAGGCTCACCGGATTGAACCCGGTGAGGATGAGATGGCCTTCGGGACGCAGCACCCGGTCGGCCTCGCGCAGCACGGCATGCGGATCGGCGGCCCGCTCGAGCACATGCGGCAGCACGAGGAGATCGATGCTCTGGCTGTCGAAGGGCAGCTCGCCGAAGTGGCCGACCTGGACGAGCGCCCGACCATCACCGGGGAGATCCGGGACGATGGCGGCAGGAGCGGCCGGCAGACAGCCCCGATCGCCCGCCGTCACCGCGCCGATGCGGGTGGCGATGCGGCTGGCGCGCAGGCTGTCGAGCTGCGGCAGGCCGCACTGCACCGAGTAGAAGCCGAACACCTCGTCGACGAGCAGGTCGCACTGGGCCTGCTCCCAGGCCAGCAGATAGCGGCCCGGGGGCGAATCGAACCAGCGCTGCCAGGCATCCGCCGAGGGCGGCTGGCCGGACGCCTGCCTATAATCGGACTCGTTCATCGCACCGAACAGGGTCGCCCCGCCATGACTGACTCCCTCGCCTTCTGCCCGGATCCGCACGCCCGGGTGGTGGCCGTGCCGGCCTTCGATGACAACTACCTCTGGCTGGTGCTGTCGCCCGATCGCCGCCGGGCGGCCGTGGTCGATCCGGGCGACGCCCAGGCCATTGAATCCGCCCTGAGCGCGCGCGACCTGACCCTGGACGCGATTCTACTCACCCACCACCACCGGGATCACACCGGGGGCGTGGCCGCCCTGACGGCCCGCTGGTCATGCCCGGTCTACGGCCCGCGCGCGGAGGGCATCCCGGGCGTCGATCATGCGCTCGACGACGGCGATGCGGTGAACCTTGCCGGGCTCGATCTGCGCTTCAGGGTGATCGGCGTGCCCGGTCATACCCGGGGCCACATCGCCTACTTCGCCGAGCGGCTCGACCCGACCGACCCGCCGGCGCTCTTCTGCGGCGACACGCTGTTCGCCGGCGGCTGCGGCCGGCTGTTCGAGGGCACGGCGGCGCAGATGCTCGACTCCCTTGCCCGGCTGCGCGCCCTGCCCGATGACACGCGGGTGTACTGCGCGCACGAGTACACGCTGGCCAACCTGCGCTTTGCCGTGGCGGTCGATCCCGACAATGCCGCGCTGCAGACCCGGTTCGCGCTCGCCCAGGCGCGTCGCGCCCGCGGCGAGCCGACCGTGCCCGGCGAGATGGCCGCCGAGCGGGCGACCAACCCGTTCCTGCGAACCCATCTTCCAGCCCTGCAGGCTGCCGCGGCGCGACACCTCGGGCGGGCGCCCGCCGATGCGGCGGAGTGCTTCGGCGCGATCCGGGACTGGAAGAACCAGTTTCGCTGACGGATCGCCGGCTTGACCCTGCGCGAGCCCCTGACCTAGCATCGCGCGTCTGCGTCTGCCGCCGGCCGCCCCGCGGCCCGTGCAGATCGTCTCCGGGAGACCCGTTGCACCGATCCGAATCGATTCCCGCGCTGCGCGCCGCGCGCTGGCTGGCCCTGGCCGTGGCGGCGCTGATGGGCGCCTGCGCCAGCCTCCCGGGCACGCCCGGGTCAGCGCTGCCCTCGGCCACGCCGCCAGCCGGACAGACCGCGGCCAGCGCGCCGCCCGGTTGGGTGACGCCGGCCTCGCCGATGGCGGGCCGCCCTTCCCAGAGCGTCCCTGCGGTCGCGCCGGCCACGGTCGGCATCGCCGCGGCCCCCGCTGTCGCGGCGGGCGCGCCCGGCCGGCCCGGTACCGCCGAGACGCGCGCAAGCGGCGCGCCGGCAAACCCGGCGGCCGCTGCCCCTGCGGCAGCGCCTGCCCGGGCCGCGGCGTCGGCTGTCGACGCCTCGGTCGCCGCCCTCCCCGCCGAGTCGATAGCGGGCGCGCCGGCGACCGAGACCGATCTGTGGCAGCGCATCCGCGCGGGTTTCGCCATGCCCGAGCTGGACACTCCGCTGGTCGCCGAGAAGGAGCGCTTCTACCTGGCGCGCCCCGAGTATCTGCAGCGGATGTTCCAGCGCGGCGCGCGCTACCTGTTTCATATCGTCGAGGAGATCGAGAAGCGGGGACTGCCCACCGAGCTCGCGCTGCTGCCCTTCGTCGAAAGCGCGATGAACCCGGTGGCCCTGTCCCCAGCCCAGGCGGCGGGGCTGTGGCAGTTCATCCCCTCCACCGGCAAGGCCTACGATCTGCGTCAGGACTGGTGGGTGGACAACCGGCGCGATGTGGTGAAGTCGACGCAGGCGGCGCTCGACTACCTGCAGAAGATCCACGCCATGCACGGCAACGACTGGTTCCTCGCGCTGGCCTCGTACAACTGGGGCGAAGGCGCGGTGGCGCGGGCGGTGCGCCGCAACCAGTCGCAGGGCAAGCCGGCCGACTACCTCAGCCTGAACATGCCGGCCGAGACCCGGCACTATGTGCCGAAGCTCATCGCGCTCAAGAACATCATCCAGCAGGCCGGCGCCCTGGGGCTTGCGCTGCCCCCGCTGCCCAATCGGCCCTACTTCGTCACGGTGGAGAAGAGCCGGCCGATCGATCTCCAGCTCGCCGCGCGCTTTGCCGGCCTGTCGGTGGACGAGTTCGTGGCCCTGAATCCGGCGCACAACCGGCCGGTGATCTCGCCCACCCGCAACAACGGCATCAAGCTGCCGGCCGATCGGGCCGAGGCCTTCCGGGCGGCGATCGCCAGCCACGAGGAGCAGCAGCAGGCCTTCGCCACCTGGGAGCCCTACACCCTCAAGCCGGGCGAGACCCTGGACACCCTGGCCAGGCGCACGAATGTGACCGTGGCCGAACTGCGCCGCGCCAACGGCCTGCGCGACGGCTCCCGGATCATGCCCGGCACGCGACTGCTGGCGCCCCGCGGCGGCGATCCCGTCGATGAGGTGCGGATCGAGAGCTTCGTCGCGCCCACGGTCTATGAGCAGGTCGATCGCCCGGCGCTGTACCACACCGTGGGCCAGAAGGAGTCGCTCGCCTCGATCGCCAGCCGCTACCGGATCTCCGCCGCCACCCTCGCCGCATGGAACGGCCTGCGCAGCGGCATCTCCCGGGGCATGCGGCTGCTGGTGCAACCGGCCGGCACCCAGACCCTGCTCACCACCGAGCAGGGCGAACGCTCGGTGGTGAGCCAGACCAGCCAGGCGCCGGCCGTGGCGCAGACCGTGGCGCTCGCGACCGCGCCGAGTCCCGCGCCGAAAGCGTCCCGGGTGAAGCAGACCGGCGCGCGCAAGGCCGGCACCGAGGCGGGCCGGCAGCCGGCGGCCGAGGCTCGGCAAGGCCGCAAGGACGCGCCCCGCGCACGACAGGCGCAGCCGCGCGCGAGCCGTGTCTGAGCGCGGCCCGGCGGTGAGACGGGCTACTCCAGCCGGAAGCTGAAGGGCACCTCGACCACATACTCGGTGTCGTCCGGCGGGAATTCGTACTGGCGCAGCGCCTGTTCCACCGCGCGCTCGAAGACGCCCCGCGGGCGGGCGCTGACGATGGTCACCGACACCACGCGGCCGTCGCGACCGACCTGGGCGCGCGCCAGCACATCGCCCTCGATCTCGTCCTGCAGCGCGCGCCGGGGATATTCCGGGCGCGTCTGGCGGATCGGCTTGACGCCTTTGCGCAGCGCGGGTCTCGCGGGTGGGGGCGCAGACGCGGGCGGCGCAGCGACGGCCGCCACCGGCGCCGCCGCCGGGGGGGCTGGCGCGGCGGCCGGCG
>JAGWVN010000192.1 GCA_018970865.1 Betaproteobacteria bacterium
AGCACCTCGGCGCCCTGGCGCAGCGCGGCGATCTGCGGCGCGATGTCCACCCCGCCAAACACCACCGTGGAGCGCAGGCCGGTGTACTTCGCGTACTCGCGCACATTGGCGTAGATCTGGTCGGCCAGCTCACGGGTGGGCGCAAGGATGAGCGCGCGCACCGGATGGCGCGCCGGCGAGGCGCTGTGATTGGCCAGCGGCATCAGCCGCTGCAGGATGGGCAGCGCGAATCCGGCGGTCTTGCCGGTGCCGGTCTGGGCGGCGCCCATGACATCGCGCCCCTGGATGACCAGCGGGATGGCCTGAGCCTGGATGGGCGTGGGTTCGCGGTAACCGAGCTCGGTGACCGCGCGCAGGATGGGCTCGGCCAGGCCGAAGTCGTTGAAGGTGGTGACGATGCTGGGCGTGGTGTTCAAGGGTGCGTGGGGCCCGGGACGAGGCCGCGGACCCGCGTAGGATGAATCGGGCGCAGGCGGGCGCGGGTGCCCGGGTGCGGGCCGACCGGCTGCAGCGCATGCCGCATCCGGACGAGCCGCTCATTGTCGCGCATTCAGGCCCCGGCGCAAACCCGGGCGGCTCAACGGTCGCAGGCGAGCAGTTCGGCAATCACCCGGTCGACCGCCGCGGCCCCGTCGATGCCCACCGCCACCTGGGCGATCGGCGCAGCCAGCCCCGGCAGGCCGCGGGCCTCGTCGGACAGGCCGCGCAGGTCGCAGGCAGTCATGCCGCGCAGGGCCGGGCTGGCCAGCTCCACATGCACGGGCGTGTCCTGCCAGCGCAGCAGCCCGGGGTCGGTGAGCGCGAGCAGCGCGCAGGGATCGTGCATGGCGGCGGTGTCACGCCGGTACACCGCGCGGGTGCGGGCAAGGTAGAAGCCGAGCAGGCCGGCAAAGGCCCGCCCCACCCTTCCCCCGGCGGCAGCCAGCCGGTCGACATGGGCCTGGGCGATGCCGGCCTGGCGGGTGACGTTGAGACCCACCATGCGCACCGGCGCCCCACCGGCGAACACCACCGACGCCGCCTCGGGATCGCAGTGGATGTTGAACTCGGCCTGCGGCGTGATGTTGCCGACATCGGTGGAGCCGCCCATCAGCACGATCTCGCGCAGCCAGCCGGCCAGGCGCGGCTCGGTGCGCAGCGCCACCGCCACATTGGTGAGCGGGCCCACCGCCACCAGGGTGAGTTCGCCGGGCGCGGCGCGCGCCTGCTCGATCAGGAAGGGCACGGCGTGCTGGGCGAGCGGCGCGCGCCGCGGCTCGGGCAGCACCGCGCCATCGAGTCCGGTGCTGCCGTGGATATGCGCGGCCGAGGCGGGCGCGCCCACCAGTGGCGCGGCCATGCCGGCCGCCACCGGCACGTCCAGCCCGATCAGCTCGCACACCGCCAGCGCGTTGCGGGTGGTGTTGGCCAGGGGCGTGTTGCCGAAGACGGTGGTGATGCCCACCAGATCGAGCCGCCGCGCGGCGTAGACGATCGCCATCGCGTCGTCGTGGCCGGGATCGCAGTCGAGCAGGATGCGGGTGCGCTCCGGCAGCGCCGGTGCGGTGGGGGTCATGACAGCGCCTCGGCAGGGGGCAGGAGGGCCGCGATGGCCGCCGCGGCCGCCAGCGCGGGGACGGCGCCGCGCCGCGTGCAGGCGAGCGCGCCGGCGGTCACGCCGTG
>JAGWVN010000125.1 GCA_018970865.1 Betaproteobacteria bacterium
CTGGCACCGCCCCTGCTTGCCCGGCGCAATGTCGTGGGCGAGCTGGTCAAGCGGCCCTTCGGGCCGTGGTTGATGCCGGTGTTCCGGGTGCTCGCCAGGCTGCGCGGCCTGCGCGGCTCGGTGTTCGACCCCTTCGGTCACACCGCCGAGCGGCGCTGGGAGCGAGGCCTGATCGTGGCTTACGAGCGCACCGTGGAGGAACTGCTGGCCGGACTGACGCCGGCAAACCGGATGCTGGCTGCGCAGATTGCCGCCATCCCCGAGACCATCCGCGGATTCGGCCATGTGAAGGCCCGGAACGGCGAGGCGGCGCGGGCGCGCGAGCAGGAACTGCTGGCCCGGTTCCGGGCGGGCGAAGGCGCCGAGCCGGCGCCCGTCATGCGGGAGGTGATCCTGATGCGCCAGGCCTGAGGGCGGCGCGCGGTCTCGAGCCGCGGGGGCTCGAGACCGAGGGCAAGACCCGGGCTCAGGCGGCCTTGCGGGTGGCCGGGCGGGTGGCCTTGGTGGCGGCAGTGAGGTTGGCCTCGGCGGCTTCCACGGCCTGCTTGGTGGCCTTCTGGACCTGATCGAATGCCGTGTTCGCCGCGGAGACCGCCGACTTCATCAGGGTGACGATGCCTTCGCTGCCCGCGGGCGCGCTCTTGGCCATGGCGTCGATGGAGGCGGTGAACTGCTTCTGGCCCTCGGCCATCTGCTTCTCGACCAGACGGGCGATCTCGCCGCCGGTCTCGCTGGCGATGTCGTAGACATGCTTGGCGTAGGCGCCCATCTTGTCGGCAGCCGGTTGCAGGCCATTGACCGACCAGTCGCCCACGACCTTGATGTCCTTGGCGCTCATCAGGCCGCGCATCTGGTCGGCGCTCTCCTCGAGCGAGGACTTCATGGCCTGGAGATTGAGTTCGGCCAGCTTCTCGAAAGCCTCGAACGACTTGAGCGCGACTGCCTGGAAGGTGTCGAAGGTGAGTTTCTGGGCCTGAACGAACTGCTCGGGAGTGTTGACCATGGATGCCTCGCTGCGTGTGGTGGGTGGCTTGAAGAAGAGCCCGGCGGCAGGATCAGCCGGTTGGATGAAATTGTGCGCCGCACCATCGCATTGTAAGGCTTTTTGAAATAGCGTCAAGTGATGGTGGCGCGCGGGTCAACACCCCGGCACGACTCGGGTCGTTTACGCCGATGTCATTGAATTGCAACGATATCGTCGCCGTCAGGGCGTTCCCTGCATGGGCCGGCATCGATTCATCGGCCTGATGGTCGGGCAGAAGGCAGCGTCGACTTTGTCACGGAAAGTCCGCTCCGCGGCGAGGCTTTCATTGCAATGCAGCGACCCTCGCCGGCGAGCCCCGGTGAGGCCCGCGGTTCCGCTCCTGGCATCGGCCCGGGCGTCGAACCCGGGCGTCGAACCCGGGCGTCGAACCCGGCCCGGCCCCGGCCCCGGCTCCGGCCTTGTCCCGAGCCGCCCGTCCCGCGGCCGATCGTGCAGCCGCGGATGCCGTCGGTCGGCAGTCCAAGAGTCGGCTTGAAAATCCACTCTCAAGCGCTTCATTTGCATGGCCTTTTTGGTAGACTCCGGGCGGTTGATTCGGGGGCGCTCGCGCATCGCTCAGGCGCTTGTGGCACCCTGATTCCTTGCCTGGTCGGCTGCAGGGTGCCGGCGGGTTCCGGGTTCCATGTCGGGGGTGTCCTTGTCCCAAGCTGATCGCCGCGCCGCGCGCCTCATGTCGCCCTTCCTGGCGGCCCTGCTCACCGCCTGTGTCGCGTTGTCGGTCTCGCCGGCCCAGGCCCGTGAATCCGAGGGATCCCGCGCGGCCGCCCGGCCTGCGGGCGCCCGCGCGCCGGCGGCGGCTCGGCCCGCGCCGTCCGTCGCGGCAAAGGCCGAACGCGCCGGCAATGCCCGTCAGACCCTCGCCGCCCAGCGCGGTGCCGGCACGGCGGCCGCGGTGGCGGGCACGGCCCGCAAGCGTCAGGCGGCAGTGCGCACGGCGGCGATGCGCACGGCGGCGGTGCTGGCCGCGGGTGGCGTGGCCGCCACGGCTGCCGCGGCCCCGCGGCTGAATGCGGCGCCGGCGCGCCTGTCGGTCGGTCATGCCACGGGCCTGCACGCGGTGGACGATCCCCTCGATCTGCACTCCGCGGTCGCCCTCCTGGCCGATCACCAGACCGGCGAAGTGCTGTTCGCCAAGAATACCGACGCCGTCCTGCCCATCGCCTCGATCACCAAGGTGATGACCTCGATGGTGGTGCTCGACGCCGGGCTGCCGCTTGACGAGGTCCTGCAGATCAGCACCGACGACATCGATACCGAGAAGGGCTCCCGTTCGCGCCTGCCGCCGGGTACCCGCCTCACCCGCGGCGAACTGCTCCAGCTGGCGCTGATGGCCTCCGAGAACCGGGCGGCCCATGCCCTGGGCCGCCATTACCCCGGCGGGCTCGACGCCTTCGTGGCGGCCATGAACGCCAAGGCGCGCGCGGTGGGCATGGCGTCCAGCCGCTTTGCCGACCCCACCGGGCTGTCGGGGCGCAACATGGCCAGCGCCAACGACCTCGCCCGCATGATGCGCGCCGCCTACGAGTACCCGCTCATCCGCCAGTACTCCACCGCGCCCGGGCTCACCGTCGACGCCGGGCGGCGTCCGGTGGCCTTTCGCAACACCAACCGCCTGATCGACCAGTCCTCCTGGTCGATCGGCCTGCAGAAGACCGGCTACATTGCCGAGGCGGGTCGTTGCCTGATCATGCAGCTGATGATGGATTCCCGGCCGATGCTGATGGTGCTGCTCGACTCCGCCGGCCGCCACTCGCGCTATGGCGATGCCCAGCGCCTGCGGCAGTGGGTCGAGTCGAGCCACCGGCGCCCGCATGAGCGCCCGTCGGCGGGCGGTGTGGAGCCGATTCGCGCCAGCTACGCGTCGGCCGGCTCGTAGCCCAGCGCCGACGAGATCTGCCCGGCGGTCTTGCAGAGCAGATCGATCCAGTCGTCCTGAACGAAGTCGGCCGGCGCCGAGATCGACAGGCCGGCCACCAGGCGGGCGGAATCGTCGCGGATGCCCGCGGCGATGCACCGCACCCCCAGCTCGAGCTCCTCGTTGTCGCGCGCGTAGCCGCGCGCGCGCACCAGCGCCAGCTCGCGTTCCAGGCGCGCGGGCTCGGTGATGCTGTTGCGGGTGTGGCCGGCCAGGCCGGTGCGTGTGGCATAGGCGCGCACCTGACGCGCCTCGTCGGCCGCCAGGAACAGCTTGCCCACCGAGGTCAGGTGCAGCGGCGCGCGTCCGCCCACCGCGCGCACCACCTGCATGCCCGAGCGCTCGGACACCGCCCGCTCGATGTACACGATCTCGTCGCCCTGGCGGATGGACAGGTTCACCGGCTGGCCGGTGGCCCGGTGCAGCTCGCGCATCGGCCCCAGGGCGGCATCGCGCACATTGAGCCGGGCCTTCACGAGGTTGCCGAGCTCGAGCAGGCGCATGCCAAGCTGATAGGCGCCGGGCTCGGAACGGTCGACGAAGCGGGCGGTGACCAGATCGTTGAGGATGCGGTGCGCGGTGGACGGGTGAAGGCCGGTGCGCAGCGAGAGCTCCTTCAGGCTCACCGCATCGGGCTGAGCGGCCAGCGCATCGAGCAGCGCGACCAGCCGGTCGATCACCTGGATGGCGGTCTTGCCGGCATCAGCGGGGTCAGTGGTGCGTGGGCGTGACATGGCGAGGGAGCGCGGGTGGGATCGTCTGGCGCCGGGCCGCAGGCCGGGGCGCAATCGCCTGAAATTCTATACCACCTTGTGAAAATCAAGCGCGCCTGTCAGTGTCGAGTGTTCAGACGATGAGACGCTCCCGCGTCATCCTGGGGGCGCCATCCTGCCGGAATCGGCTGATCGAGAGCGATGCGAGGTCGATCTCGGTGGGCTCGTCCATCGCGAGGCAGGCCACCTGCCGTCCAACCGCGGCGGCCTGCTGCACCCCGTGGCCCGAGAAGCCGCAGGCATTGATCCACGCCGGTTCATCGGGGTCGATGCCGATGATCGCGTTGTGGTCGGGCGTGACCTCGTAGTAGCCCCACCAGCAGGCGCGGCGGTCGAGGCTCACCTGATCGAACCAGGGGAAGCGGTCGAGCGCCGAGGCCACCACCGTGTCGAGCCAGGGCCAGTCGATGCCCTCGGAGAAGCCGCTGTCGGCCGGATTGCTCTGGCCGAAGATCAGGCGCTGGTTCTCGGATCGGAAGTAGAAGCCGCTGCCGAGATCGACCGTGAGCGGATAGGGCGTGGCGCGCATCAGGGCAGCGGGCAAGGGCGCGCTGGCGAAAACCACCCGGCGCGCCGCGTCCACCGGCACGCTCAGACCGGCGAGCGCGGCCACCTGGCCCGACCAGGCGCCGGCGGCATTGACCACCCGGTCGGCGAGCAGGCTGTGCTCGCCGGCGCTGATTCGCCAGCCGCCGGGCCGGCGTTCGATCGCGGTCACGCCGGCGTTGAAGCGCAGGCTCGCGCCGAGCGCGCGCGCGCGGTTGGCGTAGTGCAGGCAGATGCCGTGCGGGTCGACCACGCCGTCCTGCGCGCACCAGGTGGCGCCAGCCAGTCCGGCCGCGTCGATCGGCACGATGCGCGCGGCCTCGCGCGGGGACAGCACCTGCACCGCCGCGCCGAGCCGGCGCTGCAAGGGCACGGCGGCGCAGTGCGCGTCCCACTGGTCGGGCGGCACGAGAAAGAGATAGCCGATCGGCCGATAGGCGGCCTCGGGCAGGTCGCGGTACTCGCGAAGGCTGCTGGCCGACAGCGCGATGTTGGTCTCGTCGGAGAACTGCAGGCGCACGCCGGCGGCGCTGCGGCCGGTGGAGCCGGTGGCCGGCGCGCTCTCGCGCTCGAGCACCACCACCCGCAGGCCGCGCTCGGCCAGGCGGAAGGCGCTGGCGCAGCCCATGATGCCGGCGCCGATCACCGCGACATCGAATCGCGGCAGGGCGCTGCCCGCGGCGCTGGTCATGACCGCTCCCCGGCCATGCAAGCCGCATCGGCGGGCGTCGCGATGCGCTGCCAGGCCAGTCGCGCCGCGGCGAGATCCCACAGGGCCTGTCCCACGCTCTTGAACACCACCGGCGCGCCGGCGCCCGGCGAGATCGCGCCGGGCGCGAGATCCTCGAGCTGGTCGACCGTGTCGATCGCAACCCCGGCCTGAAGGAAATCACCGGCCTCATGGCGCGCGCCGGCGCGATCATCCACCACCCGTCGGGCACGCCGAACCAGCGCGGCCGGCAGCTCGCACATCTCGGGCCGGTAGGCGCCGACCGCCGCCACGAAGGCGTCGTCGCGCACGGCGTCGGGGATCACCGGCGCGAGCGCGGTGGTGGCGGTGACCACGAGGCGGCAGCGCGCCAGCGCCGGACCCGCATCGCGGATCACCTCGGCGGGCAGCCCCAGGCCGCCGGCGTGGGCGCGCAGCGCCTCGGCGCGTGCCGGGTCACGACCCAGTATCCAGACCCGGGTGACCCCCAGGAGCTCGTGGAAGGCGTCGAGATGGGCGCGTGCCTGCACGCCCGCGCCCACCAGCAGCAGCTCGGCGCCTCGGGCCGCGCCCAGCCGCAGGCCCGCCAGCGCCGACAGCGTGGCGGTGCGGCGGGCGGTCACGGTCGGGCCGTCGAGCATCAGCAGCCGCTCGCCGGTGTCGGCGCGCATCAGCAGCACTTCGCCGAGCAGGCTGGGCAGGCCGCGCCGGGGATTGTCGGCATGGACGGTCACCAGCTTGGTGGCGGCGTACTCGCCGTCAGTGGCGGGCATGGCGAGCAGCACGCCGCCGGTGAGCGGCACCACCAGCCGCTCGGGCGAGAGCGTCTGGCCGGCGCGCCGCCGCGCCAGCATGTCGGTCAGCGCGTCGGCAAGCGCCGCGTGGGGCAGGGCGGCCGCGGTGGCCGCGGCATCGAGCAGGGTGAGACTCATGCGAGGTGGCGCAGCTGACGAGGAGGGGTGGCGCGGGCGACGGTACCCGCATCGAGAGGGGTCGCGCCGGGCAGGCCGCGCGTCATGAAGGCCGGTCGGCCGCGGGCGCCGCTGGCCGCGTAGTCGGCGCTCGCCGCGCGTCGCGCGGCCTCGCCCCGCGCCTCGCGCTCGGCCGGGTCGGCGCTCGCGTCGGTCTCGAGCAGCCAGCCCAGCACCAGCTCGGCCAGGCGCTCGGCGCTGATCCGATGGGTGGCGTCGGTCTGCTGGAAGAGCCAGTCGGACAAGGCGAGGAAGCGGCGAAAGGGCGCATCGCCGAGCAGCAGCGGCAGGCTGCGGGTGAACCGGCCGGAGTTGCCGATCAGGTCCCAGTAGCGGGCGAAGCGGCTGATCCGCTGCAGGTCGGCAAAGCCGATGTCGCGCGTGGACAGGATGTTGTAGGGCGGCGCCGGATTGAAGCGCAGCGCGAAAGCCTCTTCATGCCGGCTGATCGGCGCGCCGCGAAGGCGCTTGAGGATGCCGACCTGGATCTCGTGCGGGCCGATGCGGGCCAGGCGATCGAAGCCCTCGCCGAAGCTTGCCAGGGTCTCGCCCGGCAGACCGGCGATCAGGTCGACATGCAGGTGAGCCTGGGTGGCGCCCAGCAGCCACCGCAGGTTGTCCTCGGCGGCGTCATTGTTCTGGCGGCGGCTGATCAGGGCCTGCACTTCGGGGTTCCAGGTCTGGATGCCGATCTCGAACTGCAGCGTGCCGGGCGCGAAGCGGGTGATGCGCTCGCGCAGCGCCGCCGGCAGGTGATCGGGCACCAGCTCGAAGTGCGCGAACACCGGGTCGTCGGGGGTGGCTGCCTGGCAGCCCAGAAAGAAATCGAGGATCGCCCCGGCAGTGTCGGTGCGCAGGTTGAAGGTGCGATCGACGAATCGGAAGCGCCGCGCGCCGCGGCCGTGCAGGGCGGCCAGCGCGGCCAGCACGCGCGACAGCTCGAACGGCCGGGCGGTGCGATCGAGCGCGGAGAGGCAGAACTCGCAACGATAGGGGCAGCCGCGCGAGGCCTCCAGGTAGAGGTGCCGATGACGCAGGTCATCGTCGGAGAATTCCTCGACCGGCAGCACCAGCTCGCGCGGATCGGGGTCGCCGCCCGGCACCACGCGGTTCAGCGGCCGCGGTCCGTCGAGCAGCTGGCGCGCAAGCCGCGCGAACGCGGTCTCGCCCGCCCCGGTGATCACATGATCGGCCATCGCGCAGATCGGCTGCCGGTCGATCTCGTGGCTGACCTCCGGCCCGCCAAGCACGATGGCCACCTCGGGCGCCACGCGGCGCAGCAGCGCCACCAGCCGGGTGGTGGGCTCGACATTCCAGATGTACACGCCGAAGCCGATCACCCGGGGCTGGTGGGCGAGCAGCCGCTCGGCCATGTCCTCGATGGGCGCGCCCACCACGAACTCGACGATGCGGCTGCGCGGGCGCAGGGCGCCGAGGTGGGCGCGCAGACTGCGCAGGCCGAGCGAGGCGTGGGCGTGACGGGCGTTGAGCGTGCAGAGAATCAGTTCGGCCATGACTTGCCCGGGGACAGGCGGCGCGAGCGCGCCGGCCTGATGCAGAATCATACCCATGGCCGAAAAGACCCCCCACGCGCATGGCGCGGCGCTCTCCGAGATGGACATCCGGGTGCGCGCGCTCGAGACCCTGCTCACCGAGAAGGGCTACATCGATCCCGCGGCGCTCGACGCGATCATCGAGACCTACGAGCACCGCATCGGCCCGCACCTTGGCGCACGGGTGGTGGCCCGGGCCTGGGCCGATCCCGCCTACCGGGAGTGGCTGCTGCGCGATGCCACCGCGGCGGTGGCCGAGCCGCCCGACTTCGGCTTCGTCGGTCGTCAGGGCGAGCATCTGGTGGCGGTCGAGAACACGCCCGGGCAGCACAACCTGGTGGTCTGCACGCTGTGCTCCTGCTATCCCTGGCCGGTGCTCGGTCTGCCGCCCGCCTGGTACAAGTCGGCGCCCTACCGGTCGCGGGCGGTGATCGATCCGCGGGGCGTGCTGGCCGATTTCGGTCTCACCCTGCCGGCCGACACCCGCATCCGCGTCTGGGACTCCACCGCCGAGATCCGCTACCTGGTGCTGCCGATGCGGCCTCCCGGCACCGATCACCTCGATGAAGCGGCCCTGGCCGCTCTGGTCACCCGCGACAGCATGATCGGCACCGGCCTGGCCCGCGCGCCGGGCGCCGGGGTGCCGGCATGAACGGCCCGCACGATCTGGGCGGCGCCATGGGCTTCGGTGCGGTGTTGCCCGAGTCTGACGAGCCGGTGTTCCACGAGGCCTGGGAGCGGCGGGCCTTCGCGGTCACGCTGGCGGCCGGGTTCCTCGGCCGCTGGAACATCGACATGGCCCGCAGCGCGCGCGAGAGCCTGCCGCCAGCGCGCTACCTTGGCAGCAGCTACTACGAGATCTGGACCCTGGGCCTGGAGCGGCTGCTGCAGTCGCGCGGGCTGGCCAGCGCGGCCGAGATCGGCGCCGGTCGCGCCTTCGATCCCCCCCTGCCGGGCGTGCGCGCGGTGCCGGCGCAGGCGGTGGCCGGGGTGCTCGCGCGGGGCGGCCCCACGCTGCGCGAGGCGGCCGCGCCGGCGCGCTGGCGCGAGGGCGATCGGGTCCGCGCGCGCAACATCCACCCGGCGGGTCATGTCCGCCTGCCGCGCTATGTGCGCGGCCATGTCGGCGTGATCACCGCGATCCATGGCGCGCATGTGTTTCCCGACAGCAATGCGCTGGGGCTCGGTGAGCAGCCCCAGTGGCTCTACACGGTCGAGTTCAGCGGCCGCGAGCTCTGGGGGCCCGACGGCACCGCCGATTCGGTGTGCGTCGATTGCTGGGAGTCCTACCTCGAGTCGGCGCCTTCGGAAGGCGCAGCCGGATGAGCCCGACCGCGCCGCCCTGCGGCGCCGAGGGACCGGTGTTTCGCGAGCCCTGGGAGGCCCAGGCCTTCGCGCTGGTGGTGGCGCTGCACGAGCGGGGCCTGTTCACCTGGCCCCAGTGGGCGGCCTGCCTGTCGGAAACCCTCGCGCAGGCTGAGGCGGGGGGCGAGGTTGGCGCCGGCGAGGACTACTACCGCCACTGGCTGACGGCGCTGGAGCGGCTGGTGGTCAGCCGCGGCCTGGTGCCGCCGCTCAGTCTGGGCGCCATGCGCCAGGCCTGGCGCACCGCGAGCGAACTCGCGCCGCATGGCGAAGCGCCCCGCCTGCCGGGCGGCGTGCGCGCGCTCGGCAAGGCCTGAGCGCGCGCCGGCGGCTCACTCGAAGGGCGGCTCGTCCCACCACGGGAAGAAGGCCGGCATGTCGGTGGATACCCTGTTGGGGTACACCGGCTGGCGCTTCTCCAGGAACGAGCTCACGCCCTCGCGCGCGTCGGCCGACTGGCCACGGGCCTGCACCGCGCGGCTGTCGATGCGGTGCGCCTTCATCGGGTGATCCTGGCCGGCCATGCGCCAGAGCATCTGGCGGGTGAGCGCCACCGACACCGGCGCGGTGTTGTCGGCGATCTCGCGGGCCAGGGCGCGGGCCGCCGGCATGAGATCGGCAGGGGCGTGCACCGAGCGCACCAGACCGCGCTCCAGCGCCTCCTGGGCATTGAACACGCGGCCGGTGAAGCACCACTCGAGCGCGGTCTGCATGCCCACCACCCGCGACAGGAACCAGGTGGACGCGGCCTCGGGCACGATGCCGCGGCGCGCGAACACGAAGCCGAAGCGCGCCTCGGTGGAGGCCAGCCGGATGTCCATCGGCAACTGCATGGTCACGCCGATGCCCACCGCCGGGCCGTTGATGGCGCCGATCACCGGCTTGAGGCTGCGATAGATGCGCAGGGTGGTCAGGCCGCCGCCGTCGCGATAGACCTCGCCCACCCTGGATTCCTCGCGGGCGCTTTCGCTGCGCGAGGCGTAGTCGAAGGTCTTGCCGCCGGCCGAGAGGTCGGCGCCGGCGCAGAAACCCCGACCGGCGCCGGTGATGATCACCGCCCGCACCGCGTCGTCGGCGTCCGTCTCGTCGAAGACCGCGATCATCTCGTCGCGCATCCGGGTGGTGAAGGCGTTGAGCTTGTCGGGTCGGTTCAGCGTGACGGTGGCGATGCCATCCTCGACGCTGTAGAGCAGGGTCTCCAGGGCTTGCAGGGCCATTGGTGTTCTCCGGATTGGGCGGGCAAGGGGCTGCGCGCGTCAGCGGCGAGCCTAATGGATTCACCCAGCGCGCGGGCGGGCCGCGGGCGACGGGCGCGCCGGCTTCGGAACGGGGCTGCGCCGCCGCGGGCATTTCGGAAGCGGCCGGGTCGCGAGGCCGCCCCGGTCGGGGGATCGGCCGGTCGGCAGCGCGCGGGCCGGCGCCGCCCGGGCGGTCAGCCGGCAGGCCGGTGGAGAGGCCGGCTCAGGCCGATCGCATCACGGCCGCGATCCGCTCGAGCAGCATCTCGGAGGAGCCGTCGACGAAGCTCGCCACGCGCGCGC
>JAGWVN010000126.1 GCA_018970865.1 Betaproteobacteria bacterium
CGCGGCCAGGGTCGGCGGCAGCGGGGCGCCGGCCAGCCGCAGCACCAGCGTGCCGCCCTTGAAGCGGCCGATCAGGCGCGCGGTGTCATCGAGGGCCACCACCTGGCCGAGCTTGAGCATGGCGATGCGACCGCACAGCTCCTGCGCCTCCTCGAGGTAATGGGTGGTCAGCACGATGGTGTGGCCCTCGCGGTTGAGCCGGCGCACGAAGCTCCAGAGCGACTGGCGCAGCTCGACATCGACCCCCGCGGTGGGCTCGTCGAGCACGATCACCGGCGGCCGGTGGACCAGCGCCTGCGCCACCAGCACCCGGCGCTTCATGCCGCCCGAGAGCGAGCGCATGTTGGCATCGGCCTTGCCGGTGAGGTCGAGGTTGGCGAGGATTTCGTCGATCCAGTCGTCGTTGCGGCGCAGGCCGTAGTAGCCGGAGGTGATGCGCAGGGTCTCGCGCACCGTGAAGAAGGGATCGAACACCAGCTCCTGCGGCACCACGCCCAGCGCGCGGCGCGCGGCCTGGTCCTGGGCGACCACATCATGGCCCATGACCCGGATCTGTCCCGAGCCGGGACGGGCCAGACCGGCGATGCAGGAGATCAGCGTGGTCTTGCCGGCGCCGTTGGGGCCGAGCAGGCCGAAGAACTCGCCCTGCGCGATGCTCAGCGACACCCCGCGCAGGGCCTGCAGCTTGCCGTAGCGCTTGGTGACCTCGCGGATCTCGATCGCGGGAACCGCGGTCTCAGGCAGGCTCATGCGGACCGAAGAGCAGGGCATCCACCCCGTAGAGCTGGGCGAGCTTGCGCAGGTTGGGCGGCGGGCCGATCAGGCCGAACGACTGACCGCGGCCGGCGGCCTGGCGGCGCAGCTCGAGCAGGATGCCGATGAGCGAGGAGTCGAAGTCGGCGCAGCCGGCAAGGTCGAGGCCGCTGGCGCCCTCGGCCAGGGCGCGGCTGCCCGCGGCGAGCTCGGCGCAGGCATTGCCGAACAGCACGCTGGCGGGCAGGCGGTGGATCGGGCCGGTGGCGGGATCGGTCACGGGCGCCCTCAGGACTTGCGCGGCTGCTCGAACGAGCGGTTCTTGTCGACCAGCGACTTGATCAGGCCATCGACGCCGCGCGCGGAGATCTCCTGGGCGAACTGGTTGCGGTAGGTCTCCACCAGCCACACGCCCAGCACATTCACATCGTAGATCTTCCAGGCGTCGCCCGACTTCTCGAGACGGTAGTCGAGCTGCACCGGCTCGCCGCGCGAGGGCACGACCTCGCTGCGCACGATCACCTCGGTGTCGGCGGGATCGGCGCGCAGCGGCTTCATGCGGATCTGCTGGTCCTTCACCGAACCGAGCGCGCCGGAATAGGTGCGCAGCAGCAGGGTGCGGAACTCGGCCATGAGCTGCTTCTGCTGCTCGGGGGTGGCGCTGCGCCAGCCCCGACCCACCGCCAGCGCGGTCATGCGCTGGAAGTTGACATGCGGCATCACCGTGGCGTCGACGAACTCGGAGAGCTTGCGGAACTCGCCGGCCTGGATGTCCTTGTCAGTGCGGATGCGCTCGAGCACCTCGGCCGACACCCGCCGGATGAGCGCGTCGGGCGCCTCGGCGGCATGCGCTGCGGGCGGCGCGGCAAGGGCGACGGCAGCCAGCGACAGCAGCCCGGCGACGGCGCGAAGGAAGGAGCGTTTCATGGTGTCCCCCGGGGGCGGATCGGATCAGTCTTCCTCGCGCAGCGGCGGCGGATTGCCGTCGTGCACGAGGTTGCGGCGGCGCTGCAGGTAGCTGTCGCGCACGAAGCTGTAGGCATCGAGCGAGGCGCCCTGGAGCAGCCGCTCGGAGCCGAGCAGGCGGGCGCGGGTCTCGATGATCACGCCGCCGGTGAAGACCTGCTTCTGTTCACGGGTGGCATGCTCCCAGATGGGGTCACCCTTGAGGCTGCCGATGAAGCCGGCGGTCTCGCGCACCGAGGACGGCCCCAGCAGGGGCAGCACCAGGTAGGGTCCGGGCGGCACGCCCCAGCGGCCCAGGGTCTGGCCGAGGTCTTCATGGTGCTTCTCGAGGCCGATCGCGCCGGCGACATCGGCCATGCCCCCGAACCCGAACACGGTGTTGATCAGGAAGCGGGTGAGGTCCGACAGCGCCAGCACCGGCTTGCCCTGCAGCAGCTGGTTGACCGCGATCCAGGGATCGACCAGGTTGGAGAGCACCCCCGAGAACGACTGGCGAAGCACCTCGGGCGTCACCGCGTCGTAGATGCGGGCAACGGGCCGCACCACGAGCTGGTCGGCCTGATCGTTGAAGCCCCAGATCACGCGGTTCATGGGCTCGAGCGGGTCGCGGGCGGCGGCCGGCCCGCCGGGGGCGGCGCAGCCGGCGGCCAGCGCCAGCAGGGCGGCCGCGGCCAGCCCGCGGGCAAGGCGAGGCAGGCGGCTCATTTGCGGTCTCCCTCGGCGGCCTTGCCGTAGAGGAACTGGCCGATCAGGTTCTCGAGGACGACCGCCGACTGGGTCATGCTGATCAGGCCATCGGGCTCGACCATGGCGGCATCGCCGCCCGGCTCCAGACCGATGTACTGCTCGCCGAGCAGCCCCGAGGTCATGATCTTGGCCGAGCTGTCCTTGGGAAAACGGTAGCGGCCGTCGAGCGCCATGAGCACCTCGGCCTGGTAGGTCTTGTCGTTGAAGCGGATGGCGGTGACCCGCCCGACCACCACCCCGGCGCTGCGCACCGCCGCGCGCGGCTTGAGGCCGCCGATGTTGTCGAAGCGGGCCTTGACCGCGTAGGTGTCGGTCAGGCCGATGGCGGCGTTCATGTTGCCGGCCCGCATGGCCAGGAACACCAGCGCGCAGAAGCCGAGGACGACGAACAGGCCGACCATGATGTCGACCGAGAAGTTGCGATTCATGTGCGGTTGCTCCCTGCGCCCTAGGTGGTGCTGAACATCAGCGCGGTGAGGATGAAGTCCAGGCCGAGGATGGCCAGCGAGGCGACCACCACGGTGGTGGTGGTGGCCCGCGACACCCCCTCCGGGGTGGGATCGGCCTCGAAGCCGACGAACAGCGCCACGAAGGCCACCGTGAAACCGAAGACGATGCTCTTGACCACGCCGTTGCCGACATCGAGCAGCCAGTCGACGCCGCCCTGCATCTGCGACCAGAACGAGCCGGCGTCGACGCCGATCATCTCGACGCCGACCAGATAGCCGCCGAGCACGCCCATCGACGAGAACAGCGCCGCCAGCAGCGGCATGCAGATCACCGCGGCCAGGAAGCGCGGCGCCAGCACCCGGGCGACCGGATCGACCGCCATCATCTGCATGGCGTCGATCTGCTCGCCGGCCTTCATGAGGCCGACCTCGGCGGTGAGCGAGGTGCCGGCCCGGCCGGCAAAGAGCAGCGCGGTGACCACCGGGCCGAGCTCGCGCACCAGCGACAGCGTCACCAGCAGGCCGAGCGCCTCCTCGGAGCCGTAGCGGCGCAGGGTGTAGTAGCCCTGCAGGCCGAGCACGAAGCCGATCAGCAGGCCCGACACCAGGATGATCGACAGGGAATAGTTGCCGATGAAGTGGATCTGGTCGATGACCAGTCGCGGGCGGCGCAGCGCGAGCAGGCCCAGGCCGCACAGGCGCAGGAAGAAGCGCGCGCCGTAGCCGACCGACGCGACCGCGTCGAGCGCCCGGCGCGCCGGATTGAAGCCGGCGCTCATGGCTCGATCCCCAGATCCTGGGCCAGGCTGCGGCGGCTGGCATGGTGGAAGGCGACCGGTCCGTCGATGTCGCCGTCGAGGAACTGGCGCACGGTGGGGTCGGTGGACGCGCGCATCTCGTCGGGGGTGCCCTGGGCGGCGATGCGGCCGGCGGCCAGCAGGTAGACGTAGTCGGCGATCGCGAACGCGTCCTTGATGTCGTGGGACACCAGGATGGAGGCGACATGCAGCGCGTCGTTGAGCTGGCGGATGAGCTGCGCCACCGTGGCGAGCGAGATCGGGTCGAGCCCGGCGAAGGGCTCGTCGTACATGATGAGCGGCGGGTCGAGCGCGATGGCGCGCGCCAGCGCCACCCGACGCGCCATGCCGCCCGAGAGCTGCGAGGTCTGGTAGTGGGCCACGCCGCGCAGGCCCACCGCGTTGAGCTTGAGCAGCACCAGGTCGCGGATGAGGTGCTCGGGCAGCTGGGTGTGCTCGCGCAGCGGGAACGCCACATTCTCGAATACCGAGAGGTCGGTGAACAGCGCACCGAACTGGTAGAGCAGCCCCATGCGCCGCCGCGCGGCGTACAGGCCGTCACGAGACAGCGAGTGCAGCACCTGGCCCTCGAAGGTGACCGTGCCCGAACGCGGCTTGAGCAGCCCGCCGATCAGCCGCAGGATGGTGGTCTTGCCCGAGCCCGAGCCGCCGATGAGCGCGACCACCCGGCCGCGCTCGAAGCGCAGCGAGACGCCATCGAGGATGGTCCGGTCGCGGTAACCGAACCTGACGTCATCGAGGGTGAGGAAATCCTGGGCCAAGGCGGTGCCGATTACGCTGGACGAAACCCTGCATTCTAAACCTGCGGGGCGCGGAACGCCGCAAAGGCCCGTGAGCGGGCCCGCTAGCGGCCGTCGAACCAGCCCTGGGCCTCGCCGATCTGCTCGAGGGTGCCCGCGATGACCACGGTGTCGCCCGCGGCCAGGCTGAGATCGGCGGCCGGGTCGACGATGCGCCGGCCACCGCGCACCACCGCGCTGACCCGGGCGCCGCCCAGGGCGAAGCCGCCCAGCGCGCAACCGCAGGCCGGGCTGTCGGCGGCGAGCACGATCGCGCGCAGGTGGATCTGGGCATCTTCGATGGCGTCCTCGCCAGAGTCGTCGGCGCCGTGGAAGAAGCCTTGCAGCAGCGAATAGCGGTGGGCCCGCACATCGCGCACCCGACGCAGCACCCGGCCCATCGGCACGCCGGCCAGGGCCAGCGCGTGCGAGGCGAGCATCAGGCTGCCCTCGACGATCTCGGGCACCACCTCGGTGGCCCCGGCCGCCCGCAGGCGCTCGATGTCGGCCTCATGGGAGGTGCGCACGAGGATGGGGATCTGGGGGGCGAGCTCGCGGGCCAGGTGCAGGATGCGCAGCGCCGCCCCGGTGTCGTCGAAGGTGATCGCCAGGGCGCGGGCCCGGTGCAGACCGGCTGCCAGCAGGGTTTCGCGCCGGGAGCCGTCGCCGTAGACCACCGATTCGCCGCTGCCGGCAGCCTGACGCACCCGGTCGGGGTCGAGGTCGAGGGCCACGTAGGCCACCGACTCGGCCTCGAGCACATGGGCCAGGGCCTGGCCGCAGCGCCCGAAGCCGCAGACGATCACGTGGCGGTCGCGCGCCAGGCTGCGGCTGGCGATGGTCTGCAGCTGCAGCGAGCGCTGCAGCCATTCCTGGGCCGAGACCCGCAGCGCGATGCGGTTGGCCTGCTCGATCAGCAGCGGACTGATCAGCAGCGACAGCAGCATGGCGGCGAGGACCGGCTGCAGCGACTCGATGGCAAGCAGCCCGACGGAGCTGGCCAGCGCCAGCAGCACGAAGCCGAACTCGCCGGCCTGGGCCAGCCAGATGCCGGTGCGCACCGAGACGCCGGTGTTGGCGCCCAGCGCCCGGGTGAGCGCGGCGGTGACGGCGAACTTGAGCAGCACCGGCACGGCCGTGAGCGCCAGCACCCGGGGCCAGGCCTGCACCAGCACCCGCAGGTCGAGCTGCGAGCCGATCGCCACGAAGAACAGGCCGAGCAGCACATCGCGGAAGGGCTTGATGTCCTCCTCGACCTGGTAGCGGAACTCGGTCTCGGCGATCAGCATGCCGGCCACGAAGGCGCCCAGCTCCATCGACAGGCCGGCCTTGCGGGCCAGCCAGGCGAAGAGCAGCGTGGCCAGCAGCACATTGAGCGTGAAGAGTTCGTGGGAGCGCTGACGGGCCACCAGGTTGAACCAGCGGCGCATCAGGCGCGGCCCGAAGCGGAACATCAGCACCAGCAGCACCGAGGCGATCAGCGCCGCCTTGGCCACCGAAAACACCCAGCCGTCGCCCCCGGCGGCCAGGGCCGGGATGACGATCAGCAGCGGGATGACGGCGAGGTCCTGGAACAGGAGCACGCTGAACACCCGCCGGCCGTGCTCGGTCTCGAGCTCGCGCTTGTCGGCGAGCAGCTTCACCACCATGGCGGTGGACGACATCGCGCCCGCGCCGGCCAGGGCGAGCGCGGCCCGCCAGTCGATGCCTCCCCCGAGCAGCCAGCCGGTCAGCGCCACGGGGGCGGCCAGCAGCAGCAGCATGGCCAGGGCCATGGTTCCGCCGACCTGCGCCGCGCCCAGCCCGAACACCAGCCGGCGCATGGCGCCGAGCTTGGCGAGGTTGAACTCCAGCCCGAGGGTGAACATCAGGAACACCACGCCGAGCTCGCCGGCATGGGCCACGGCCTGCGGATCGCCGGTGAGGCCGGCCGCGTGCGGGCCGAGCAGCGTGCCCACGGCCAGATAGGCCACCAGCGGCGGCAGGCGCAGGCGTCGCAGCAGCACCACGGCCACCACGGAGGCGGCCAGCAGCACCAGGGCGAGTTCGAGCGAGGACAGCACGCGAAGGGCTCCGGAAGCGCGCGGGGCGGGCGGGACGATGCCGATATACTCGGGCGGATGAACCGCCCCATTCTATCGGCAGGCTCTGGCGTGGCGGACGCCGCGTCGCTGGTGGCACGCGCCCGCGAGGTGCTGCAGATCGAGGCCGAGGCGGTCGGCGCGCTGCCGGCGCGGCTGGGCGAGGACTTCTCCCGGGCCTGCGCGATCATCCTCGCCTGCACCGGCCGGGTGGTGGTGAGCGGCATCGGCAAGTCCGGCCATGTCGGCCGCAAGATCGCCGCCACGCTGGCCTCGACCGGCACGCCCGCCTTCTTCATGCACCCGGCCGAGGCCAGCCACGGCGATCTCGGCATGGTCATCGCCGAGGATGTGGTGCTGGCGCTGTCCAACTCCGGCAGCACCGAGGAGCTGCTGGCGATCGTGCCGCTGGTCAAGCGGCGCGGCGCGCGCCTGATCGCCCTGACCGGCGACCCCGGCTCGCGCCTGGCGGTGCTGGCCGATGCCCACCTCGACGCCGGCGTGGCGCGCGAAGCCTGCCCGCTCAACCTCGCGCCCACGGCCAGCACCACCGCCGCCATGGCGCTGGGCGACGCCCTGGCGGTGGCCCTGCTCGAGGCCCGCGGCTTCAACGCCGAGGACTTCGCCTCCTCGCACCCGGGCGGCTCGCTCGGCCGGCGCCTGCTTACTCTGGTGTCCGATGTCATGCGCCAGGGCGAGGCCCTGCCCACGGTGCGCGGCGGCGCGCGACTGGGCGACGCCATCCTGGAGATCTCGCGCAAACGCATGGGCATGGTGGCGGTCATCGACGAGCACGGCCTGGCGCTGGGCGTGTTCACCGATGGCGACCTGCGCCGCCTGCTCGAGCGTGGCGGCGACATCCGGACGCTCACCGTCGACGAGGTCATGACCCGGCAGCCGGCTAGCATCGGCCCCCGGGCGCTGGCCGCCGAGGCGGTGCGGCTGATGGAATCGCGACGCATCACCCAGCTGCTGGTGCTCGAGGACGACGGGCGGCTGGTGGGCGCGCTGCAGATCCACGATCTGCTGGCCGCCAAGATCGTCTGATGCGGCCGGCCGACCCCCCGGTGAGCGCCCGCCGGCCGGCGCGCGAGAGCGCTGCCGGGCTGCGCCTGCTCGCCCTCGATGTCGACGGCACGCTCACCGACGGCGCGATCCTGATCGGCCCGCAGGGCGAGGCCATGAAGGCCTTCTCGGTGCGCGACGGCTTCGGCCTGGCCCTGCTGCGCGAGGCCGGCCTGCAGATCGCGATCATCACCGGGCGGCGCTCGGCCATCGTCGAGCGCCGCGCGGCCGAGCTCGGGATCGTCCATGTGCGCCAGTCGGTGTCCGACAAGGCGCAGGCGCTGCGCGAGCTCTGCGCCGAACTCGGCATCGGCCTGGCCGAGGCGGCATTCATGGGCGACGACTGGCCCGACCTGCCCGCCCTGCGGCTGGCCGGCCTGGCGCTGGCGCCGGCCGATGCCGACCCCGAGGTGCGTCAGCGCGCCGACTGGGTGGCCAGCCGCCCGGGCGGTCACGGCGCGGTGCGCGAGTTCGCCGACTGGTGGCTGGCCCGGCGCGGTCTGCGCGACGGGCAGCTGCGCCGCTGGCTCGACCAGGCCGATCCGGCCGATCCGCCCGGGGCAAGCCCGGCGCGCGGCGACGGCCGGTCGGCCGGCACCCCGGGCTGAGCCCGCCGCCATGCCCGCCCTGCGCCAGGACCGGATCGCGGCCGCGGTGTCGATCGCGCTGCTCGCCGGGCTCACCGCCTACAGCTATTACCTCACCGAGCTCGCCCGTCGCGAGGACGCCGCCGCCGGCGGGCGGCCCCCGGCCCACGAACCCGACTACTTCGTCGAACGCTTCTCGCTCACCCGCACCGACCGGCAGGGCGAGCCCACCTTCCGGCTGTGGGCCGAGCGGGCGGTGCACTTCCCCGACGACGACAGCAGCGAATTCACCCGGCCGCGGCTGGTGAGCCTCGACCCGGCCCGGCCCCGGGTCACCCTCACCGCCCGCGAAGGCCGCACCACCGGCCGCGGCGAGCAGACCCTGCTGAAGGACGATGTCCGGGTGGTTCGCGAAGCCGGCCCCGAGATGCCCGCGCTGCGGTTGAGCACCGACGCCCTGCTGGTGTTCTCCGAGACCGAGACGGCGCGCACCGACCTGCCGGTCCGCATCGAGCGCGGCGCCGCCGTGTTGACCGGTGTCGGCATGGAATTCGATAATCGACAAGGCACCCTGCAGCTTCGCGACCGGGTGCAGGTCCACTGGCCGCCCGGCTCGGGCGCCGGCCAGTCTCCCCGGCAGGCGTCCTCCCCATGATCCCGGCATTCCCGAACCCGTCCTTCTGGCGCGCGCGCGCCCGCGGCCTGCTGCTGGTCGCCGGCCTGCTGCTCGCCGGCGCGGCGGGCGCCGAGCGCGCCGACCGCGAGCGCCCCACCCAGGTCGAGGCCGACAGCCTGCGTCATGACGATGTCCGGCAGACCACGGTGTTCACCGGCAATGTGGTGCTCACCCGGGGCACGCTGGTGATCCGCGCCGATCGCCTGGTGATGCGCCAGGACCCCGAGGGTTACCAGCACGGCAGCGCCTTCGGCAACCCGGCCAGCTTCCGCCAGAAGCGCGACGGCGTCGACCAGTTCGTGCACGGCCGCGCGCAGCAGCTCGACTACGACGGCAAGGCCGAGGTGGTGCGGCTGATCGACCGCGCCCAGCTCAAGCGGCTCGAGCAGGACCGGGTCACCGACGAGGTCCACGGCAGCCTGATCGTCTACGACGGCCGCAGCGAGCAGTTCTCGGTCGACGGCGGTAGCCGCGGCGCCACCGCCGAGAACCCCGGCGGGCGGGTGCGCCTGGTGATCCAGCCCCGCAGCGAGACCGGCGCGGGCGCCGGGCCGAGCGGCCCGGCCGTGACGCTGAAGCCGGCCACCGCGCCGGCCCAGGCCCGTCCCTGATGGCGGCGCTGACCGACCGCCCGGGGCCCGGTCCCGGGCCGGGCGCCGACGCGGCCGGCCAACCCGCCGACGCTGCGGGCGCCGGGCCGCAGCCCCCCGCGGCGCCGGTCAGCCGGCTGAGCGTCAGCCACCTCATGAAGGCGTATCACGGCCGGCAGGTGGTGCGCGATGTGTCCCTCGAGGTGCGCAGCGGCGAGGTGGTCGGCCTGCTCGGCCCCAACGGCGCCGGCAAGACCACCTGCTTCTACATGATCGTGGGCCTGGTGCCCTCCGACGCCGGCGTCATCGAGCTCGACGCCCGCCCGATCGGGCGGCTGCCCATCCATCGCCGCGCCCGCATCGGGCTGTCCTACCTGCCCCAGGAAGCCTCGGTCTTCCGCAAGATGTCGGTCGAGGAGAACATCCGGGCGGTGCTCGAACTGCAGCCCGGCGCGCAGGGCGGGCCGCTGCCGGCCGACGAGATCGCCAGCCGTCTGGAGGCCCTGCTGGCCGACCTGCAGATCGTCCACCTGCGCGGCAATCCGGCGGTCTCGCTGTCGGGCGGCGAGCGGCGCCGGGTCGAGATCGCCCGGGCGCTGGCCAACTCCCCGCGCTTCATCCTGCTCGACGAGCCCTTCGCGGGCGTCGATCCGATCGCGGTGATCGAGATCCAGCGGATCGTGCGCTTCCTCAAGGAACGCGGCATCGGGGTGCTGATCACCGACCACAACGTGCGCGAGACGCT
>JAGWVN010000127.1 GCA_018970865.1 Betaproteobacteria bacterium
GATCGTGTTCCTGCCGGCCATCGCCAAGAAGCGCGAGGAAGCCTTCGACGAGTAGTCCGGGCCGGAGCCAGGGCGGGCCTGACGCCCCGGAACCCGCCCCACCCGGCCGGCGCTCTCGGGCGCCGGCCACGGCTTTGCTAGACTGCGCGGCTTTCCTCCCGCCGCGCACCCCATGCTCCCTCCCCTACGCCGCCGGCTGATCGCCGGCCTGCCGGCCGCGGCCCTGGCTGCCGCGCTGCCCGCGTCTGCCCGCGCGCAGGCGTGGCCCACGCGCCCGGTGCGGCTGGTCATCCCCTTTCCGGCGGGTGGCGCCACCGACATCATCGGCCGCACGCTCGCCACCCGCCTGGGCGCCACGCTCGGCCAGCAGGTGGTGGTGGAGAACCGGCCGGGCGCCGGCGGCAGCATCGGCGCCGATGCCGTGGCCAAGGCCCCGGCCGACGGCTACACGCTGCTGATGGGCACCGGCTCCACCCACTCGGTGGGCCCGGCCATCAACCCGAAGATGCCCTACGACGCGTTTCGCGACTTCGCGCCGGTGGCGCATGTGGCCAACGCGCCCAGCGTGCTGGTGGTGGGCGCCGGCTTCCCCGCCCGCACCGTGCAGGAACTGGTCGCGCTCCTGCGCCGCAGCCCGGGCCGCTACAACTTCGGCTCCTCGGGCATCGGCACCTATCCGCACCTGTCGGCCGAGATGTTCAAGTGGCGCGCCGGCGGGCTGTTCGTCGTGCACATCCCCTACCGGGGCACGGGCCTGGTGATCACCGATCTGGTGTCGGGCCAGATCGCCTTCCTGATGGACAGCGTGGTGTCGGCCCAGCCGCACATCCGCGACGGCAAGGTGCGGGCGCTGGCGGTGAGCGGCGAGCGCCGCTCGCCGTCCTTGCCCGATGTGCCCACCTTCGCCGAGGCCGGCATCGCCGGCATGGACATCAGCAACTGGTTCGGCGCGTTCGTGCCGGCGGGCACGCCAGCCGACATCCTGAGCCGCCTGAACCGTGACCTGAACGCCGCGGTGCGCGCGCCCGAGGTGCTCGAGCGCCTGGAGCGCGCCGGGGCCGAGCCGGCAGGCGGCAGCCCCGAGCAGTTCGCCCGCCTGATCCGCGCCGACCACGAGAACTGGAAGGCGGTGATCCGGCGCGCCGGCATCAAGCCCGAATGACGGAGATCGCCCGATGAGCACCCCCACGGCAGGCCCCCTGCAGATCCTGGCCTTCGATGTCTTCGGCACGGTGGTCGACTGGCACGGCTCGATCGCGCGCGAGGTCGACGCGATGCAGCTCGGCGTGGACGGCGGGCGCTTCGCCCTGGCCTGGCGGGCCGGCTACCTGCCCGCCATGGAGCGGGTGCGCAAGGGCGAGCTCGGCTGGACCCGCATCGACGACCTGCACCGCATGATTCTCGACAGCGTGCTGGCCAAGTTCGGCATCCGCCTGCTGCCCGACCGCATCGAGCACCTGAACAAGGTCTGGCACCGGCTCGATCCCTGGCCCGACACGCTCGCCGGCCTGCATCGGCTGCGCAGCCGCTACACCCTGTGCACCCTGTCCAACGGCAACCTGGGACTGCTTGCGAACATGGCCAAGCGCGCCGGCCTGCCCTGGGACCTGATCCTCTCGGCCGAGGTCTTCCGGCACTACAAACCCGATCCGCAGACCTACCTCGGCGTGGCCGACATCTTCGGCGTGAGCCCGGGTCAGGTGATGCTGGTGGCCGCGCACAAGGAAGACCTGCACGCCGCGGCGGCCTGCGGCCTGCGCACCGCCTTCGTCACCCGGCCGATGGAGTTCGGCCCCACCCGCCAGCCCGACATCAGCCGCGAGCCGGCCTTCGATCATCACGCCACCGATTTCCTCGACCTCGCCGACCAGCTCGGCTGCTGAAAGCCCGCCATGAGCGCCACTCCCTTCGACTTCGACTGGTCCGTCCGCTATCCCACCTACCGGGCGCCGGTGTTCGCGCGCAATGTGGTGGCCACCTCGCAGCCGCTCGCCGCGCAGGCCGGCCTGCGCATGCTGGCCGCCGGCGGCAATGCGGTCGATGCCGCGATCGCCGCGGCGGCCGCCATCACCATCGTCGAGCCGGTCTCCAACGGCCTGGGCAGCGACGCCTTCGCCATCGTGTGGGATGGACGCGAACTGCACGGCCTGAACGCCTCGGGCACCGCGCCGGCCACCTGGGACACCGCCTACTACGCGAAGCGTCACGGCGGGAAGTTCCCGATGCGCGGCTGGGACAGCGTGACCGTGCCGGGCGCGGTCAGCGCCTGGGCCGCGCTGCACGAGAAGTTCGGCAGCCTGCCCTTCGAGGACCTGCTGCAGCCGGCCATCGAGCTGGCCGAGCGCGGCCATGGCGTGGCCGGCATCGTCAGCCAGAAGTGGGCGGCCGCGGTGCCCGAACTGCAGTCGCAGCCGGGCTTCGCGCAGGCCTTCATGCCGCATGGGCGCGCGCCGCGCATCGGCGAGCGCTTCGCGCTGCCGGCCGCGGCCCAGACCCTGCGCCGGATCGCCAGCAGCCGCGGTGCGGACTTCTACCAGGGCCAGACCGCGCAGGCGCTGGTGGCCCATGCCCGCGAGCACGGCGGCACACTGAGCCTGGCCGACCTGGCCGGCTACCGCCCGGATTGGTGCGGCACGATCAGCCAGGACTACCGCGGCTACACGCTGCACGAGATCCCGCCCAACGGCCAGGGCATCGCCGCGCTCATGGCGCTGGGCATCCTGCAGCACTTCGACATCGGCGCCCACCCGGCCGATTCGCTGCGCACCCGCCATCTGCAGATCGAGGCGATGAAGGCCGCCTTCGCCGATGTCTACCGCTATGTGGCCGACCTGCGCTACATGACCGAGGTGACGCCCGCGCACCTGCTCGACCCCGGCTATCTCGCGCAGCGCGCCCGCCTGATCCGCGAGGACCGCGCCACCGACTTCCAGCACGGCCTGCCGCCGGCGGGCGGCACCATCTACCTGACCGCCGCCGACCGGCAGGGCATGATGATCTCGTTCATCCAGTCCAACTACATGGGCTTCGGCTCGGGCGTGGTGGTGCCCGAGGTGGGCGTGTCGCTGCAGAACCGCGGCTACTGCTTCTCGCTCGATCCGTCGCATCCCAACTGCGTGGCGCCGGGCAAGCGGCCCTTCCAGACCATCATTCCGGCCTTCCTGATGAAAGACGGCGCGCCGCAGATGAGCTTCGGCGTGATGGGCGGCAACATGCAGCCGCAGGGCCACATGCAGACCCTCTCGCGCATGCTCGACCATCGCCAGAACCCGCAGGCGGCCTGCGACGCGCCACGCTGGAAGGTGCAGCGCGGCCTGAAGCTCGACATCGAGTCGACCATGCCCGAGGCCATCGTGGCCGGCCTGCGCGGGCTCGGCCACGAGATCGAGCCGGTGCTCGACTCGTACATGGACTTCGGTTCGGGCCAGTTCATCTGGCGGCTGAGCGACGACCTGGAAGACGGCTACGCCGCCGCCAGCGACAGCCGTCGCGATGGCTGCGCCGCCGCGTTCTGAGCGCCTGCCGGTTGCCGTCGGCGCGCCGGGGGCTCGAGCCGCCCCCGCCGCGAAGGCGTCTAGAATTGCGCTTTTGCCCTGCCGACGCGCGCGTCGGCGGCACGCCCCTCACCCCCTCCCGGAGACCGCGCCCATGACCCAGCGAAGCTACGATCCCATCACCCCGGTGAAGGCGGCCTTCCTGGGCCTGGGCGTCATGGGCTATCCCATGGCCGGGCATCTGCGGCGCGCCGGCCATGCCGTCACGGTGTACAACCGCACCGCCGAGAAGGCCGATCGCTGGGCAACCGAGTACGGCGGGCGCTCGGCGCCCACGCCGCGCCAGGCCGCGCACGACGCCGACCTGATCTTTGCCTGCGTGGGCAACGATGACGACCTGCGCTCGGTGGTGCTCGGCGAGCACGGCGCCTTCGCCGGCATGAAGCCGGGCGCGGTGTTCGTCGACCACACCACCGCCTCGGCCGAGGTCGCGCGGGAACTGCATCGCGAGGCGGGCCGCCATGGCCTGCACTTTCTCGACGCCCCGGTCTCGGGCGGCCAGGCGGGCGCGGTCAACGGCCAGCTCACCGTCATGGTCGGCGGCGACCTGCCGGTGTTCGAGCAGGCGCGGCCGGTGGCCATGGCCTTCTCCCGGGCCTTCACCCGCATCGGCGAGGCCGGCAGCGGCCAGCTCGCCAAGATGGTGAACCAGATCTGCATCGCCGGCCTGCTGCAGGGCCTGGCCGAGGGCGTCAACTTCGGCCTGGCCGCCGGCATCGACATGAACCTGGTGCTCGAGGTGATCGGCAAGGGCGCGGCGCAGAGCTGGCAGATGGACAACCGCGGCCGCACCATGGTCGAGAACCGCTTCGACTTCGGCTTCGCGGTCGACTGGATGCGCAAGGACCTCGGCCTGTGCCTCGACGAGGCCCGGCGCAACGGCGCGCCGCTGCCCGGCACCGCCCTGATCGACCAGTTCTACCGCGATGTCCAGGCCATGGGCGGCGGGCGCAACGACACCTCCTCGCTGATCCGGCGCCTGCGCGCCGACCCCGCCTGAGCGCCGCGCCATGCCGCCGTCCCTCCAAGGCCTGCTGATGCGCAGGGGACTGGTCCTGATGGGTCTGGCCCTGCTCGCGCTGGGCCTCGACGGACTCCATCGCCCGGCCCTGGCGCAGTTCTCGGCAGCCGGCGGCGCAGCCGCCGAATCGGCCGCCGAGAGCGCCACCCGCCGCGATGGCGTGGCCTCCTACGGCACCCGCAACATCTACCGCGCCGGCCGCACCGTGCGGGTCGGCTCGCCGGTGGAGGGCGACTTCCACGCCGCCGGCTCGCGGGTGGTGATCGACGCCGAGGTCAAGGGCGACGCCACGCTCACCGGCGGCGATGTCGATCTGCGCCGGCCGGTGGGCGGCGACCTGCGTGCCGCGGCCGGCAAGCTGGTGCTCGACGCCCCAGTGGGCGGCGACCTGCTGCTGGTGGGCTCCGAACTCGCCTTCGAGCGCAGCGCGCGCATCGGGCGCGATGCCCTGATCGCCGGGCGTTCGGTGGACATCCGCGGCGAGATCGTCGGCGAGCTCACGGTCTACGCGCAGCGCATCGCGATCGACGGCACCATCGGCGGCAAGGTGAAGCTCGTGGCCGAGGAGATCGAACTCCTCGATGGCGCCCGCATCCTCGGCGCCCTGTCCTACACCAGCCCCAACCCGATCAAGCAGAGCAGCGGCGCCCAGGTGCGCGGCGAGGTCACCCGCGAGGAGGCCGAGAAGCCGGCCCCGGCGCCGCAGGACGAGTCCCTGAACAAGCGCTGGGGGCTGCTCGGCGTGCTGCTGTGGTCGGTGGGCCTGCTGCTGTTCGGCGCCCTGCTGTTCCTCGCGCTGCCCGGCTTCACCCGCGAGTCGGCCCGGCGCGCCTGGGAGGACGCCGGCGCCTCGCTCGGTCTGGGGTTCGCGCTGCTGATCGCGCTGCCGGTGGCAGCGGGCGTGGCCATCCTCACCATCGTGGGCATCCCGCTCGGCGCCACGCTGCTGGCGGTCTACCCGGTGCTGCTGCTCAGCGGTTACCTGATCGGCGTCTGGTCGGTGGCCCTGCGCGCGCGCCAGGCCTTCACCGACGGCCATGGCGGGACCCGCCTGGGCCAGATCGCCTGGCTGGCCGGCACCCTGGTGCTGCTGCTGCTGGTGGGCGCGGTGCCCTTCCTGGGCTGGCTGATCTCGGCCTGGGTCATGCTGTCGGGCATGGGCGGCATGATGCTCACCGCCTGGCGCGGACGCCAGCCGTGAGCGCATCGCGGCTCTGGCGGGGCCTGGCGCTCGGACTGCTGGCCCTGCCGCTGGCGGCCCTGGCGGCCGGACAGGCCGGCCTGCTTGCCGGGGCTGCCCCGGTGGCGAGCCCGGGCCTGCCGCTCGCGCCGGTCGACGAATCCCGCGACAACGCGGTCTCCAGCCAGAGCCTCTCGCCAGCCCACCGCATCGACCCCATCAGACTGCGCGGCGAGCCGGTTGCCGCCTTCGCGAGGCTGCTCGACCAGGCCGCCGCCCTGCCCGGCGTGCGGGTGGTCGAGCGCAACGAGCGCCATCTGCGCGCCGAGTGCGAGAGCCGCTGGTTTCGCTTCATCGACGACCTCGATCTGGCGCTCGACGCGCCGGCCGGGGTCGCCCATGTCCGTTCGGCGGCCCGTCTCGGGCGCCGTGACTTCGGCGTGAATCGCGCCCGGGTGGAGGCCTTGCGCCGCGCCCATGAATCCCAACCAGGAGAATGACCATGGCCTTCCAGACCCTGCCCTCCGGGCTGCAGTACGACGACACCACCCCGGGCAGCGGCCCCGAGGCGGCGGCAGGCGCCCATGTCACGGTGCACTACACCGGCTGGCTGTGGCAGAACGGCGCGCGCGGCGCGAAGTTCGACTCCAGCAAGGATCGCGGCCAGCCCTTCTCGTTCCCGCTGGGCGCCGGCCATGTCATCCGCGGCTGGGATGAAGGCTTCGCCGGCATGAAGGTCGGCGGTACCCGCCAGCTGCTGATTCCGCCCGACATGGGCTATGGCGCGCGCGGCGCGGGCGGCGTGATTCCCCCCAACGCCACGCTGCTGTTCGAGGTCGAACTCCTCGGCGTCTGACGATGACGGAAAAGGCCCCCGCCGCCACCCACAACTTCATCCGCACCCAGGTCGAGGCCGACTTGGCGGCGGGTGTCCACGCCAGCCGGCGCTGGTGCGGCCAGCCCGGCCCGGGCAGCGCGCAGGCGGCCGGCCAGCCCGACCCGGCCCGCATCCGAACCCGGTTTCCGCCCGAGCCCAACGGCTATCTGCACATCGGTCACGCCAAGTCGATCTGCCTGAACTTCGGGCTGGCCCGCGACTACCAGGGGCGCTGTCACATGCGCTTCGACGACACCAATCCGGTCAAGGAAGACCAGGAGTTCGTCGACGCCATCCTCGACGCGGTCCGCTGGCTGGGCTTTGCCTGGGATCACGCGGCCGACGGCGCCACCGAGAGCAACCTCTACTTCGCCAGCGACTACTTCGAGCAGCTCTACCAGATGGCCGAGCACCTGGTACGGCACGGCCATGCCTATGTCGACTCGCAAAGCGCCGAACAGATGCGCATCGGCCGCGGCACGCTCACCGAACCCGGGCGCAACTCGCCCTACCGCGACCGGCCCGCGGCCGAAAGCCTGAGCCTGCTGCGCGAAATGCGCGACGGCCTGCACCCCGAAGGCAGCCATGTGCTGCGGGCGCGCATCGACATGGCCTCGCCCAACATCAACCTGCGCGACCCGGCCCTCTACCGGATCCGCTTCGCCGAGCATCACCGCACCGGCGAGCGCTGGCGCATCTACCCGATGTACGACTATGCGCATCCGATCTCCGATGCGCTCGAGAACATCACCCACTCGATCTGCACCCTCGAGTTCGAGGATCACCGCCCGCTCTACGACTGGCTGCTCGAACGGCTCGCCGAAGGCGGCTTCTTCCAGCGCCCGCTGCCGCGCCAGATCGAATTCGCGCGGCTGAACCTGAGCTACACCGTCACCAGCAAGCGGCGGCTGCAGGAGCTGGTGAGCACCGGCCGCGTCGAGGGCTGGGACGATCCGCGGCTGCCCACGCTCGCCGGCCTGCGCCGGCGCGGCTACACCCCGGAGGCGATCCGGCTGTTCTGCGAGCGCATCGGCGTGTCGCGCGCCGACACCTGGATCGACATGAGCGTCCTCGAGCAGGCCCTGCGCGATGACCTCGAGGCCCGGGCGCCGCGCAGCGTGGCCGTGCTCGACCCGCTGCGGCTGAAGATCACCAACCTGCCTGACGACCATCTCGAGACCTGCAGCGCGCCCTTCCATCCGCAGCGGCCCGAACTCGGCCGGCGCGAGTTCCCTTTCTCGCGCGAGCTGTTCATCGAGCGCGAGGACTTCGCGATCGAGCCGCCCAAGGGCTTCTTTCGCCTGTTCCCCGGCAACCTGGTGCGGCTGCGCTACGCGCATGTCATCCGCTGCACCGGCTTCGAGACCGATGCCGAGGGCCGGGTCAGCGCCGTGCTGGCCGAGCTCATGCCCGACTCGCGCTCGGGCACGCCGGGCGCCGATGCCTACAAGGTCAAGGGCAATCTGCACTGGGTGTCGGCCGCGCATGCGCTGCCGGCCGAGGTGCGGCTCTACGAGCGGCTGTTCACAGAGCCGCAGCCCGGCGCGGGCGATGCCGACTACCTGGCCGCGCTGAACCCCGACTCACGCCGGCTCGCGCAGGCCTGGGTGGAGCCCAGCGCGCTCAGCGCGCCCGCCGGCCAGCCGCTGCAGTTCGAGCGGCATGGCTACTTCGTGACCGACAGTCGCGACAGCCGCCCCGACCGGCTGGTGTTCAACCGCTGCGTGAGCCTGAAGGACACCCGGCACAAGGGCTGAGCCGCAGGCTGCGGTCAGCCGCCGAGCACCTCGTCGGCCACGAAGCCGTTGTGCCGGCGCTCTTCGCCGAAGGTGCTCATCGGTCCGTGGCCGGGCACGAAGGAGACATCGCTGCCCAGCGGCCAGAGCTTCTTCGTGATGGAGTCAATCAGGTCGGCGTGATTGCCGCGCGGGAAGTCGGTGCGCCCGATCGAGCCCTGGAAGAGCACATCGCCCACGATGGCCAGGCGCGCCCCCTCGTGGAAGAACACCACATGGCCGGGCGTGTGGCCCGGGGTGTGGATCACCCTGAGGGTCTGCTGCCCGAAGCGCACGGTATCGCCATCGACCAGCCAGCGATCGGGCTGGAAGGCGGCGAGCGGCGGAAAGCCGAAGCGATGACCCTGGCCAGGCAGCTGGTCGATCCAGAACTTGTCGTCGATGTGCGGGCCCTCGAGCGGCACGCCATGGCGTTTCGCGAATTCGGCCGCCTGGCCGCAATGGTCGATGTGGCCGTGGGTGAGGAAGACCTTCTCCAGCCGCACGCCGAGCTTGCGCAGCGCGTCGTCGATCTGGTCGAGATCACCGCCGGGATCGAAGGCCGCGGCCGTTCCGCTGCGCGTGCACACCAGCAGCGAGCAGTTCTGCTGGAAGGGGGTGACCGGCACGATGGCCAGCTGCAGCGGCGGGGCGTCAGTGGCGGGCGGATCGCGGTCGGGGTGGTCTGGGCTCATGCCACATGGGTCCTGATGACGGGGCGGCGCCAGCCCGGCGTCGCGGTACGGGGCCGGGCTGGCTCACCGGGCGAGGATCTGGTCGAGCACCCGCCCGCCCGGATCGGTGAGCCGGATGCGCACCGGCAGCAGGTGCTGATCGTACCCGAGCCAGATGTCGATCCGTGGATCGCGCGCCGGATCACCGTCGTGCCGGGTGAGCCGCAGGGCGCGCAGCGGTCCGTCGTCGGTGGGCAGGATCTCGTCGCCCAGACTGCGATAGGCCACGGTGTCGATGCCGCGCGAGCCGAGTTCGGGCAGGCTCAGCGTCATGCCGGGCGCAAGCAGCGACGGCCGGCCACGGGCGATCAGGCCGAGCTGGATCAGCATCGAGAGCCGGTCCTGGGTGCCGGGTGGCGCGCTCACCCGCTGGCCGCCCGAAAAGCTCGCCTGACCGGTGGCCGGGTCGAGCGCCACCCAGCGCGTGCCGCCCCGGCCTCGCTGCTCGGTGTGACGCTCGGGCTGCAGACCGTCATCCCCATAGCGGCCGGCGCTGGTCTGCGTGAGCACGCCGCTGTAGAAGAGCGCGGTGAGGCCCTCGGCGCGGCCCTCGGTGCGCAACTGATAGCGGCCCTCGGCGGCCTCCACCTGGTACTCCAGGACGGCCACGGCGTGGCGGCTGGCGTACTCGCCGTAATGAACCCGAAAGCGCAGCCGAGACGGCACGG